>NZ_JAOQKF010000011.1:0-131401 GCF_025567565.1 Muriventricola aceti | reverse complement strand
AAGTTGTGTGCAAACTTCATTCTACCATGTGGGGAAAATCACTATGGATTTTTTCTTAGGTGTCCAACTTCATTTTACAATCAACCTAATAGCTTGTTTAAAGAAAAAAGTCAAGTAGTGAATTAATTTTTGAAAAGCTTGCATAAAAAAGTTTTAGATATTTGTCTATTCCAGACAAATTAAGGGCTGGAATATTAACAAATTCTTTATTTGCTAAAGAATAAAAAACCTGGGAGGAAAAGTTCCTCCCAGGAAAACGCTTTATAGAGCTGTACAGCCCATCATACGGCTGATATCGCGGGTCAACCGGAGCAGTTTGGGCAGCAACTGCTCCATAAACTTATCGGTCATTCGGAAAACAGGAGCAGAGATACTGACTGCGGCTACAGGGTGGTCAGACCAGTTGAAAATTGGGGCGGCTACACAGCGTACACCTGGCTCGTGCTCCTCGTCATCCACGGCATAGCCCAACCTACGGACCCGCTCTAGACTGGAGCGGAGTGTGTCCAGATCTGTGATGGTCTTTTCTGTGTAGGTGTGGATCTCGGAGCTGTCCCATACCTTGATGACTTCCTCATCGGGGAGATAGGCCAGTATGCTCTTGCCCACTCCGGTGCAGTACATAGGATTGCGGCAGCCGACATAGGAGGCCATTCGAACCAGAGGGCGGGCGGGCTCCGCCTTATAGATGTAGATCACGTCGCTGTTATCCCGCTCTACCAAATGGACCACTTCCTGGCAGTCGGCGGCCAGCTCGTCCAGCATGGGCTTGGCGGCGGTGAGCAGATTCAACGCAGTGGAAACGCGGCTGCCTACCTCAAACAAGCGGAGTGTCAGCCGGTATTTTCCGCTCTCCTGGTCTTTGCACGCATAGCCGCGTTCAACCAACACGCCCAGCAGCCGGTGGGTCGTGCTGATGTGCAGACCAGTGGTGGCAGCCAGGTCGGACAGGGACATCCCCTGTGGTGCAGTGGAGAGCGCCTCCGTGATATCTAACACACGGGCCACAGACTGGACCGAGCCAGAGGATCCATTCATGTGATCCGCCCCCTTTACAATTATTTTTTCCAGCATAACACAATTTGTCATAGGTCAGCAATAGTTTTTACACAAAATAGAGACAAAAATTTTATGAAAAGAGAGGATTGACATGAGAGGAAAAAAGAGATATAAATGTGTTTGGATATCATAATACGATAAAAATTTTCATAATATGAAAAATGGAGGCCGCTATGAGAGAACAAGTTATCCAGATGGTAGAAGAGGAGAAGATCATCGCCATCGTCCGCGGCATCGATGCGGAAAAGTGTATGAAGGTGGCGGACGCCCTGTATGAAGGTGGAATCCGGCTGATGGAGATCACTTTCGATCAAAAGAATCCAGACTCCTTCCCAGTGACGGCCAACGCCATAGCCGAAATCGGAGCCAAATACCAGGGACGGATGCTGGTAGGCGCCGGTACGGTCACCACACCGGAATTGGTGGAGCTGGCTGCCAAGGCTGGCGCCAAGTACATCATCTCTCCTGACGTCAACGTGGAGGTCATCCGCCGCACACGGGAGTTGGGGCTGGTGTCTATGCCCGGTGCTATGACGCCCAGCGAAGTCATGACGGCGCATAACGCTGGAGCTGACTATGTTAAGCTGTTCCCGGCAGGCGAACTAGGCACCTCCTATGTAAAGGCTATCCGGGCTCCCATCAGCCATGTAAAGCTGCTGGCAGTGGGCGGCATCAATGAAAAGAACGTGGCCGACTATATGGCAGCGGGAATGTGCGGCGCCGGTGTGGGCGGCAATCTGGCCAACAAGAAATGGATCGAGGCCGGAGAGTTTCACAAAATTACCGAAACAGCCCGTGAGCTATTAGCTGCCGCAAAAAGCGTCAAGTGAGCAAGCGAAGAACGTGAATATCGCGGAGCCAATGAAATATCAACACAACGAGGAGGAAACTACAATGAAAAGAATTATCACCTTTGGCGAGATTATGATGCGCCTGAATCCGGAGGGGTACCTCCGTTTTGTCCAGGCGGACAAGTTCGAGGCCACCTATGCTGGCGGTGAGGCCAACGTTGCCGTGTCCTTGTGCAACTATGGCATGGACGCCGCCTTTGTCTCCAAGGTTCCGGCCCATGAGATTGGTCAGGCTGCGGTCAACGAGCTGCGCCGTTACGGTGTGGACACCAGCCTGATGATCCGGGGCGGCGACCGCTTGGGCATCTACTTTGCCGAAAAGGGTGCCTCTCAGCGGGCCTCCAAGGTGATCTATGACCGGGCCAACTCCGCCATTTCTCTGGCTAAGGCCTCTGAGTTTGACTGGGAAAAGATTTTTGCCGGTGCTGACTGGTTCCATTGGACCGGCATCACCCCGGCTCTGGGCGGCGAGCTGCCCGCCATCTGCCTGGAGGCTTGTAAGGCCGCCAAAAAGTTGGGCCTGACCATCAGCTGTGACCTGAACTACCGTAAGAAGCTGTGGACCCGCGAGGAGGCCGGCAAGGTCATGGCTGAACTGGTCCCCTATGTGGACGTGTGCATCGCCAACGAGGAGGACGCTAAGGATGTGTTTGGTATCGCTGCCACTGATACCGACCTGAATACCGGTAAGCTAAGTCACGAAGGCTACATCAGTGTGGCCAAGCAGCTGACCGAGCGTTTTGGCTGTAAGAAGGTGGCTATCACCCTCCGGGGCAGCATCTCCGCCTCTGACAATGATTGGGCCGGTATGCTGTACAGCGACGGAAAGGCCTCCTTCTCTCCCACCTACCGGGTTCATATCGTGGACCGTGTGGGCGGCGGCGACAGCTTCGGCGGCGGCCTGATCTATGCCCTTCTGTCCGGTTATGACGACCAGAAAGCGATCAACTTCGCCGTGGCCGCCTCCTGCCTGAAGCACAGCATCGACCACGACTTCAATATGATGTCTGTCAGTGAAGTGGAGTCTCTGGCCGCTGGCAACACCTCTGGCCGTGTCCAGAGATAAGGGGGACATTTCTATGGATATTGTTGAAAAACTGGGTAACGCGGGCGTCGTGCCCGTAGTGGTGTTGGATAAGGCAGAGGACGCGGTTCCCACTGCCAAGGCCCTGCTGGCTGGCGGCGTGGATGTGATGGAGATTACCTTCCGCACCGCCGCTGCCGCGGATTCCATCGCCGCCGTAGCCAAGGAGTGCCCCGAGATGGTAGTGGGCGCCGGCACCGTTATTACTCTGGAGCAGTGCGAAAAGGCCGTGGAGTGCGGTGCCAAGTTCATCGTCTCCCCCGGCTATAGCGACGAAGTGGTAGCCTGGTGTGTGGAAAACGGCGTGGCCATCACTCCCGGCTGTGTCACCCCTACGGAGATCATGGCCGCCATGTCCCATGGCCTGAAAGTGGTCAAATTTTTCCCGGCCAACGTCTACGGCGGCCTGAGCGCCATGAAGGCGCTGTCCGGCCCCTTTGGCTCTATGAAGTTTATCCCCACCGGTGGGGTCAATGGGCAGAATCTGGGCGAGTATATTGCCGCTCCCTTTATCCATGCTGTGGGTGGGAGCTGGCTGTGTTCCAAGGGCGACATCGCTGCCCATGCGTTTGACAAGATCACCCGCCTGTGCCAGGAGGCCCGCCAAGCCGTTCTGGGATTTGAGGTGGCCCATATCGGCATCAATACCGCCAGTGACGAGGCATCCATGGATGTGTGCCAGGGGCTGAAGGACGCTTTTGGCTTTGAGATTAAGACGGGCAACAGCTCCAACTTTGCCAGCAGTGCTGTTGAGGTTATGAAGAGTATGTACCTGGGCCAAAACGGTCATATTGCCGTAAAGACCAACAGCATTGCCAGGGCCGCTGTGGAGCTGGAGAAGCATGGCTTCCAACTGGATGAATCCACCGCCAAATATAAGGGTGAAAAGATGATTGCTGTCTATCTGAAGCAGGAGTTTGGTGGCTTTGCTGTCCATCTGCTCCAGAAGTGACCTTCTGAACAAGATGTTTCCCATTCCTTTCTTCATGTGGAAGGCCCCCGCTCGATTGCCATTTCGAGCGGGGGCCTTCCGTATACTATATTAAGAGCTTACGGGTGCCTAGCAGGACCGCCTTACTTAACCAAGTAGCCGCCGTCCACAGGAATGACGGCCCCGTTGAGGTAGTCAGAGGCCCGGGAGGCCAGGAATACCACTGTCCCCTTCATATCCTCCGGGGTGCCCCAGCGGTGGGCGGGGATCCGGTCGGTGATCTCACGGTATCGGGGGTTGCTGACATCGGTGAGTGCCACATTCATATCTGTATCCATATAGCCGGGGGCGATGGCGTTGACCTGGATCCCCTTGGAGGCCAGCTCATTGCACAGGGCTTTGGTCATCTGGGCCACTCCCCCTTTTGAGGCGGCATAGGCGGGGACGGTCATACCGCCAAAGAAGCTGAGCATAGAGGCAATGTTGACAATCTTCCCGCAGGGCTGTTCCTTTTTTAGAAATTCTTTGGCAGCCATTTGACACAGGTCAAAGGGAGCGGTCAGGTTGACATTGAGTACGTCCTTCCAGTCCTGAAGAGGAAATTCGGGGCTGGGGTGGCGGCGCTGTATGCCGGCGGCATTGACCAGAATATCCAGGCCGCCCAGCAGAGCGACGGCTTGGTCAAAGGCCTCCTGCCTGGCCCGGTCGTCGGCCAGGTCCACGGCGATGCCTTTGCACCAATAGCCCTTTGCTTCGAATTGGGCGGCCACCTCGATCACCTTTTTGCTGGTACCAAAAATGACTACAGCGGCGCCGGCCTCCATCAGGCCCTCCGCCATGCCGTGGCCCAGTCCTCTAGTGCCGCCGGTGACAATAGCCTTTTTCCCGGTGAGATCAAATAAGCTGTTCATGGGAAAACCTTCCTTTCTCCGCGGGCCTCTAGGCCCGCGCTATCATCGTGTATCAAAGGGAATAGCCGATCAGTTCAGTCAGTCGGACCTTCACTTCCCGCAACAGATCGGCATACCGATCCTGATTCTGCCTCATACGGGCGTCCGAGCTGGAAATACTGACCGCGTAGGCCGGCCTGCCGGTCACGTCCAGGATGTCAACAGCGACACAGGAGATGCCAGGCTCCCGCTCCTCCCAGTCATAGGATACCCCCGCCAGCCTGCATTCCTCCAGCTGGCGCTCCAGCTCGGGAAGGGAAGACACCGTGTTGGGGGTATAGGTGATGATCTGGGAGCGGGACCAGATGTCCTCCACCTCCTGGCGGGACATATCGGCCATCATGGACTTGCCCACAGCAGTGCTGTACATGGGTAGCTCCATGCCCAGGCAGGAGCCCATGACGACTACACCAGAGGAGGGAATGACCTTGTCGATATACCGGATATTGGTGTCCGACCGCTCGGCGAAGTGGATGGTTTCGCAAGCCTGCTCGGATAACTGCTGGAGCAACGGGTGGGCCAGCTGGATAACTGTGCTGTGCTGGGGCACCCGCTGTCCCAGTGCGAGCATCTTATAAGTCAACCCGTACCGGCTGGTGTTCTCATTCTGCCTGACATAGCCCAGCTCTGTCAGTGTGCCTAGAATGCGATGGACCGTAGTGACGCTGAGTCCGGTAGCGCCGTGGAGCTCCCGGACGCCCATCTCTCCCTGTGCGGCCAACTGCTCCAGAATGGAGAAGGCGCGAGCAACGGACTGAATGGTATCCTCGGCCATGGAGATTCCTCCTCTTGATTGGTGAATTTCAAATTTGGTTGACCGGATACAGCACCTTTTCCCCAGTGGCAAAGCGTACGGCCTCCTCGGCCACCTTGCGCTTCATCTCCTGGGCGGCCTCCTCGGAGTACCAGGCGATGTGGGGGGTGCACAGGAAATTCTCCAGCTCCAGCAGCTTGCTGGGGCGGGGAAGAGGCTCCTTCGCTGTGACGTCCAAGGCCGCGCCGGCGATCAGGGCGGTGGTCAGGGCGGTGTACAGGTCCTCCTCATTGACGATACCACCACGGGAGGTGTTGACCAGATAGGCGCCCCGCTTCATTTTTTGGAAGGCGGCCAGGTCGAACAAATCGCGGGTGCAGGGCTGGAGAGGGCAGTGAATGCTGATCATGTCGGCCTGCTCGAGCAGGGTGTCAAAGGATACGAGTTCCACTCCGTCAACCTGAGTGCCTGGCTGATACAAGGGATCATAGGCGATGCGCCGGCAGTCGAAGCCGCCCATACGCTTGGCGAAAGTACGGCCGATGCGACCCATGCCCACGATACCTACCGTCTGGCCGGGGATGCGATGGATGGGCACCCCGTAGGAGTAGTCCCAGTCGGTGCCCTTGGTGTAGTTAACCATAGTGACAGTCTTACGCACCAGGGACAGCATGAGGGCCATGGCGTGATCTGCTACCTCGTTCATGCCGTAGTCAGGGACGTTGCATACCTGTACCCCCATCTCGGCGGCCGCGACGCAGTCGATATTATCTACCCCCACACCATAACGGACAATCATTTTCAGTTCGGGGCGCAGAGCCTGGATGACCCGGCGGGTCAGGGGGGTATACTGGTTCAGAATAATCTCGGCCCCCTTCAGCTGCTGAATAGCCTCCTCCTCCGTGTGGCACTGATAGAGGGTGAAATCCATACCAGCCTTCTGAAAGACGGCCTCCTCCTGGGCTAGATTCACATGGTCGTTATCGGAAATGACAATCTTCATGTTCCTCTCCTTACCTGCGGCAGTCCACCATGACCTTGACGGTGGGGACCTGGGGATCGTGGATCATATCGAAGACGTTGGCGCAGTCGGACAGGGGCAGGACATGGCTGATGAGCAGCTCCAACTCGTCAGAGATGCGCTGAGTCAGCTCCACGGCCTGGCCAAAGTCCCGTTTGGTGTAAACACGGGTAGCGGTCATGTTCAGTTCACGGAAATGCATATCGGCTAGAGCCACGGGATGGGGGGCCTTATGTACGCCTACCAGACAGATCATGCCGTCCGTGCGGCAGGGAGTAGTCATCTCCAAAGCGGCAGATTCGGCCCCGGTACATTCAAAAACAATGTCGGCCCCGTCTCCATTGGTGGCCTGACGGACATACTGGGTCAAGTCTGCTTCCTTGGAGTTGACCGCGTCAAAGCCCAACTTGGCGGCCATCTCCAGTCTGGCCTGATCAAAGTCGGAGATGATGATGCGGGAGGCTCCGCTGTGCTTGGCTACCACACCCACTAAGGCTCCGATAGGACCGGCTCCCATGATGACAATGCTGTCCATCGGCTTAAAGCCGGCTCGGTGCAGAGTGTGGACAGCCACAGCTAGAGGCTCGATGATTCCCGCTACTTTGCTGGAGACAGAAGCCGGGACCTTGAACAGTACATCAGTGTCACAGCACACATATTCGGCTACACCACCGTCTAGGTCGATGCCGATGATCTTCAGGGTATCGCACACATGGGGCCGGCCATTCCGGCAGGCAAAGCAGTGTCCACAGGAGATCAGAGGGTAGGGAGCAACTCGGTCGCCAACCTGAAAACCATTAGAGTCACCGGAGATATCTTCAATGACGCCAACAAATTCATGGCCTAGGACGAGAGGGGCCTTGGCCCGGGGATGGGTGCCGCTATAGATGCCAATGTCAGAGCCGCAGATACCGCAGTAGTCGATGCGGATCAGGGCCTGGCCCTCCTTGGGAACGGGCTTTTCCACTTCACGGACAGCCACCTTTTTAGGGCCTTCATAGATGAGAGCTTTCACAATGAGTTTCCTCCTTTTGCTGTTCTGATATACGGAACAATGTTTCATAAATATATTTTAACACGCAGAAATAGAGAAAGTCAATACAGAACCAAAGAAAAGAACATATACGGGCCATATTTCCCTCCTGTACGCCCTTGACAATCGGCTGAGGGGGTGATATAGTACCTGTGTTAAAACGGCTGAGAAGGAGAAGAAGCCTGAATCGACCACCCAGAGAGGGGCGCCCTGTGCTGAAAGTGCTCTGTGGAAGCGATGGCTGGTACCACTCCAGAGCTGCCCGGGACGACCGGGCCGGGGCTTTCCCGTTACAGGAGGTCACAAGCGGCAAGTTGTCCCGCTTTGCCTGTTCACGACGCGCAGGACTGGCGGCCTACGGCTGCCTCCCTCCGGTCCGCCCGCGTTGATCGAGACGGCGCGGTGATTCTTGCAAGCAGGGTGGAACCGTGGTGCGTATCAATACGCTTCACCCCTGACACATATCAGGGGCGGAGCGTATTTTTTTGTTCCTTCCCCTAAACGCGAGAAAGGAGCGACTGAAAATGTCCGAAGAAAACATCTATACCTTTGAAAATCCCGAATACCGCCAAACCTACTGGCACACCTGTTCCCATGTGATGGCCCAGGCGGTCAAGCGTCTGTGGCCCGAGGTAAAGCTGGCCATCGGACCCTCCATTGACGAGGGCTGGTACTACGACATGGACGCCCCCTTCGCCTTTACTCCGGAGCACCTGGAGCAGATCGAGGCAGAGATGCGGAAGATCTGCAAGGAGAAGCTGAAGCTGGAGCGGTTTGAGCTGCCCCGGTCGGAGGCGATTCAATTCATGGAGGAGAAGGGCGAGCCATACAAGGTAGAGCTCATCCATGACCTGCCCGAGGATGCGGTCATCTCCTTCTATAAGCAGGGGGAGTTTACCGACCTGTGCGCCGGCCCCCACCTGGACTCCACCGGCCGCATTAAGGGCAACGCCTTGAAGCTTACCGCCTGCAACGCCGCTTACTGGCGGGGGGACTCCAACCGGGAGACTCTCCAGCGCATCTACGGCATCGCCTTCCCCAAAAAGGACGAGTTGGACGAATATCTGGCCCGGATTGAGGAGGCCAGAAAGCGGGACCACCGGAAGCTGGGCAAGGAGCTGGGCTTGTTCATGCTCCGGGACGAGGGCCCCGGCTTCCCCTTCTTCCTGCCCAAGGGCATGACCTTGAAGAATACCCTGCTGGACTACTGGCGGCAGGTCCACAAGAAGTACGGCTATGTGGAGATTTCCACCCCCATCATGCTCAACCGTCAGCTGTGGGAGAGATCCGGTCACTGGGACCACTACAAGAATAATATGTACACCACGGTCATCGATGACGTGGACTTTGCCGTCAAGCCCATGAACTGCCCCGGAGGTATGCTGGTCTATGCCAGCGAGCCCCATTCCTATCGGGAGCTGCCCCTGCGGGTGGGGGAGATCGGCCTGGTCCACCGCCACGAATTATCTGGCGCCCTTCACGGCCTGTTCCGCGTCCGCTGCTTCAACCAGGACGACGCCCATGTGTTTATGACCAGGGACCAGATGCAGGACGTGATTCAGGAGACGGTCCGCCTGTTTGACGAGGTCTACTCTGTCTTTGGGTTGAGCTATACCATTGAGCTGTCCACTATGCCGGAGGATCACATCGGCACCGTGGAGGAGTGGGAGCGCAACCAGGAGATTTTGAAAAACGCTATCACCGACATGGGCAAGGACTTTGTTATCAACGAGGGGGATGGAGCCTTCTACGGCCCCAAGCTGGACTTCCACCTGGCTGACTCCCTGGGCCGTACCTGGCAGTGCGGCACCATTCAACTGGACAGCCAGCTCCCTGAACGCTTCGAGCTGGAGTACACCGGCGAGGACGGCCAGAAGCACCGCCCTGTCATGATCCACCGAGTGGTGCTGGGCTCTATTGAGCGATTCATCGGCGTTATCACCGAGCACTTTGCCGGGGCTTTCCCCGCCTGGCTCAATCCCGTCCAGGTGAAGGTGCTCCCTGTCACCGACCGGGCCGCACAGTATGCCGATCAGGTGTCCAAGGCCCTAGACCAGGCCGGCTTCCGGGTGGAGGTGGACCACCGCAACGAGAAGATCGGGAAGAAGATTCGGGAGGCCACCATGGAGAAGGTGCCCTATATGCTGGTGGTAGGAGACCGGGACGTGGAGAACAATACCGTGTCTGTCCGGCACCGCACCGGCGAGGACCTGGGGGCCATGTCCCTGACAGATTTCTCTGCTCTGCTGGCCAACGAAGTGGACAACAAGATTATCAAATAAATCGCGCAAAAAACCGCCGGAAACCCGTTTCCGGCGGTTTTTTTGTGCTTTGCGGGACATACTGGAAGGAGAAAAAGCCGGCCTGGCCGCCAAGGAGGAACGCCATGAAAAACGAAAGAGCTATGTATGCTATAAGCTACGGCCTGTTTGTTCTCACCGCCCGTCAGGGGGAGCGGGACAACGGCTGTATCATTAACACCGCCGTCCAGGTGACGGCCCAGCCCAACCGCGTTACCATAGCCGTCAACAAGGGAAACCTAACCCACGACATGATTCAGGAGACCGGAAAATTTAACCTGTCAGTCCTGTCTGAAGAGGCGGACTTCCAGTTGTTCAAGCGATTTGGCTTTCAGTCCGGCCGGGATAGCGACAAATTTGCCGGGACCGAGGACCAGGTCCGGCGGGGGGAGAACGGCCTGCTCTATCTGACACGGGGAACCAACGCCTGGCTGTCCTGCCGGGTCGTGTCCCATCTTGACCTGGGCAGCCACACCCTGTTTTTGGCGGATGTGGAGGATGGAGACCTGCTCAACGACCAGGCCAGCGCCACCTATGCCTATTACCAGGGCCACATCAAGCCTGGTGATTTTACCCACGCCACCGGGGACAAGAAGCGGTGGGTGTGTAGGATATGCAGTTATGTATACGAGGGGGACGAGCTGCCGGCGGACTATATTTGTCCCTGGTGCAAGCACCCAGCCTCGGATTTTGAGCAAGTAAAATAAAAAACCAGGGCCGGAGGGAAACCTCCGGCCCTGGTTTTCGTCTTGAGAAATAAGATGGTTGCGGCAAGACGGATTTCAGGCTAAAATACCTTTAGAGGATTGATTCTTTTGCCGCGTCCAAAAAGGAGGAGCGCCATGGAGGACCATAAGATCATCGACCTGTACTGGGCCCGGTCCCAGCAGGCTATTGTGGAGAGTGACCAGAAATACGGGCCCTACTGCCGCGCCATCGCCCTTGGGATACTGGCTATGCGGGAGGACGCTGAGGAGTGCGTCAACGACACCTGGCTCCGGGCGTGGAACGCTATGCCGCCCCAGCGCCCCTCGGTGCTGTCTGCCTTCTTCGGCAAGCTGACCCGCAACCTGTCCCTGGACCGGTGGCGGCGGGAGCGGGCGGCCAAGCGGGGCGGCGGTCAGGTGGAGGTGGCTCTCCAGGAGCTGGAGGACTGCCTGCCGGACTGTAGGGTGCCAGACCAGGAGCTGGATGCCAGGGAGACAGCCGACCTGATTTCCACCTTTTTGCGGACCCAGCCGGAGCTGGACCGCCGACTTTTTGTCCGTCGATACTTCCATCTGGAGGCATTGTCTTCGCTGGGAAAGCGGTTTGGACTGACGGAGAGCCAGGTGAAGTCCCGGCTCTACCGGACCCGCCAAAAGCTGAAGCTGTTGTTGGAGCATGAGGGGGTGGCCATATGACATCGGAGTATTTGCTGGACGCCATGGGGCTGCTGGACGACGACATGATCCAGGACGCGGAGGAGGGGGCCAAGCCGGCCTTCCACTGGCGGAGATGGGGGGCGTGGGCCGCCTGTCTGGCTCTGGTAGTGGCTCTTGGTTATGGCGCCTCTCAGTTAGGAGCAGGCCAAGATGGAAGCAGCGCTGATACTGCTGGAGGTATTCCCTCCTCCTCTTCTGGAGAGGCCGGCGCTGCAAACAGTGACAGCACTGCTACCGCACCGGGGGAGAACTGTCAGCAGGGAGAGGGCGCTATCCTGGTATACCGGGATGGCCAGACTTACCATATCGTCCGCTCTGTGGAGAAGCTGCCGGAGGACAGCGAGCTTTTGGGCCGGCTGGAGCGGAACGACGGAGCGTCCCTGTACACGGACAGTGAGGAATATGCGGGCTGTGAAGTCTGGGAGGACGGTAGCGGATTCCTCTATGTCCAGATGCCGGACGGCACCTTCGCCCAGGCGGAGCTGGTACAGCCGTAGATACAGGCAGAACAGTGGGGAGGATTTCGTTTCGAAGTCCTCCCCATAGTTGTTTCATGACAGATGAGACAGTGGATGGGAAAGAAGGGGCTCTTTTGGTCTGCCACCATATCGTCTCCGCCCCAAAGAGCAGAGACGAATGATTTTAAGGAGAGTGAAAGAGAACGGTCTGTTTAGCTGATATAGGAAAAGTATACCGAATGCTGCGTCACGTTCTTTTTATCCTCCTCATTTTTATTGTATCAAGATAGATTTACTGGCCGCTGATCTTCCCTAGAAGATTGGCATAGCTCACAGCGGCCTCTTCCCGCGTCAGGAAGGACTTGGGGCGGGCAATAGAGCCGTCCACCTCGCTCATGACGCCCGCCGCGACGATCCGACGGATTTGACCAGCATACCCTGGCTCTGCCTTCTGCTGGGACAGGTCGTCCAGATAGCGGTCCATATATTTTTTCCAGTCCTCGTAAGACATCTGCTCCCCCTCCTGATAGTTGGGGCGGTAAGCGCCCACGATGTATGTTTTGTCCCGCTTCCGCCGCATGACGGAGCCGCCGTTGGCCTCGCTGCCGGAGCCAGTGTTGCCGTCGATGGTGGTGATATACTGTCCGTCCCAGTCCTCGCAGAGGCCTACGTGCTGGGCATTTTTCTTCCCATCAAAGTTGAAGAAAATGACGTCGCCAGGGCGATAGTCGGACACGGCCTGCGCCCTGTGGTAGGACAGGAGAGTGGGACAGTAGGCCGTTTTTCCCCCGCCGTAGTATAGTTCGGACGCCCCGGCTTCCCGGAAGCACCACCACAGAAAGACGGCGCACCAGGCGTAGCTGCCGCCGGACACCTCTCGGCCGTAGTAGGCTGTGTTGTATTTGACCCGGTTGCTGTCGGCTGGCTGCTCCTTGATGCCCAGCTCCTTCCGGGCAGTGGATAGGAGCCGTTCCACAGTCATTCTTCTGTACCTCCATCCACCGCGTCCTGGAGCTTCTGACTCTGGGTGCCAAAGTAAAAGGCGATGATAACCGCGTAGATGGTCATGAAATCCTGGTCGATACGGGAGGAAATCGCCAGATAGGCAAATACGCCAGTTAGAACCAGGGTGACGATACTTTTGACGGAAAAGAGCACGGACAGACGTTTATAAATGTTGTTCAAGGTTATCTTCCTTCCTGTTTTTCAATATCGTTTTAAGGGACAGGAGCAGCAGCTCGCCGCCGAAAAAACCGAGGATGACGCCTAGGAGCGCCGCGGGATCACTGCCGGTCCTAGACAGGATGCGAAGGGCCCACAGGCTGCTCAGACTGCCGAAGGCGACGCAGTATACCACAGTGACCTTGGCAAACAGATGCGGTACATCCCGGAGCCACTGAAACAGTCCTCTCATGGCCGTCCTCCCTTCAAATCCCGGATATCGTGTTCCGCCTCGGTCATCCGACCCTCCAACTGGTAGGTGCGCTCGACAAGCTTGTTGTGCTCGGCTACCTTGAGTTCCAGCTGTTCGATGCGGTAGTTGGTCAGCTTGTTGGCCACCAGGATGCCGCCAAAGGTACCCACCAGAGTGCCAATCAGGGACATGGACGCGGCAGCTAGGGCTGTATAGTCTATCATGGCGCCACCTCCTGGGACAGCTTTGGGTCCGTAGGTAAAAAGAGGGTGGGATGCCGGATGTGCTGCCAGCGGGGCGATTTTTCCGCTGCCCTGCCTTCCCTGGCCTCTGACCAGCCGGGCCTGTTGTCAATATGTTTGATAGAGATCACCTCCAATCTAACAGGGCACAGGTCCGTTGGAGGACGTTTTGGGACAACTAGACAGGAAAAGTTTTGTGGGAGTGCCAGGAGAGACTAAGAGATTCGGATGGTAAAAATAGGGACACACACAAGGGGCGGAAAATGGAGCTGAAGATGTACGGCAAGCCGGGAGAAAATGAAGCGGGATAGGGGTAACCTCTGTGGGATAATTCATCATTTTTTTGTGAAGAAACCGTAAAAATTGGGGATGATATTGACAAACAACGAGAAGATGTATTTGCATTGTAAGGGAAATCATGGTATACTAACAAACTAATATGGGACCCGTGGCCCATAATTTTATCAGGAAAGCAGAGTTGATACATTTCCAATGTTAGACAGTGCCAGTATCGGGATGATTATTGCGCTAATCATTCTGATCGCCATGTCAGCCTATTTCTCCGCGACGGAGACCGCATTTACCTCACTGAACCGCATCCGCCTAAAAAATAAGGCGGACAACGGCAGCCGCCGGGCCGTCAAGGCCCTTGAGCTGTCAGAGGAGTACGACAAGCTGTTGTCTACTATCCTCATCGGCAACAATATTGTCAACAACGTAGCGACCACCATCGGCGCGGTATTGTTTATCAAGCTGCTTAATGAAGAGAGCGGCCCCGCGGTATCCGCTGCGGTACTGACCATCGTGATCCTCATCTTTGGCGAGGTCACCCCCAAGAGCCTGGCAAAGGAAAATCCGGAGGGCTTTGCCATGTTTTCCGTCTCCCTGCTCCAAATCTTCGTGGTAGTCCTGACTCCTTTGAATTTCCTGTTTACCCAATGGAAACGCCTGATGTCCAAGATCTTTCGCAGCAGACGGGACGACGGCATCACAGAGGAGGAACTGGTGGGCATGGTAGAGCAGGCCAGGACCGAGGGCGGCCTGGACGAGCATGAGGGAGACCTAATTCGTAACGCCATCGAGTTCAATGACCTGGAGGTGTCCGAGATCCTTACCCCTCGGGTAGATTTAGTGGCTGCTGAGGAGGGAAGCACCATGGAGGAGGTGGCCTCCCTCTTCGTGGAGAGCGGCTACTCCCGCATCCCTATCTATCATGAGACTATCGACAACATCGTGGGCGTCGTCCATGAGAAGGACTTTTACGCGGCCCGATACCGGGGAGAAACTATGCTGTCTCACCTCAAATCCCCTGTGTTTTATACCACTGGAAACACCAAAATATCAGAGCTGCTCCGTATCCTGCAGAAGAACAAAGCCCATATGGCCATAGTGGTGGACGAGTACGGCGGGACAGAGGGTATCGCCACATTGGAGGACATCCTGGAGGAACTAGTGGGTGAGATCTGGGATGAGCATGACGAGGTTATTGAGATATTCCAGAAGCAGCCGGACGGCAGCTATCTTATCGCCTGCTCCGCCGATCTGGATGATATGTACGATTTGTTCCAGGTCAAAGGAGCCTGTGAAGCGGCTACCGTGTCCGGCTGGGTCATGGAGCAGGTGGGCCGGGTTCCCGAGGAGGGAGACCACTTTGAGGCTGAGGGCCTGGATGTAACCGTCACCCGGGTTGAGCACCGGCGGGTGCTGGAGATCCAGGTCCGGATGATTGACTCCGGGGAAGAATGAGCAAAAAGGGTGCCGATACCTCTGGTATCGGCACCCTTTTTACATTACCGCTGTCTAGATACAGGGAAAGAGGGAACAAGGCGTTTTATCCGTTTCCGGCGCAGCCGTGCTTGTCCTCCCCGCAGGAATGGCTATGGCAGTTATGCTCCCCATCATGATGGTGGCTGCACATGGTGTCCGGATCATACTCCAACCGGCCGGCCAGCAGGTCGGCCGCCGCTTGGTCAGCGTCGCCGGTGACGCCGGGATAGAGCTGAATGCCAGCCTGGGCCAGAGCGGTCCTGGCCCCACCACCAATGCCTCCACAGATCAGGGTGTCCACCCCAAGATTTTGAAGGAATCCAGCCAGGGCTCCGTGGCCGCTGCCAGCGGCGCTGACCACCTGGGATGAGCGGACGGATCCCTCCTCCACAGAGTACACCTTGAACTGTTCACAGTGGCCGAAGTGCTGGAATACTTGGCCGTTTTCGTAAGTGACTGCGAGTTTCATCTTATTGACCTCCCAAGATTTCGCGGAGAGGGGAGTGGGAAAGGCGTTGGCCTCTCGGCAGCCGGGGCGGCCGTCCGGACCGCAGTCCCCGCAAAGGAGCGGCGATGCCTGGGCCAGAGCTGCCAGGGCAGAGGAGACGGCCATCAGGTCCGTTCCTGCTGTCCGATAGTGGGTAAAATAGCCTCGCTTCTCACTGGAGACCAGACCGGCCTGCCTCAATACCTTTAGGTGCTGAGAAACCGCGGCCTGTGAGATGCCCAGCTGACGGGCCAGAGCGCGGACACAGTAGTCCCGGCGGCCAAGCAGCCGGAGAATCAGCAGTCGGTTGTCGTCGGCCAGAGCCTTCAGCGCGGTGGTCAGTTCCACATCCCGCCCTCCTCTCTGTTCTGTGATGCCCCTATCATAGCACGTTTTTTAAATAAGTCAATACTTAATTAAAAAAGAAAAAAGAGAAACCGCCAAGAGGCGGTTTCTCCCGTAAAATAATCAGTTTTTCAAGCTCTGCATGGGAGCGGGGATACGGCCGCCACGGGCCACGAAGGCGTCAGCGGAGAAGGGGTGGACGGGCTGCACTGGGGCGGACCCCAGCAGCCCGCCGAACTCCACAGTATCCCCAACCCCGCAGCCAGGAGCGGGGATGATGCGGACGGCGGTAGTCTTGGAGTTGACCATACCGATGGCCGCTTCGTCAGCGATAATGGCGGAGATGGTCTGGGCCGAGGTATCCCCAGGGACGGCGATCATGTCCAGCCCCACGGAGCACACACAGGTCATGGCTTCCAGCTTGTCCAGTGTCAGGGCGCCGGACCGGGCGGCGGCAATCATCCCCTCATCCTCGCTGACCGGGATGAAAGCGCCGGACAGACCGCCCACAGAGGAGGAGGCCATGACGCCCCCCTTTTTGACTGCGTCGTTGAGCAGGGCCAGGGCGGCGGTAGTGCCGTGGGTTCCACATACCTCCAGGCCCATCTCCTCCAGGATACGGGCCACAGAGTCGCCCACTGCCGGTGTGGGGGCCAGAGACAGGTCCACAATGCCGAAGGGAGTGTCCAGCCGGCGGCTGGCCTCCTGGGCCACCAACTGACCCATGCGGGTGATGCGGAAGGCGGTCTTTTTGATGGTTTCCGCCACCACGTCGAAGGGCTGACCCCTGACCGACTGAAGGGCGTGATGGACCACGCCTGGGCCGGAAACGCCCACATTGATGACCCTTTCCGGCTCGCCCACCCCATGGAAGGCGCCGGCCATGAAGGGATTGTCCTCTACTGCGTTGCAGAACACCACCAGCTTGGCGCAGCCAAAGCCGCCCCGGTCAGCGGTGCGCTCGGCCAGCTCCTTGATGGTCCGGCCCATCATGGCCACTGCGTCCATGTCGATGCCAGCCTTGGTGGAGCCCACATTGACAGAGGAGCAGACGATGTCGGTGGTAGACAGGGCCTCTGGGATGGAGCGGATTAGGATACGGTCCGCTTCTGTCATCCCCTTTTGGACCAGGGCGGAAAAACCGCCGATAAAGTTGACTCCCGTAGCCTTAGCGGCCCGGTCCAGAGCAGCGGCGAAGGGGGCGTAATTGTCTGTCCGGGCGGCGGCAGCTACCAGGGCAATGGGAGTGACGGAGATGCGCTTGTTGACGATGGGGATACCGAACTCCTTTTCGATGGCCTCCCCTGTGGTTACCAGCTTTTCGGCATAACGGGTGATCTTGTCATAGATGTTGTCACAGGCCGCCTTCACCTCGCTGTGGGCGCAGGAGAGCAGGGAGATGCCCATGGTAATGGTACGCACATCCAGATGCTGCTGGTCGATCATCTGGATGGTCTGCATAATTTCATGTTGATTGAGCATAGTTGAACTCCTTTTATGGTCCAGCTTGGACCTTTCAATAAAATCACGCCCCGCCTTCGCGCGGATTTCCTCTAGGGCAGACCTGGAGCGAAAAGGGGTCCTACATTCGTTCCGGTCCGTCCGCGCCGCGCCGCCGAACTCTGTTCGGCGCGGAAAGGACAGCGCAGGCCATTAGATCCGATGCATCGCGTTAAAAATATCCTCTCGCTGGATGCGGATGGACAGGCCCTGCCCCTGGCCGGCCTGGTCCAGAAGGTCGGACATCTCACCGATAGAGGCGCTACAGGCGGAGGTGTCCACCAGCATGACCATGGTGAAATATTCCTGGAGTACGGTCTGGGAGATGTCCAGAATGTTGATGCTGTGTTGGGCCAGCAGGGAGCAGACGGAGGCGGTGATGCCCACCCGGTCCTTGCCGATGACAGTGACGATAGCCTTCATGACGAATACTTCCTTTCATAGATACTATGTACGCGGAGAGAGGAGCGATTAGAGTGGAGATGTTTGATCTTCATGTACAACGCCTTACTCTTCACTCAGTTCATCGAGGGTCAACTCAAACCCATCTAAAAAGCGATCCATGAAGTACCGGAGAGCGGGGATCTGGTTTTGGCACAGGGCGGCGTAGGTCTGTTCCTTGGCCTTTTTGAACTCGTTGTTGCCCGCCTTGACCTCCTCCACACATTTGAGGTAGGCGGACAGCTTGTCCGCCGCCTTGACCAGGGCACGAACCTGGGGATCGGGGATGGTGAGGGCCTCGTCATAGGCGGGGCGCAGGTCCTCCGGAAGCATGTTCAGCAGCTTCTGCTCCGCCACCGCCTCCACCTGCTTATAGGCGGACTGGATGTCGGGGTTGTCGTACTTGATGGGGGTGGGCATATCGCCGGTGAGGATCTCGCTGGCGTCGTGGTACAGAGCGGCCACCGCCACCTGCCCCGGATCGATCTGGCCCCCAAAGTAGCGGTTTTGGATCACCGCCAGGGCATGTGCCAGGACGGCTACCTGGTGGGAGTGCTCCTGGATGTTTTCCAGCCGGGTATTGCGCATGAGCCCCCAGCGGTTAATGTACCGCATCCGGGAGATCATGGGAAAGAAGTGATGGGACACATCTGGGCCTCCTTAATCAGCGATTTGAAACAAAATTGATTGTAACATAGGCGCCTGGAGATGTAAACTGCTCTTTGAGGGAGAAAGGAAAAAAGAGGCGGCTGCCGCCGCCTCTGCTTAGAGATTTATGGTTTTGCGCCCGAGCCCCTTCGCCGGGCACGGATCCCCAGGAAAATCAGGAGAAGGATCAGCGAGCCCCGGAGTATCCCGATAGCGGCGGCAAAATAACTGGCGTAGTAACGAAGCTCCGGATTTGTGAGGATCCAATACAGATAGCGCATTCCTCCAAACAGCCCCCAGGGGGATACAGAGGTGTGAGGGTTGAATACCAGCAGACTGATGGCCACCGCGGTCCACCCCATCCACAGCCAGGGATGCTTTTTACAAAGCAGCAGAGGCAGGCCCAGTAGCATGAGCCCCGCCCCAATCAGGGATACGAGCCCCATACCGCCCAGCACCAGGCCCAGCAGGCCCACGACCTCCAGGGCAGCTCCCGCTTTCTGGACAGGGGAGAACCCTCTCTGTTCCGCCACATAAACCACCTGTGGCTCCGGGGGAGCGGGGCGTTCCCCCTCCCGTACCAGCTCGTCCACGCTGATCCCGAACAGATCGGCCAGCCGGATCAGCTTGTCCAGATCAGGTACCGCCTGTCCCGTTTCCCACTTGCTGACGCTCTGCCGGGATACGCCCAACTTCTCCGCCAGGTCCAGCTGGGACAGCCCACTGCCTGTGCGCAGCTCATAAATCTTTTGAGATATCTCCATCCTGGTTTGCTCCTTCTGATTTTAGGTTTGATACAGGCCTGTTTTATGGTATGATTATAGAGGAACGAGGGACAAACGGCAACCAATCTCCCTTGGAAATTCGCGCAACCGGCGGTTGCGCGACTGGATTTTTTCGAAAGGAGCCCCATTATGGCCAAGAAAAACACCCGAAATACCAAGGGACGAATCATCGAAGCGGCCTGGCGTCTGTTTTACCGCCAGGGCTATGACGACACCACCGTGGAGGAGATCATTGCCGAGTCAGGCACCTCCCGGGGGTCCTTCTACCATTATTTTGAAGGGAAGGATGCCTTACTGTCCACGGTGTCCTACCTCTTTGACCAGAAGTATGAGGAACTGATGGCTACCCTGGACCCGGATGGAAACCGCTTTGACCAGCTTATGTACCTGAACCGGGAGCTGTTTGCCATGATTGAAAATTCTGTCTCCCTAGACCTGCTGGCACGGTTATACTCCTCCCAGCTGATCACCCGGGGGGATAAGCATCTGCTGGACCACAACCGTACATATTACAGGCTGCTGCGGCAGATCGTCCTCCAGGGCCAGGAACGCGGGGAGCTGCGGGGAGATGTGACAGTGAACGAGATGGTACGGGTGTACGCCCTGTGCGAGCGGGCCCTGATTTATGACTGGTGCCTGTCAGGTGGGGACTACTCCCTGCTTCAGTATGGAAAGACCATGATGCCCCGTTTTTTCCGGGACTTTCGTGCGGAGGAAGAAAATTTGTAGAATTGTATAAAATTTTAATTCATAAAATGTATAGTAGATAAATAAAGCAATACCAGAGCTTTTATGAAATTCTATGGAAGCATATTCCGGAGTTTATTCTATACTCTGTTCTGTATTTTATTCTGTTCTGACTTGTGGTAGAATACCCATACTGCCCCATGGGGGACATCGCCTTTCCGGGGGGAGCCGGAAGGGCGGCTGTGTGTAGTAAGGGCGTAACTGCCAAAAGGAGAGAGCGTATGACCACTGAACAGATCTGTATTATGGCCACCATCATCGCGTACCTGTGTTTTGTCATCTTTACCGGGGTGATGATCGGCCGACGTTCCAAAAAGAGTGCCGAGGGCTTCTACTTAGGAGGCCGGGGCATTGGCCCTCTGGTCACCGCAATGAGCGCCGAGGCCAGCGACATGAGCAGCTATCTGCTGATGGGCATCCCAGGCCTGGCCTACTTGTCTGGTGTAGCCGATGCCAGCTGGACCGCGATTGGATTGGCTTTCGGTACTTATTTGAACTTCCTTCTGGTGGCGAAGCGGCTGCGCCGGTACAGCGTCCGCTTGGATGCCATCACCATTCCCAGCTTCATCTCCAAGCGGTATGGGGAGAAGAAGCCCGTCATCATGTGCATCTCTGCTCTTGTTATCCTCATTTTCTTTGTCCCCTATGTGGCCTCCGGCCTGGCGGCCATCGGAAAGCTGTTTAACAGCTTGTTTGGCTGGGACTATATGGTGGCCGTGGTCATCGGTGCCATCGTCATTATCAGCTATACCTCTGTAGGTGGCTTCAGCGCCGTGGCCACCATGGACTTGATTCAGTCCATCATCATGACCATAGCCCTGTGCATTATCGTCATCTTTGGCGTGGTCCAGGCGGGCGGTTTTGACGCCGTTATAGACCATGCCAAGACACTGCCCGGCTTCCTGAGCTTTGGCCAGACCTATAACGAGGCCACCGGTCAGGCCGAGCCTTACGGCCTGCTCCGTATCGTATCCATGATGGCCTGGGGCCTGGGCTATTTCGGGATGCCCCATATTCTGGTGCGTTTTATGGCGATCCGGGATGAAAACGAGCTGAAGCTGTCCCGCCGAATCGCCTCCACCTGGGTGGTCATCTCCATGGCTGTGGCTGTGTTCATTGGTATTGTGGGCCACGCCGTCTCCTCCGCCGGGCGTATCCCCTTCCTGGAGGGCAGCGCCACGGAGACCGTCATCGTCCAGCTGTCTAACCTGCTGTCCAAGTATGGCATCTTCCCCGCTGTCGTGGCCGGGTGTATCCTGGCCGGCATCCTGGCGGCCACCATGTCCACAGCCGACAGCCAGCTTCTGGCCGCCTCCTCCGCCTTTTCGGAGAACATCGTCCAGAATGTCTTTGGCGTCAAGCTGACCAATAAGCAGAACATGCTGATTGCCCGGCTCACTGTGGTGGTCATCGCCGTCATCGCCATCTTCCTGGCCGCTGACCCGGACAGCAACGTGTTTAAGATCGTATCCTTTGCCTGGGCCGGCTTCGGCGCCACCTTCGGCCCCGCTATGCTGTGCGCCCTGTTCTGGAGGCGGAGCAACCGGCAGGGCATCATGGCCGGTCTGGTGGTGGGCGCTGTGATGATTTTTGTATGGAAATTCCTCATCGCCCCCATCGGCGGCATCTTCAATATTTATGAGCTGCTGCCCGCCTTTGTCTGTGCTACCATTGCCATCGTGGTGGTATCCCTGTTGACGCCCGCCCCAGAGAAAGCGGTGCTGGACGCCTTCGATGACTATAATCAGTAACTATAATAAAACTTCCCGCTGCCAAGCAGCGGGAAGTTTTTATGTCAGTTTTCCTGTTCTTTGGGCTCCCCCTCGATTTCCTCTCCCTCCTCGTCCCGCTTTCGCAACCAGGCGGATACCAGCAGGGTGATGGGGATGGCGGCGCCGAATAGGATAATCTGAAGGGAGCGTGTGAAGTCCCTGCCCACGAACATCCAGGCGACGGCTCCGCCGTAGACCAGGGGAACAATGCAGCCCAAATACCAGTTGGAGGAGCCTCTGCCCCTTACCCAGGCCTGGATGACTACGGCGGCAAAGGCGAGGGTAAAAATGGCCCAGGAATTCACGACAAAACGCTCCTTTCAGCAGTAAAAAGTTACTCCAGATTCAGCTTGTTTTTCAAGATATAGCTGGTGCCCAGAAACATGAGGACGGTGGGGATTAGCAGCAGAGCGATGCCGGCCCATAGGGATAGGTGGCCGTCCAGATTTAGAGCCCAGTTCATCGGATACAGGGATAGGCGGTCCAGCACGTTCAGAATAAGGCTGCCCACGATGTCCAGTCCCATATAAGCAACCACGCTCATCAGTACCCGGTGGCGATGAAACAGGTGGCCAATCGCCATGGATAGATAGACCGAGGTGAATACCATGGCGAAAAATACCAAGATCATGACTAGAAATTCCACTAGGTAGAGAATGGAGTCAGGCTGTTCCATCAGCCCCTGGACGATCATCTTCCAAAAATCGAGATCAAAGAGATCGCTCCACTTTAAGGGCATCATCAAGAACAGGGCTAGCACTGCCACGACGGTATTGACTACGGTGACCACTAAAGCACACAACAACTTAGACAGTACAAGCTGCCATGGGTGGACTGGTAGGGTGTGCATCAGATACCCCTCGTCCCCCAGCAGACCACGGTAAAATCGGGTGAGTACGAACACGACGGAAGCAACAAACATGGAGAACATTACACCAAAAAATAGGGTGATGGAGATGATGGACATCCACTCCTGAGACACCACCCAGTTGGCCCCGCTATCGCTTGAGAAGGGTAGAGTGAAGCGGTTGATCAGACCAATGATGAGAGCCGCTGGCCAGATGATGGAAAACTGTTTCCACATGGAGCGAAAGTCATATTTCAAAAGTTTGAACAGCATCAGTACAGGCCTCCTTCCATGGGTTGGGTCCGAAAGATTTCACGGAACAGGGCGTCCACGCTCTTGCCCTGCCGCTCCCGGATGTCGTCCACTGTGCTGTGGAGCATAATCCTGCCACTTTTCAGAAAGATCACCTCATCCAGCACCTTCTCAATATCGGCGATCAGATGGGTGGAGATCAGGACAGTGCCATCCTCGTTGTAGTTGGTCAAAATGGTGTGCAGGATAAAGTCACGGGCAGCCGGGTCTACCCCGGCGATGGGCTCATCCAGCAGATAGAGTCGGGCCTTCCGGGCCATGACCAGCACCAACTGGACCTTTTCCTTGGTGCCCTTAGACATGGACTTCAGCTTATCCTTCGGCTCCACGCCTAGACTGCGGCACATGGCAAGGGCCTTGTCATAGTCGAAGTTTTGGTAGAAATCTCGGAACAGGTCGAAAAGATCCACCGCACGCATCCAGTTGGCAAAATACATCCGGTCGGGTAGATAGCTAACCATGGCCTTGGTCTCTGGCCCAGGGGCCTGACCGTCGATGGTCAGCCCACCGGTGGTGGGCTGGATCAAGCCGCACAGCAGCTTGATTAGAGTAGTTTTGCCACTGCCGTTGGGGCCAAGCAGGCCCACGATTCTCCCCTGGCCTACCTCCAGGTCCACACCGGACAGGGCGGCCTTGTGTCCATAAGCCTTCGACAGACCGTGACAGACGATCAGTTTTTCGTTCATTGTTCCTCCTCCTTCAGCATCGCCGTGGCCTCTTGCTGGGAGTAGCCCAGCTCTGCCATGGCGTGATAGTATTGGTTGACGACCACATGGGCCTCCGCCCTCCGTACCGCATCCAGTATAGCGGTGTCTTGGGTGACCAGCCGCCCCGCCGTCCGGTCCGCCTTGGCCAGACCGTCCTGCTCCAGCTGGGCCAGGGCCCGCTGCATAGTGTTGGGGTTGACCCCCGCCTCCGCCGCCAGCTCCCGCACTGGGGGCAGCTTGCTCCCAGGGGGATAGACCCCGGTGATGATGCGCCGGGTCATTTGCTCGGCCAGCTGGAGCCAGATGGGCCGGTCGTCATTGAGTTTCCATTCCATAGAGGCTCCCTCCTTGTACTATTGTATTAAGTGATTAGTACAATAATACATTCTGAGGGATTTGTCAAGCCCAAAATAAAAAATTTGTGTCTGTTCTGATTTGTTACCTATGTAACGGGTTTGTAGCCGCTTTGAAAGGAAATAGAGATGTTTTTCTGGGAGTAGGCGGTATAATAGTGTATCATGCCTGCATTTTCCCTTAGTCGAGGGCTTGGAAAAAGAGGTTCCAAACAGGACACGCCTTGTTTGATAAGGAGGATTACAATGAAACAATGGAAAAAACTGCTGCCCGCCCTGCTGTCGCTGGCCCTGCTGGTTTCCTGCGGACCGAAAAGGCCGGGCACCGACACCTCGGTCGGGGATGTGTCCGCCCCTGGCACGGCGGACCCCTTTGTATTCACCAGAGACAGCCTGCCCCGGCTGGATGGCTCCACCTCCACAGCGCCCATGGCCCAGGCCATGTGCGCGGTGCTGCTGGGGGAGGGGCGGGAGCAGGTGGCCGACCTGGTCCAGTTCTCCCGGACCACCCAGTCGTACCGAAATTTGATGGCAGGCGCCGCTGATTTGCTGTTGGCCGCCGAGCCGGCCCCAGAGGTGGCCCAGGAGTTGAAACAGGAGGGGGAGTGGCTGCTGACTCCCTTTGCCACGGACGCGCTGGTGTTTGTGGTCAACGAGGACAATCCGGTGGACAGCCTGACTACCGAGCAGGTGAGAAAGATATACACCGGCCAGATCACCAACTGGAAGGAGGTGGGAGGAGAGGACCTGGACATTATCCCCTTCCAGCGCAACAGCGAGGCTGGGAGCCAGACTCTGATGGAGAAGCTGGTTATGGACGGTCTGGAGATGATGGACGCCCCGGAAGCCTGGGTGCCCGACTCCATGATGGGGCTTCTGGAGGCGGTGCGGGAATATGACAACTCACCCTCCGCCATCGGCTACACCGTGTACTACTACGCCAATGATATGGAGATGGCCAAGGGGCTGAAGGTGCTGACCATCGACGGGGTGTCCCCCTCGGCCGAGGCCATTCAGGCTGGGGAGTACCCATTTTTAAACCCCTACTATGTGGCCATGGCCAAGGACCGGCCCCAGGACGACCCCACCCATATACTGTATAACTGGCTGCTGGGGCCAGATGGCCGGCGGCTGGCGGAGGAGCTGGGCTATGTCCCCGCCTCTGACGCTGGGGAGCCCCTTATCCCGGTAGAGGTGGACTGGTCAAAGCTGGATGAGCAGGAAAAGCCTCTGCCTGATATTGGCGGCCGCTGGTATCAGGAGCGTGTGGAGCAGCTTCGCCCCAGCCAGGAGTATGGTCAGCTCGTCCCCTTCGAGGGGGCGGCGGGCTACTTCTCCTGGCAGGCGGACAACTGGCCGGAAACGCTGATAGGGCTGATGACCACTGGCGGCAAGGTGGTCATGGACCCGGTGTGTAGCGAGATCAGCCGGCTGTATTATACAGATGACGCCGGGGACAGCCAGACCCTTCCAGTGTGGGAGCTGGAGAAGGGGGACCCGGAGCGGGGCAGCCCCGGTAACGGCGCCCTTATCGCCCTGGCAGCGCAGGACGGGAGCTGGGTCACTGAATTTAGGTACTGGGGTGTTAAGGGAACTCCGGTGGGTATTTTCGCGGGGGATGGGCACAAGCTCTATCTGCTGCGTCAGGAGGATGGAACAGAGAAGGCCTCCTGGTCATGGGACCAGCTTGGCATCGCCCGCCCGGAGAGCTTCCCCTGGTTTACCGGCGATGCATATGAAACCGCCCAGTGGTACGATGGCGGATTTTTCCTGGGCTGCTGGGGAGAGAACTGGGATAAAGCCCTTTTTTTGGACCCGGAAACGGGAGAAGTGACCGCTCTGGCTGCTCAGGATTGGTATGATAGGATACAGAAGCGATATCAGGACACTCTCTGGTGGGACAGCAAAACAGACGGCCAGGGCCAGGTCACTCTCACCTATGGGACGGACAGCTTTACCTTCCCCTCCCCCCTGCCGGAGGAGGAATTTCCCTATGTGGCCGGCGGGGACCGGGTGATCTTCAACGATACCCAGGGGGACCGGTGCGCTGTGTCCCTGCTGAACGGACAGGAGGTCCTGCCCGCCCAGGACGGCCAGGTAGAGGCCCTCCAGGGGGATGAGGCCAGCTGGCTGGCGGTGCGGAAGGACCAGGGCAGACAGTGGAACATCTACGACTGGAAAGGAGAGCTGTCCTGCACCCTGGAGGGGGAGGAGGACAGCTGGCTCTCCCTGTCCGGTCCCCTGCTGGAGCTGCGCTGCCGGAACTATACGGCCTATTATGAGCCGGAGAGCGGTACCTGTGTGTTCCGTACCTGGTTCTCCCTGGGGGACCGGGGCGGAGAGGCCCAGGAGCCCGCCGGCTGAGAATTGTAAATAATTTTTGAACCCTATTGCATTTTCCGCCTGACTGCGCTATCATATGGTTAGCACTCGGATATAACGAGTGCTAACCATTTTGTTTTCAAAAAATTTTTCATATACGGAGGCAGAAAATCATGGCAAAGAAGCAGTTTAAGGCCGAATCCAAGCGGCTGCTGGACCTGATGGTCAACTCCATCTATACCCATAAGGAGATCTTTCTCCGGGAGCTGATCTCCAACGCCAGCGATGCCGAGGACAAGCTGGCTTACAAATCGCTGACTGACGACACAGTAGAAGTAAAGCGGAAGGACCTGAAAATTACCATCGTCCCGGACAAGCAGATGCGCACCCTGACCATTTCGGACAACGGCATCGGGATGTCCAAGGAGGATTTGGAATCCAACCTGGGCACCATCGCCCGCAGCGGCTCCGGCCAGTTCAAGGCCGGACTGGCCGAAGACGACAAGGCCGCGGACAAGATCGACGTCATCGGCCAGTTCGGCGTGGGCTTTTACTCCGCCTTCATGGTGGCCGACCAGGTCACCGTTATCTCCCGTGCCTGGGGGAGCGAGGAGGCCTGGATGTGGCAGTCTGACGGGGCCGACGGCTATACTGTGACCCAGTGCGAGAAGGACGCCCCCGGTACAGATATCATCATGCATATCAAGGCCAGCGGCGAGGATGAGAACTACGATCAGTATTTGGAAACTTATAAATTACAGGAGCTTATCAAGAAATACTCCGATTATATCCGCTATCCCATTGTCATGGAGGTAGAGGACTATAGGAGGAAGGACAAGCCCGCTGACGCCCCCGAGGACTACAAACCGGAATGGGAGACCGTCAAGGAGTGGAAGACCCTCAACTCCATGGTCCCCCTGTGGCAGCGGCAGAAGTCCAAGGTGAAGCCGGAGGAGTACAACGCCTTCTATAAGGAGAAATTCGGAGATTGGCAGGATCCCCTGGCCGTCATCCACACCAGTGCTGAGGGGGCTGTGACCTATAAGGCCATGCTCTATATCCCCGCCCAGACGCCCTACGACTTCTATACAAGGGAGTATCAGAAGGGGCTCCAGCTCTATTCCTCCGGCGTGCTCATCATGGACAAGTGCGCCGACCTGCTGCCCGACCACTTCCGCTTCGTGCGGGGCGTAGTGGACTCCGCCGATTTTTCCCTGAACATCAGCCGGGAGGTGCTGCAGCACACCCGTCAGCTAAAGGTTATCGCCACCGCCCTGGAGAAAAAGATCAAGTCCGAGCTGCTGAAGATGCAAAAGGAAGACCGGGAGAAGTATGAGAAGTTCTGGGCCGCCTTCGGCGCCCAGCTAAAATACGGAGTGGTGGCGGAATACGGCGCTCACAAGGAGATGCTTCAGGATCTGCTGCTGTTCTGGTCCTCCAAGGAGGGCAAGAACACCACCCTGGCCGCCTATCAGGACCGCATGCCTGAGGACCAGCCTTACTACTACTACGCCTGCGGCGAGAGCGTGGACAAGATCGCCAAGCTGCCCCAGGTGGAGCGCATCATGGACAAGGGTTATGAGATCCTGTACTGCACCGAGGACGTGGATGACTTTGTCATGAAGGCCCTGGGTGAGGTGAACGGCAAGCAGTTCAAATCTGTCAGTGATGAGGACGCCCTCCCCCAGACGGAGGAGGAGAAGAAGGCGGCCGAAGAGAAGGCCGAAGCGGGTAAGGATGTGCTGGAGGCGGTGAAGGAGGCCTTGGGCGACCAGGTGAAGAACGTCCGCGTCTCCTCTATCTTGAAGTCTGGCGCCTGCTGTCTGTCAGCCGACGGCCCTGTTTCTTTGGAGATGGAAAAGTATATGAGCAAGCTGGAGGGGAGCGACCACCCCAAGGCCGACCGGGTGCTGGAGCTCAACCCCGATGCCGCCCCCTTCGCCGCCATCAAGAAGGCGGTGGACGCTGGGGATAAGGATACTGTGGCCAAGTATGCCAAGCTGCTCTACGGCCAGTCCCTGCTGATGGCGGGCCTGCCTCTGGAGGACCCGGCGGAGTATGCCCAGATGGTCTGCTCTCTGATGGTCTAAGGACGAAACGATAAGAAAAAGCCAGCCATGGAGGTTTGCTCCATGGCTGGCTTTCTGCTGTTTGGAGGGCCCGTCAATTCACAGTCAAGTAGTCAGCGGACACATAGCCGATGGCGGCCTGTCCGGCCCGGTTGAGATAGAGGACCTGATACCACCCGGCCTCCTGGCCCAGAATTACCACACAGGTCCCGTTGTCCAGCCCGCCGATGACGGGCCGGTCGGAGCCTGGGCCAGAGCGGACGTTAAGACCCAGCTCCGCGTCAGTGACCGTGCCGGTCTGGGCAGCCTGTTGGCAGAGAACGGTACAGCTGGCGGACAGGCCGTTCCAGCTGGCCGTGATGGTGACAGAGGCGGTGCCTGTCCCAGTGTAAAGGTTGGTCACCGCGCCTTTGGAGGAGACAGGAGCGGCGGAGGGATCGCTGCTGGTCCAGGAGATCTCCGCTCCCTCCCAGGCCGGGGCGAGGGAGGCAGTGAGCGGGACGCTCTCACCGGACTTTAGAGTGACCTCGTTGTGGTCCAGGGTCAGCGTATACTGGCTGGGGTCGGGGAGCTGGGGCTCTATGGGCTCCTCAGGATCGACGGGGCCCTCTGGGTCCACCGGCTCCTCAGGCTCCACGGGATCTACCGGCTCCTCCGGGCCGGTGGGCACATCCTGTATGGGGGTGTAGGTGAGGGCCTTATAGAGTAGGGCGGCCATCTCGGCACGGGTCAGATAGCCTTGGGGATCGATGCCGTCGCCCTTGCCGCTGATCACGCCTTGGGCGACCAGAGTGGCGGTATGTCCCTTGGCGTAGTCGGCGATCCGGTCACGGTCGGCGAACTGGTCCAGAACAGACAAGCTGGCGTCTGGGCAGTCCTTGCCCAGCAGAGGAAGGACCTGGCGCAAGATGGTAAAAGCCTGCTCCCGGGTAATGGGGGCGCCTGGAGAATAGGCGCCGTCCCCGGTGCCGGAGGCTAGGCCTACGCTCTGGCCCCAGGACAGGGCGGTATAGTAGTAATCAGTGGGAGCTACATCGGTGAAGGTGCAGTCCTGGGTGACGGCAGGCTTGCCCATGGCATTGTACAGCATCAGCATGAAATCGCCTCGGCGGATCTGGAGGTCACGGCCAAACTCAGTAGCGGAGATGCCGCCCACGATGCCGTGGGTGTAGCAGTAATCCACGGCGGTATAGGCCCAGTGGTCCTCCGTCACATCGGTATGGACATTGGTCATGGAAATTGCGATGGTCTGGGTCTTTCCGCCAGCAGAGGCGGTGATGGAGCCGGTGCCCCCAGTCTTGGAGGCGGTGAACAGACCGTTCTCATCCACGGTCCCCACGTCCCCCTCTGTGGTCCAGGTGACGGCGGTCCAGTCCCGGAGGGCGGTGCGGCCCCAGTAACTGCCGGTGACGGCCAGTTGGACCTGTTCTCCAGGCTCAACAGACAGAGAAGTGATGGGAGAGGCGCTGCCCTCCTTGGAAATGACCAGTTCAGTCAGGTGGTCCACCACATGGATCTGGGCCTCTCCCTCTACATCCAGGTCCCTGGAGCGCAGACGGAGGGTGTCGGTGCCGGCCCTGTCGCCGGCGGTGTATACCCCGCCCTCCACTTCGCCCAGGTCCTCCCTGGAGGTGATGGTCAGGTCACGGAGCTCTCGGTCCAGAAGGTTCAGCCCTTCGTCCAGCACAGCGGCATCCGGCAGGGTGAGGGAGGTGCCCGTCAGAAGGGTGAGGCCGTTTTGCGTCAGGGCCAGCTGGTCCGGCCGGCCGTCCCCCTCCCGGTCTGTGACCAGCAGCAGATAGGTGGCGCAGCTTCGGGGCTTGCCGTCAGAGGGCAGGTTGAGAACAGCGGGCCCCGTTTGTCCCGGCAGCCAGAGGGAGATGGCGGTGGAGCCGCCCCCATCCAGATTGACGGCCCAGACGCAGCCCCGCCGGATCATCTCCTCCGCCAGATCCTTCTGGGACAGGCCGGAGGAGTAGCCGGACTGGCGGCCATCCACGGCGTAGACCAGCAGAGTGCCGTCCTCCTTCATGCCCAGGGCGGTCCTGGGCTGACGGCCGTCCTTGGCATAGGTCCACTGGGATGAGTCGGTAAGCTGGCCGTCCCACACCATAATGTCCCCCACACCTCCGGCCCACTGGGCATGAGATAGGGCCTCATCCTCGCAGGAGGTGGTCAGGGTGATCCGGTCGCCCACCTGGAAGGACTGAAAGACGGACAGATAGCCGGAGGCATCGGCGGCGGTAAGGATGTACTCCCCATCGCCAATGGCGAGGGGCTGGTCAGACTGGAGCAGCTCCGTCACCTCCAGCTCCAGGGTGCTATTGACCGTGAGGGGCTCGTCCTCCTCCATCAGAGCCATCCGTACATACCAGCCAGGGGTGGAGGTACGGGTGGATACAGCGGAGAAGTCCTGGTTGAGCAGGTAGATGCCCCCTGACTCGCTGCGCCATTTGTTCAGGTGGGAGGGCTTCACCGTGCTGTTGTCCCGCTGGTTGACCAGAGTGAGGGATACCGACGGCCCATCTACCAGGGAGACTTGACCATCGGTGATGATCATGGCGTCCTCGTGCTCCGGGCTGGACTTGTAGACACCGTCCTCGATAACGATGCCGATGGGCACGCCGGAGGCGGTGGAGAAGAAGTCGGTGTTTACCGCGCCTAGTACATGGTAACCCAGCTCCTGGGCATAGGTGACAGCTCGGTTGATGGTGGCGGCGCCGTAAACAGTGCCAGCAGCCTGAAGCAGGATGGGGTAGGCGTCGCTGTCCTTCTCCAGCTCCAGGGAAAAGCTCTCCACCCGGCGCTCGCTGTTGTCGGTGATGGTGTTGCGGTAAGTCAGACCATCCACCAGGTCGATGGAGGTCTGCAGCTTCTGTTCCCCAGCGTGGGCATAGACGGTGGGGAGGGCCAGCGCCAGGGCTAGGACCAGGGCGGCCGCCCGGTGGGATAGGGATCTGACGGTATGTTTTTTCATGGGTACTCCTTTGTAATATGTAAACCGATTGAATATGGCCTATTATAGCAGACACAAAAATCGGATTCAATGGAAAAAGAAAGAAAGTTGCGGGAAAGGAGATGTTTACAAATCGTTCAGGATCAGATGGTTGAAAAAGGGATATTCTTGGTGTACAATAAATCAGTTGTACTAATATTGCGCAGGGAACGGAGGAAGAAGCCTTGGAGGATCGGCACAGCGCCACAAGGACGATCAGCGCCGTTATGGCCATCACTCTGCTGGGAAAAGTGATGGGACTGTACCGGGACCACCTGCTGGCCGTGCATTACGGTATGGGTATGGAGGCCAACGCCTTCTATACCGCCAGCCGAATCCCACGGGTATTCTTTGACGCGGTATTCGCCTCGGCCATCGCCGCTTGCTTTATCCCGGTGTTCAGCGAGTATCTGGAACAGAAGGGAAAGAAGGAGGCCTACCGCTTCGCGGGCTGCTTTATTACCATCATCGCCCTGCTCACCGGCGTTCTTACTTTGGCGGGGATGGCCTTTCCCCAGCCGTTGGTGGCCCTCTTTGCCGACTATGAGGACCCACAGACTACGGCCTTGGCAATTTCTTTGACTAGGACCATGTTTCCCACGGTTCTGTTTTCCGGCGTGGCCTTCTCCTTGGTCGGAGTGCTCCAGGCCCAGGACCACTTCACCGCCCCCGCCCTCATGTCCGCCCTATCCAACCTGGTTATTATCGCCTACTTTCTGTTTCTGGACCAGTCTATGGGCATCTATGGTCTGGCGCTGGCCTATCTGTTGGGCTGGTTCCTCCAGGGGCTGATCCAGGTCCCGCCGCTTAGGAGGCTGGGCTACCAGTATCGGCCGGGATTGGACTTCCGGTCTCCGGGGATGAAAAAGGTGTTTGCGCTGATGGGGCCGGTGATGGTGTCCACCTGGGTCCAGCCCATCAATCTGGTCATCAATTCCCGATTCGGTTCCCGGCTATACGGGGGGGCGGGTGTGTCCGCTATGGAGTATTCCACCAACCTGTATCTGGTTATTGCCGGTACCTTTATCCTGTCGATCACCAATGTGATCTTCCCTAAGCTGTCCCGGCTCACCGCCGGCGGACAGCAGGGGGATTTCCGGGATACCCTCCGCCAGACCGTCCACAGCAGTTTGTTTTTCGTACTGCCCATGGCCGCGGGGCTGATGGCGGTAGCCAGACCCCTGGTGTCCTTCCTCTACGGAGGGGGGGAGTTTGGGCAGCGGGCAGTGGAAGTCACCGCCAGCGCCCTATCCTGGATATCCCTGGGCATGGCGGGCTATGCGCTTCAGAATATTCTAAGCCGGGCCTACTTCGCTCGGCAGCAGGGGAGAGGGCCCCTGGTAGCGGGCGCCCTGTCCATCGGGGTGAATCTCCTGCTGTGCATGGCCTTGGTCGGCCCGCTGGAGGTCCGGGGGCTGGCCATCGCCTCCGCGGTCTCCTCCACGGTGTACGCGCTGCTGCTGATCGTTCCCATGGAGCGGGAAGGTCAGGGATTCCTGGACCGGGCCCTGTGCCTGGACTTCTTCAAAATGCTGGCTGCCGCCGCGGTTACGGGGCTGACCGCTTGGCTGCTTTTGGGATGGCTTGGATCGGTCCTGCCTGCCGGAAAGATGGGAGAGCTGCTCTCCCTGGCCCTGTGCGCCGGAGGCGGCGTGGCCGTCTATTTCGGCGTTACCCTGTCCATGGGCATGGAGGAGGCCGCCATGACGGCGGCCCTGATCAAACGTCTATTAAAGAGAGGATAAGGGATGGAACAGATGAAGCAAGTGTTGTCCGCCAGCCTGGTCTGGCGGTGGCTGACGGCGGTATGCCTGTGGTTTAGCCGCCAATGGGAGCGGAGCGGACTGGTCCAGTGGTTCCTCCACCCGGCGGGGTGGAATAGAGCCTCGTCCGAGCGGAGCGTCTTTTTCAAGCTCTGGTCCCTGGTGCGGAGGGGCCTGTGCTGGCTCTATGATAAGCTGAGGCTGGAAAAGCTCTTTGCCGGGAGCATCTTTACCAGAACCTGGCTGTGGTGCGCGATCCCGGTGGTGCTGGCCCCGATGCTGGCCGTGTCCCGCCCCTCTCTGATAACCATGGGGCTGGCGGCCATCGGCTATGCCTCTCTGCTGCTCAATTTGGTCCGGGACAGGGAGCGTCAGTTGGCCTGGTCCCCGGTCAACAAGTATATCATCCTCTACGCCGGCGTTTATCTGGCGGGCACTCTTTTCTCGGTGGACCTTGAGAGCAGCCTTCAGCCCGGCCTGCTGTCGGTGGCCTTCATTCTGTTCTCTATCGTGGTGTACAACGGGGTGACCAACCGAAACCAGTTGGACACGCTGGTGGCCCTGATGGTGCTGGCTGGGGCCATCGTGTCCGCTTACGGCATCCTCCAGTATATCTTCCGCTGGGGCTACCAGTCCGCCGCCTGGGTGGACAGCGATATGTTCTCCAGCATCCAGTTCCGGGTGCCCTCCACTTTGGAGAATCCCAATATGCTGGGGCAGTATCTGATCCTGCTTATCCCACTGGGGGGAGCCAAGCTGCTGGGGGCCAAGGACTGGCTGAACCGGGTCTTTTACCTCGCCTGCTGCTCTGTCATGTGCGTTTGCATGATCCTCACCTTCTCCAGAGGGGCCTGGCTGGGGCTCCTGTTTGCGGGGCTGGTCTTTGTCCTGCTCCTCAATCCCAGACTGCTCCTGCTGGCCCCCTTTGTCATGGTAGCCCTCTATTTCGTCCTACCGGATACGGTGATCTCCCGGTTTACCAGTATCGGAAACCTCACTGATAACTCCACCTCCTACCGGGTGTATATCTGGATAGGCGTACTGGCCATGCTGAAGGATTACTGGCTGTGTGGTATTGGGCCGGGGGACGGGGCCTTCAACATGGTCTATCCCGCTTACAGCTATAACACCATTGTGGCCCCCCACTCCCATAACCTATTCCTCCAGATGGTGTGCGACGCGGGTATCTGTGCCCTGGTGGTCTTTCTTCTGCTGCTGTTCAACTTCTTCCGGGATATGTGCTCTGCCATCGGCAAGGAAAAGAACTGGACCAGCCGGGTTCTTCAAATCGGCATTACGGCCGGAGTATGCGGCTTTATGGTCCAGGCCATGACGGATTACTCCTTCTATAACTACCGAGTCATGTTCCTGTTTTGGGCTTATCTGGCCCTGGGCGGTCTGGCTGCCCGGCGGGGGCAGCTCCCGGAGGGGAGGCTGCTGGTATGATCCGTGTGCTGAACATCATCAGTGATACCAATATCGGCGGGGCGGGCCGGGTCATCCTGAACTATTTGAGCTATGCCGACCGCTCCCAATATGAAACGATGGTGGCCATCCCCAGGGGAAGCATGTTAAAGGAGCCCTTGGAACAGGCGGGCGCCCAGGTCTACGAGGTGGACGGCATGGCGGACCGCTCTTACCACAGGGACGATGTGAAAGTGCTCAAAGAGCTGATCAGGCGGATCAAGCCCGATCTGGTCCACACCCATGGGGCCCTGTCGGGCCGCATCGCCGCCAAGGGCCTCCATGTACCTGTGGTGTACAGCCGGCACTCTGCCTTCCCGGTCCCGGCCAAGATAAAGTATCCGCCCGGCCGTTGGGTCAACAAGCTGGTCAACGAGCACTTTGCCGACCATATCATCGCCGTCAGCCCGGCTACCCGGGACAACCTGACCGAGGGGGGGATTTCCCCCAAAAAGATTACCGTGGTGATGAACGGCGTGGCCCCGGTGGAGGAGACCGGGCCAGAGGACCGCGCCAAGCTCCGGCAGGCGCTTTCCATCCCTCCGGACACGGTGGTATTCGGCATCCTGGCCCGGATCGAGGACTATAAGGGCCACCTGTATTTGGTTCACGCCGCAAAGCTGTTAAAGGAGCAAGGGCGCAGCGGCTTCCGGGTCCTCATCGCCGGTACTGGCTCCTTTGAGGAAGATGTGGCCCGGGCTGTGGTGGAGATGGGCGTGGAAGACGTGGTCCAGATGCTGGGCTTCCGCGCCGACGTGGCCGCCCTGCTGAATATCCTGGACGTGCAGCTCAACGCCTCCTACGGCACCGAGGCCACCAGCCTGGCCCTGCTGGAGGGGATGAGCCTGGGCCTGCCTACCATCGCCAGCGACTACGGGGGAAACCCCTGGCTGGTGACCGATGGGGAGAACGGCCTGCTATTTCCAAGCCGAGACAGCCAGAGCATGGCCAAGGCCATGGCCTATCTGATGGATAGGCCGGAGGAGCGCCGGGAGATGGGCCGTCAGGCCAGAGAGCGGTTCCAAACCAGCTTTACCGGTCAGGTGTTTGCCAAAAATATTGAGAACGTCTACCAAGGCGTGCTGAAAGGAGATCCTCATGGAAGAAAATAAGTACAAGTTCCGTCTGCGGCTCAATCTGTTTGATGGCATCATTTTGGTGGTGGCCCTGGCGGTGGCCGCGGTCCTGCTGTGGATGGCCGTAAAGCCCCAGGCCGTTTCCAACGAGTCGTCAACTGCCGCCGCTACGGTCCGGTACACTATCCGCTTTCAGCGATGGATCGAAGGGACCGGCTCCATCATTCAGCCGGGGGACAAGCTGGTAGACAACATCAAGAACAACGAACTGGGCCAGGTGGTGTCCACCCAGGCGGTCCCCGCCCAGACACAGCTTCTGGACCAGGAGAGCCACAGCTATGTACTGGCCGACGTGCCAGGCTATGAGGATATCCTTGTAACGGTAGAGGCCCCCTGTACAGTCAGCGAGGAGGCGGTCATCCTGGGCAGCAATTTCCAACTGCTGGTGGGGTCCACCGCCTATATCCGGGGCGAGGGCTATATGGCCAGCGGCCCCATTATCTCCATTGAACGGGAGGGACAGGAATGAAGCTCATTGACCGGGAGGGCCGGCTGTTCGGCAAGATCAGCATTATCGACGTGCTGGTCCTGGCCGTCGTTATCGTGATGGCTGTGGCCCTGTATGTAAAGACGAATCACCGTGAGATCACCAGCACCACCACCTCGGACACCCCCTTTACTTACCAGATCCTGGTCAGCGGGGTCCGGGGCTATGTGGCCGACGCCATCCGGGAGAAGGACATGCTGTATGACGTGGACAACAGCAGCGGCGGTGCCCTGGGAGAAATCACTGACATTCAGGTGATGGAGGGGGCCAAGCTGGCCGAATATGACGACGGCACCATGGAGATGACTCCCGTGGAGGACGGCGTCAACCTGCTGCTTACCGTAGAGGGCAGGGGCATCATCAGCGACGGCCGCTATCTAGTCAACCGGGTGTATGACCTTGGTGTCAACTCCGCCCGCAACTACCACACGCCCTATGCCCAGTTCACCGGAACAGTGGTAGCCATCGATTGAATATGACCTGGAGAGGAGGGACCCAATGAAGATCCTCATGGCCACCATGGGCATGAACATCGGTGGGGCGGAGACACATATCCTGGAGCTGTCCAAGGAGCTGAAGCACCAGGGGCACGATGTTATCATCGTATCCAATGGAGGTGTCTATGTGCCGGAGATCGAGGCGGCCGGCATCCGCCACTACCAGGCGCCCATGCACCGCCGGGGCTTTCGGGAGATGCGCCGTTCCCGGACCATTCTCCGTGACATCATTAGCAGGGAGAGGCCGGACGTGGTCCATGCCCATGCCCGGATCCCGGCGTTCCTGTGCGGCAGCCTGCAAAAACGGATGGGGTTCCCCTTTGTGACCACTGCCCACTGGGTCTTTGATACCAGCGGCATCCTGCGCTATCTGACCAACTGGGGCCAGCGGACCGTGGCGGTGTCCGAGGATATCAAGGAGTACCTGATCCGGGAGTACGGTCTGCCCCCGGAGCATATCTCTGTGACCATCAACGGCATCGATACAGAGAAGTTCTCCCCCGCTGTTTCGGGGGAGCGGGTCATCCGGGAGTTCGGGCTGGACACCTCCCGGCCCATCCTCTCTTATGTCAGCCGGATGGATGCCGACCGGGCTCTGGTGGCCCGGCAGCTCATCCAGATCGCTCCGGAGCTGGATCGGGCGATCCCCGGCATCCAGCTGCTCATCGCCGGGGGCGGCAACGTCTTTGACGAGCTGAAGGCGCTGGCCGATCAGACCAACCAAAGGCTGGGCCGCAACTGTATTACCATGACAGGCCCCCGGACAGACATCAACGAGATCGTGGCCGCCGGCGACCTTTTTGTGGGGGTATCCCGGGCGGCGCTGGAGGCCATGTCCGCCGCCAAGCCTGTCATCGTGGCGGGCAACGAGGGTTATCACGGCCTGTTTGGCCCGGACAAGCTGACCGAGGCACAGGCGGGCAACTTCTGCTGCCGAGGCCTGCCTGTGTCGAGACCGGAGACCTTGCTGGCCGACGTGTCTGCGGCGTTCTCCCTGACGTGGGAGGAGCGGGAGCGGTTGGGGGCCTATGGCCGCCAGGTCATCTTTGACCACTATTCCGTCCGCCGCATGGCCAGCGACTGTCTAACCATGTATGAGCAGGTCCGCCGCCGGAAATATCGGGTAGTTATGAGCGGCTACTACGGCTTTTCCAACGCTGGGGACGACGCCATTTTGGAGTCCATCCAGCAGGCCATCCATGAGGCCAGCGACGAGGTGGCCGTCACCGTCCTGTCCAATGACCCGGACCTGACCCGGCGGCAGTACGGGCTGGATGCCATTCCCAGATTTCGAATGTGGCGGGTATTCTCCGCCCTGCGCCGAAGTGACGCCCTGCTGTCCGGGGGAGGAAGTCTGCTCCAGGACACCACCTCCACCCGGTCCCTGTTTTACTATCTGTCTGTCATCCGCTGCGCCGAGCTGCTGGGCAAGCCGGTGATGCTGTACGCCAACGGTATCGGTCCGGTCCATAAGCCGGCCAACCGCCGGAGGGTGAAGCGGGTGGTGGAGCGGGCCGCCCTGGTCACCCTAAGAGACCACAGCTCCGCCAGGGAGTTGCGGGACATGGGCGTGACGCGGGACGATATCAGAGTTACCGCCGACCCGGTGTTCCACCTGGCTCCTGCGGGGGAGGCGCGGTGCGCCCAGCTTCTGTCCGGCACCGGCATTCCAAACGGCAGGCCTTTTGTGGCGGTGTCCGTCCGTGGCTGGCCCGGTACGGGAGAGTTCCCCAGGGAGCTGGCCCGGCTGTGCGACCACCTGCACCAGGCCCATGGTCTGGAGATGCTCTTTTTGCTCATGCAGCCCGATAAGGACCGGGAGGCCACCCGGCAGGTGAGAGAGCGGATGAGCACTCCCTCCTATGTGCTGGATGCTCCCTGTACCCCACGGGAGCTGATGGGGGTGCTGGGGAAGGCGAAGCTCTGTCTGGCCATGCGCCTGCACACCCTGATCTTCGCCGCCCGGATGGCGGTACCCTCCATGGGACTGGTCTACGACCCCAAGGTGGACAGCTACCTGCGGGAGCTGGACCTGCCGGCGGCCGGAAATGTAGACCAATTTGACGGAGGAGAGGCCATCCGCCGGGCGGACCAGATGCTGGCCGACTACGACGGGGTACTGTACCGGCTGAAGATACGATCCGGGGAGCTGGCACAAGAGGCCAGAGAGAATGAGCGGCTGCTGCTGAAGCTGCTGGAAGAGAGTAAGCGGTAAAGACAGCGGGGGTCGGGCCTGTGTCCCAGCCCCCGCTTTTTGAAGGGAACGCTATGGAATACTACTTTGCCCCTATGGAGGGGATCACCGGCGGGGAGTTCCGCCGGGTCCACCACCGACACTTTTTCGGGGTGGACAAATACTATATGCCCTTTATCAGTCCCACCAGGGAGCACCTGTTCACCCAGCGGGAGCGGCGGAATATAGACCCGGAGGTCAACCGGGGCATCCCGGCAGTCCCTCAGCTTCTGACCAAAAGCGCCGAAGACTTCCTCTGGGCGGCTAATGCTCTGGGAGAGATGGGATATGAGGAGGTCAACTTGAACCTGGGCTGCCCCTCCGGCACCGTGGTAGCGAAAGGAAAAGGGGCGGGGATGCTGGCCCATCCTGAGGAGCTGGACCGATTTTTAGATCAGGTATTTGGCGGCGTCCGGGTGAAGGTGTCGGTCAAGACAAGGCTGGGTCTGGAGTCGCCGGAGGAGTTTGGACCTCTCCTGGAGATATTCGAAAAATACCCCCTCCATCTGCTCATCATTCATCCCCGTGTGCGGAAAGATTTTTATTCCGAGCCTGTTCGGATCGAGGCATTTTCCAGGGCGCTGGAGATGTACAGCGGGCCTGTGTGCTACAATGGCGGGCTGGTGACGGCGGAGGGATGCTGCCGTTTTCAGGAGCGATTCCCCCAGGTGGATCGGGTAATGATCGGACAGGGGCTGCTGGCTGACCCGGCCCTGGCGGCCAAGGCCAAGGGGGAACCGCCGCCGGACAGGAAAGTTCTGCGGGCCTTCCACGACGGGCTGTATCAGACCTATTTGGAGGCCTTCGGCAGCCAGCGCAATACGGTGTTCCACATGAAGGAGCTGTGGAGCTACCTGTGTCGTCTGTTCGAGGGCGGGGACAGACTGTTCAAGGACATCAGAAAGGCCCAGGACAGCAGGGACTATGAAGGGGCCGTGGCCCGTGTCTTTGGGGAACTGCCCATGCGCAAGGACGCGCTATGGGAATAAAAGGGGACCGCGCAACCTTGGCGCGGCCCCCTTTTTGTCTTTTTTCACAAAAGGGATAAGACACTGCTGTCCCCGAATTCTAGGACCCGGATGGTCCTGCGCAGGTGGGACTCCATGGCCAGCCGGGTGCCCTGGGGGTCCCGATTCCGGAGAAAACTGGTAATCAGGGCGTTGTCCTGGATCACCATATCGGGCAGAGAGGGGTAGGAGCCCACCATCCGCCAGGTGGAGGTGACCGCCCGGTTGAGGATGGGCACGAGTTGCTCCATGAACTGGTTGTGGGAGGCCGCCACAAAGGCGTGGTGGAAGTCCACGTCGGCGCTGTCCCAGTCCCTGCCGGAGCGAATCCGCCGGGCAACCTCGTCAGCACAATGGAAGATGTGGTCCAGCTCCTCCTGAGTGCCCCGATGGCAGGCCAGCATGGCGGTAGTGGGCTCGATCATCAAACGAATCTCGAACAGATCCTGGAGGCGAACCTGGACCGTTTCCAACTGGGGCAGGCCAATATCCTGACTGATGGTGGTCCGTGGTGCTACAAAGGTGCCCAGCCCCCGCCGTACCTCCACATAGCCCTGAGCGGCCAGGAAACGCACCGCCTCCCGGACAGTGGTGCGGCTGACCCCGAACAGGGCGCACAGCTCCGTTTCGTTGGGGAGCTTGGATCCAGGGCAAAGCTCCGGGTCGGAAATAATCATCTGGAACAGACGGTCAGCGGTCTGATCGGTCAGTTTTTTTGATGTAATCCTAGCCATAGACCCACTCCCCCGTTAAAATATACAATGATTATGCCACAGATGTAGAATTTTTGCAAGCCTCTTGACATACTACATCTTAAGATATATTATGACATCATACAATAAGTAATAAAATAATATGTCTAAAGGGAGGGGGCAACAATGGACAGAATGGAGTGGCTGGAGCAGAGCCGCTTGACCGTAGTCGTGGGATACAGTGGCAGCGGAAAGACAGAGTTCTCCGTCAATCTGGCCCTGGCCCTGGCCCGGCAGGGAAAGCGGACTGCCCTGGCCGACCTGGATGTGGTCAACCCTTACTTCCGCTCCAGGGAGCGGAGAGATCTGCTCTCCCACGAGGGGGTGCGGCTCATTGCTACCTCCCAGGCATGTGTGGACGCCGACGTGCCGGCCATGCCGGCGGAGGTGAACGTTCTGTTCCAGGATCAGGACCTCTGGGGTGTGCTGGATATCGGCGGGGGCGGCGTAGGGGCACGGGTACTGGCCCGATATCGGCCGCAACTGCTGGGGTCCCAATGCCGGGTCCTATTTGTCCTCAACGCCCGCCGGCCTCAGACACGAGACGTGGAAGGAGCTCTGGCCAGTCTGGAGGAGATCCAGGCGGTCACCGGATTGAGAGTGACCGGACTGGTAGACAACACCCACCTGTGCCGGGAAACAGAGCTGGCCGACCTAGAGGCGGGAGCGGCCCTGGCCCGAACAGTTTCTAGCCAGACCGGCCTGCCGGTGGTATGCCATGTGATCCAGGAGGAACTGATCGACCAGGCAGAGGGGATGCCGGGCCCCCTGTTCCCCGTCCGGCTGTACATGAATAGACCATGGGAAATGGATGAATAAAAAGGAGGAGTGTCCCTATGCAAGCAAGATTGACCTTTGACCGGGACCGGTGTAAGGGCTGCGAGCTGTGTATTTCCGTCTGTCCCAAGCACATTTTAGCCCTGGATATGACCTCGGCCAATGTGAAGGGCTATCACCCGGCCGGAGTCACCGACCTGAGCCAGTGCATCGCCTGCGCCAGCTGCGCCAGGATCTGTCCAGACTCGGTGATTACTGTGGAAAAAGAGTAAGGGGGAAGAAGAAAATGGCAAAAGAACTTTGGAAGGGGAACGAGGCCATCGCTCAGGCGGCTATCCGAGCCGGCTGCGACTGCTTCTTCGGATACCCCATCACACCCCAGAATGAGATACCGGAATATATGTCCCTCCATATGCCCAAACTGGGCCGGGTCTTTGTCCAGTCTGAGTCAGAGGTAGCCGCCATCAACATGGTGTACGGCGCCGCCTCCTCCGGTAAGCGGGCCATGACCTCATCCTCCTCTCCGGGCGTCAGCCTGAAGCAGGAGGGCATCAGCTACCTGGCCGGCGCGGAGCTGCCCGCCGTGATCGTTAACGTGATGCGGGGCGGCCCCGGCTTGGGGTCCATCCAGCCCTCCCAGGCCGACTACTACCAGGCCACCCGTGGCGGCGGGAATGGCGACTACCGCACCATCGTTCTGGCTCCCTGCAACATCCAGGAGGCTGTGGATTTGACACAAGAGGCATTTGACTTGGCCGACTGCTACCGCAATCCAGTGGTGGTGCTGGCTGACGGTATGATCGGCCAGATGATGGAGCCCATCGAATGGCACGATATCCCCAAGCGGGAACTGCCCTCCAAGGACTGGGCGGCAAGCGGACGAAACGGAAGGGCCCACAACAACTTCGTTACCTCCCTGTTCATCGAGGCCCAGGCCTGCGAGGAGCACGACCTGGCCATCCAGGCCAAGTATGACTTGATTGAGGAGCGGGAGATCCGCTGGGAGGAGAAGAACACCCAGGACTGCCAGGTGCTGCTGGTGGCCTATGGCACGCCCTCCCGCATTGCCATGTCCGCCATCGAGCAGCTGGCGGAGCGGGGAGTCAAAGCCGGTCTGTTCCGACCCATTACCCTGTGGCCCTTCCCCTATGCGGCGCTGAAAAAGGCAGCCAGTCAGGCCAGCGTCCAGGCTGTGCTGACCGTGGAGATGAGCCTGGGGCAGATGGTAGACGATGTTCGTCTGGCTGTCGAGGGGGAAAAGCCTGTTTATTTCGAGGGCCGTGCCGGCGGCAGCATTCCCACGCTGACCCAGATCGTGGACGCGGCTGAACGGGCGCTGAAGGGAGGCAAGTAAGATGACGACTGTATATAAAAAGACTGCCGGCCTCCAGGATACGGAGCTACACTACTGCCCTGGATGCAGCCATGGCATTGTACATAAGCTGATTGGTGAGGTCATGGAGGAGCTGGGCATTATCGACAGCACCATCTGTGTGTGCCCTGTTGGCTGTTCTGTCTTTGCGGGCAGTTACTTCGCCTGCGACGCTGTCGAGGCCGCCCACGGCCGGGCTCCCGCTGCCGCCACCGGCATCAAGCGGACCCACCCGGACCAGCCTGTGTTCACCTATCAGGGGGACGGCGACCTGGCCTCTATCGGCGCCGCTGAAATCGTCCACGCCGCTATGCGGGGCGAGAAATTCACTACCATCTTTATCAACAACGCCATCTATGGCATGACGGGCGGCCAGATGGCGCCCACTACCCTGATCGGCCAGCGGGCCACCACCGCGCCCATGGGCCGGACAGAGGAACTCCACGGCAAGCCCATACGGGTGGCTGAGATGCTGTCCACTCTGGACGGCCTGGTATACGCGGAGCGGGTGTGCGTGGCCGATATCCCCAACATTGTCAAGGCCAAAAAGGCCATCAAGAAGGCATTTACCAAGCAGATGAACAACGAGGGATTCACCTTCGTGGAAGTGCTGTGTGCCTGCCCTACCAACTGGGGCATGACCACCCTGGATGCTAACCGCTGGGTGCTGGATAAGATGGCGGAGTATTATCCTTTGGGCGTCATCAAGGAGGTGGCTGACCAGTGAAAAAGGAGATCGTGATTGCCGGCTTCGGCGGTCAGGGCGTTATGTCCATCGGCAAATCTTTGGTAGAGGCCGGATTGGAGGAGGGGCTGGAGGTTTCCTGGGTCCCGTCCTACGGCCCGGAGATGCGGGGCGGTACCGCAAACTGTTCTGTCATCATGTCCGATGAGCCTGTGGGCTCCCCCATCGTCTATCACCCCACGGAGCTCATTGCCATGAACGGCCCTTCTTTGAAGAAGTTTGAGGACGAGGTGGTCCCCGGCGGCACCGTCTTTTTGAACAGTTCCATTATCAAGGAAAAGGTGGACCGGGAAGACCTGCGTGTTATCCAAGTCCCCTGCGACACCATTGCCAACGAGCTGGGCAACGGAAAGGTGGCCAACATGGTTATGCTAGGCGCCTATATCGCCGCCACCGGCGCCCTGAAGGCGGATACTCTGCGGGAGATGATCCGGCAGATGTTCACTGGGCCTAAGGCCAAGCTGGTGGACCTGAACATGACCGCTTTGGCCAGGGGCATGGAGTGCGTCTGAACTGCGAAAATCGAAGAGAGGAGCGGGACCTCTGATGAGGTCCCGCTCCTCTTTTAATGTTAGGGGAGGGAGGGCTTAGAACTTGTCGTACAGGGCGCGAATCAGGATGATGGCCTCCTCCACGGTGGTGTTGGCCACAGGAGCGACGCCGTCGCCCTTGCCGCTCATCAGACCATTATTGGTCAGCTTGGCCACAGCGGGCTTGGCCCAGTCGGCAATCTGGTCCACATCGTTGAACCGGCTGGCATCCACCTGGGTGCTGGTGTCGGTCAGGGTGGTAGAGTCATTGGCCTGGTCCACATACTCAATGACCTTGTTCAGCATGACACAGATCTCCTGGCGGGTGATTTTATCGCTGGGGGCGAAGATACCCTCGCCCTTGCCGGAGGTGACGCCAGCGGCCACAGCCTTCAGTACCATGGGATCGCTGGTGTCGGTGAAGGACTGGGTAGAGGGGGTGATCTCCTTGCCGGTGGCCTCTTCAATCAGGTTGACAGCCAGCTCGGCAAACTGCAGGCGGGTGATCTGGTCCTGATACAGGCCCTCGGTGCGGTCGGTGATTAGCTTCTTGTCCTTAGCGTCGGCGATGAGCTCGGCAGCCCAGGCGGAGGGCTGTTGTGTGCCGGGCGTGGGGTCGGCAGGCTGGGTGGAGGTGCCGGGTACATTCAGGGTGTAGGTCTTGCTGGAGCGGGAGAACTGGCCGCCGCTGGCCTCTGCCTTGACGGTGTGGCTGCCGCCGCCCAGAGCGGCCAGGTCGAGCTCATAGTAGTAAGGGGCCTGGGTGCTGGTGTGGACCAGCTTATCGTCCACATAGTATTTGACTGTGTTGGTCTTCTTGCCGGGGAAGCTGACATAGGAGGCCAGCTTCAGTGTGCTGTCGCCAGCGGAAAGGGCGGTCTTGTCCAGCGTTTCCCAGCCGGTGGCGGAGCCGTCCACCTCATCCAGATAGGCGCCGTTGTTGCGGATGGCGTTCTGATAGGTGGAGGACACGGAGGAATTGCCGTTGAGCATATACTTAAATCCGCTGTCGGGGTCGGCGTTGAAGTAGAACACAGCCTTTACCTGGGGATAGACCATGTTGATATAGGAATAGAACCAGTTAAGCTGCTCCACGGCGAAGGAGGTCAGGTCGGTGCCGGAGCTGTTGCGATAGGCAAAGCCGCACTCGCTGACCATAACGGGCTTGTTGTGGGACACGGCCAGGTCGATGATAGGCTTGATGGTGACCATGGGGTCATGGTCATAGATGCCAAGGCCGTAGTAGGCGTCATTGCCGTAGCCGGTATAGTCAAAGCTGTAAGAGGAGGTGCCGCTGTAACCGGCATAGTTGGTGTTGTGATAGGTGGACATACCGACCCAATCCACATACTGGTCTCCGGGATAGAAATCGGCAATGGTCCGGTTCCGGTTGCTGATATTGTCCGGGGAGAAAACCATCTGGATGTTGCTGTACCGGCTGGCGGCGTCGGCCACCTTGCGGAAGGCCTGGATATAGGTAGCGGGGTCACAGTCGGACCAGTTGTTCATCTCGGCGCCCACCCGGAGCAAGACAGTGGCATCCAAGCTGCCCAGAGCCCGTAAGCTTTCCTCAATATAGCTGTCAGCGGACAGAACGGCCTGGGCTCCGGCGGTGCCCTCAGGGCTGAAGTTCCAGGCAAACTCGATGACGCCGCCGTTTGCCGCCTCCCGGAAAGCGGGCGAGCAGTCCATGTAGTAGTCGATCCAGTAGTCCACAGAGTAGCTGTCACCGAAGGTGACATAGATCAGAGAGGCGGAGCCGCCGGTGGTGGAGCTGTCCGCCGGGGTGCCATACCAAGTCCCGGTCTTGGGGCCTACCGCATAGGGGGAGGCGCTGTCGTCGCTCTGGGCGTAGATGGTGACATTCTGGGCGGCTTTCAGGTAAGCCATCCGAGCGTCCACGTTGAGCAAGGTATCCTTGTAACTGCGAATGTTCTGGTCCAGCCAGCTGGCAAAGGTGCGCTGCCGTTCCAGCCACAGGATAGCGCCATCGATGTCGCCCTTCATCTCACAGGCCCAGGAGGCCCGGCCAGCCTTGGGCTCTAGGTTGTAGCACACATCCTCGCCCAGGCCCAGGGGCATCAGCAGGTCATAAGTCTGCTGGGCTACGGAGATGACTTGTTCAGGGCTCTTGGCAGCCACAGCCTCATCCCAGGCGGAGTGGAGCTTCCAATAGGCGGAAGGGTAGGTGAAGGCAGAGGCGGTGAAGCACATGCCCGTCACCATGACTGCCGCCAGAGCGGCGGACAGCAGTCTGCGCATGTTTTTTTTCATCTAAAATTCCTCCCTTATCCATTTTTACCGCGCGCAAGGCGGCGCAGATATACTTAAATTATAATGTAAAAAATATTTTTAGACAATAGGGCTGGCCGCATAGGGAGAAAATCCTCCCTATTGCGGAAGAAAAACACGGGGATCGGATTGTGAACTTTTCGTGAAAAGGCTGGACAGAAAAGCTGGGTTGGATTATGATATATTCTGCTACAAAATAGAGTTTTACCACGTATTTTCTCCAAAAGAGGGAAAATACAGGGAGGTTAGTCAATGCGAGGTTCCTTTTTCGGGGGAGTACACCCCGTTACAAGAAAAGAGCTTACCCGCCGCAAGCACCTGACCCAGCTGGACCGGCCGCCGGAGCAGGTGGCTATCCCGCTGCGTATGAGTGCCGGAGAGGAATCTGTCCCTCTGGTCAAGCCTGGGGACCTGGTGGAGGTGGGACAGCCAATCGCCGGCCCGGGACCGGGCGGCGCGGCTGTCCATGCCAGCGTATCCGGCCGGGTTTCGGCGATCCGGGAACAGCCCCACCCCTGGGGCGGACAGTCGGTGGCGGTGGTGATCCGTAACGACGGACAGGATACCCCCTGGTCTGGCCGGCCAGAGCCGGTCATTTTGGAGGAGGTCACGCTAGATTTGCTGCTGGACCGGGTGCGGGAGGCTGGCGTCGTGGGCATGGGGGGCGGCGCGGCCCCCACAGTCCAAAAGCTGGAACAGGCGGCCGGAAAAGTGGACACTGTGATCATCAATGGGGCGGAGTGCGAGCCCTATGTCACCGCGGATCACCGGCTGCTGCTGGAGCGCAGTGACCAGATCTTACAGGTCACTCAGGTCCTGGCCCGCTGCCTGGGGGCCCATCGGGCGGTGGTGGTTACCGAGGGTGACAAGCTTAACGCCGCCGAGGTCATTGAGCGCCGCCTTCGAAAACGGGGCGGAAAAGTGGAACTACGTACCCTTCGGACCCGCTATCCCCTGGGGGGAGAGAAGCAGATCATCCAGACCGTCACCGGCCGCGAGGTCCCACTGGGGAAGGCGGCCTGGGAGGAGAAATGTCTGGTGCTGAATGTGGCCACGGTCTTTGCCATTCAGGAGGCCCTGGTGAAAGGAAAGGCCCTGACCCACCGGGCTGTGACGGTCACCGGCGGAGCGGTGGTCCGGCCCCGGAATCTCTGGGTGCCGATCGGCACACCGCTGCGCGTTCTGTTGGAGTCCGCGGGGGGGCTGCGGGAGCGGCCTGAGCTGATCCTTACCGGCGGCCCTATGATGGGGGTAGCCCAAGAGGACCTGGAGGCCCCCGTTGTAAAAAATACCAACTGCGTCGTCTGTCTGACGCAGGAGGAGCGAAGACGGGATGGGCCAGAAGGGGTATGTATCCGCTGTGGGAAATGCGTGGCCGCCTGCCCCATGCACCTGGCGCCTATGTTTATTGCCCGTGCCCTACGTCAGCGGGAGTGGAGGCAGCTGGACCGCCTCCATGTAGAGGACTGTATCTCCTGCGGCTGCTGCTCCTATATCTGCCCGGCCCAGATTCCGCTGGTGGATCTGGTACGACAGGCAGCGGAGCATGTGGGAAGGGGGGTGGACAGCCATGGGGCCTGATTTGATGCCGGTCCGGCGGATGTCCCCCCAGCTGCGGCAGCCGGCCAATACGCGGGCCATGATGGTGGATGTGATGGTGGCTCTGGTGCCGGCGCTGGCTATGGGAGTCTTTATGTTTGGCGTCCGGGTGCTGGTGCTGGCTGCGATCTCTGTGGCCTCCTGTGTCCTGTTTGAGTTTCTGTACCGCCGGATGGTGGGGGAAAGCGACTCCGTCCGGGATCTGTCCGCCTGTGTCACCGGGCTGCTGCTGGCCATGAGCCTGCCGGCCACCGCCTCATACTGGGTGCCAGTGCTGGGCGGGGCCTTCGCCATTGTGGTGGTCAAACAGTTTTACGGCGGCCTGGGCAAGAACTTTATGAACCCGGCCCTGGGGGGACGGATGCTGCTGGCCACCTTCCCCATGCTGATGACCAACTGGTCGGAGGCTATGGACCGCCTCCCCCTGCTGGGAGTGGACGCGGTGTCTGCCGCCACGCCTATGTCTTACCTCCACCAAGGAGTCCTGCCTCCTCAGGAGCTGTCCCAGCTTCTGCTGGGCCAAAGGGGGGGCTGCATGGGAGAGGTATCCGCCTTTATGCTGCTGCTGGGGGGTGGCTATCTGTTGCTGCGGCAGGTCATATCCCCCCGTATCCCTCTGGCCTATTTGGGAACAGTCGCCCTGCTTACCTTTTTGTTTCCACAGGGAAACGACCCGGTCGCCTGGATGCTGGCCCAGTTGTGCGGCGGCGGCCTTCTGTTGGGCGCCTTCTTCTTCGCCACCGACCCGGTTACGTCTCCGGTGACACCCAGGGGGCAGCTGATGTTTGGCGTGGGGTGTGGTCTGCTTACCGTGTTGCTACGCTACCACAGCTCCTACCCCGAGGGGGTGGGCTGGGCTATTCTGACTATGAACTGCTGTGTCTGGCTGCTGGACCGGGCGGGGATGCCCAGGCGTTTTGGAGAAAAGAATCTGGCCGCGGTCCAGAGCTGGCTGGGTCGGTTCCGGGCCCATATGTCTGATATCAAATTTGTCAAACCTCAATTCTCCCTGTTCACCAAGGCGCTGCAGGAGGGCAAGATGCCCGGTGAGGCCCATCTGGACCAGATTCGGTCCCAAGCTGTCATCCTAAGCCGCCTGGGGGTGGTGGTGCTGGCTGTGGGTGTGATGATTTTCGGTGTGCACCGCTATACAGACCTGGATACTGTCCGGGCGCAAAATAGGGAACAGAGAGAACTGCTGGCCCAAGTTATGCCTCAGGCTTCCTTCAGTTCGGAAACACCCTATCGGGCCGCCGGTGCTCTCAGTATCCTGGGTGGGTACAGCGGGGAGAATGAACTGCTTGGCTATTGCGTGGAGGTCCAGTCTCAGGGCTTCGGCGGCCCCATCACTATGGTGGTGGGAGTGGACTTGGACGGCAAGGTTACCGGCGTGGCCGTCACCGACCACCGGGAGAACCGGGATACTGGAGCCAAAGCCCTGACCCCTGCCGCCCTCAGCCGATATGTTGGGAAGGCGGGTACCATCCGTGCCTCGGGCAGCAACTCAGTGGACGCGGTCAGCGGCGCGACCGCAACCTCACACGCGATTACCGCCGGAGTCAACCGGGCGCTGGCCATCGTGGCTAATCTGGATACGGAAGGAGCGGACATCTACTATGAAGACAGTGAAGCGGGTTGAATGGTCCGCTCTGGAGAGAGGGGGCGTGGCCCTGTGGCCTCTATTTTGGAACTAGCGGGGGTGGCGTTGGCCGCCCTGCTGTCCGAAAACTTTGTGCTGGTCAGCTGCATGGGCATTGGCACCAGGACCGAGGCATTCCGAGACCCAATGGACGCGGTGCGTACCGGATATTGCCTGACCGCGGTCATGGTACTGGGGGCCCTGTGCGCCTGGCTTATCGACTTTTTCCTGCTGGGGCGGTTCGGCTGGCAGCATTACCGGCTGCTGGTCCTGGCACTCCTCATTCCAGGGCTGGTCGCCGGACTGAGAAAATTTCTGAAGGTATGTATCCCGGAGCTGTCCCGCCGGATTGACGGACAACTGAAATCAGTGGCCACCAACTGTGCCGCCCTGGGTTCAGCCCTGCTGATCTCACAGCGCAGTTACAGCCTGCCCGCCGCGCTGATATTCGCTCTGTGCGGAGGAATCGGCGCTACTGTGGCACTGGCCAGCTTTGCCGGTCTGCAAAACGAGGTGGACTTGGAGAGCTGTCCCAGATCCTTCCGGGGAATACCCATTCAACTCATTACGGCCGGGCTGATGGCCATGGCCCTTGTGGGCTACTATGGTCTGCACCTGGACTGAGAGCTTGAAAAGATACAAAGAGAGGCCCGGAGCCGTTGGCTCCGGGCCTCTCTTTGTCTTTGAAAAAACTGTTCAGCGGACCTGGCCCAGCTTAAAGGAAGCGCACTCAGTACCCTCGCACTTGGTGGGGGTGCAGTCGCAGCAGCCCACCTTAATGGAATCCAGAGAACAGCAGTTCTGGGGAGCATTGTGGTAGGCGCAGGAGCTTACAGTGCACTTGATGCTGGTGTTGCAGGACTTCTTATCCATATTAAAACCTCCCTTACTGTGGATGGCCTTAGTATGGATTGCCGGGGCAGGATTATTCTTTATCAGAACGATTCTTTTTCGATTTTTTTAAAAGTTTTGGGGTCCAAGGCTCCTGATCCTCGGGCTGAATATCCACAACCTGAGGGATAAACCGCCGGGCAAAGCGGCCTTTCCCACGGCTCTTGACATAGAAATAGCCGATAAAGGAGAAAACCACCGCCCCAATAAAGTTGACGAACAGGTCCTTCATGGTGTCCAGGATCCCCACATCCAGATAACCGCCCAGGCCGAGGGAGATCTCCTCCCCACTGCCTGTGACCACGATAACGTCGGCAATGTCCCGGATGATAGTGGGGGTATTGCCCCCGGTGGGGTCCAGCATGACCGAGGAGATGGAGTGGATCACCGCGTCCTTCTGCATATCCAACAGGAAAAACTGGTCCATGGCGCACTCGAAAAACTCCCACAGGACCCCGATGGTCATGGAGAAGCAGAAAGCGACAATGGCCATGAAGGCAGGAGAGAGGGACAGAGAAAACCGTTCTGTCCGGTTCAGCATATCTACCAACGCAAAGCCGATAGCGGCGCAGAGGAAGCCGTTGAGGGTGTGGAGGATGGTGTCCCACCCCCGGAAAGTGGTGTAGTAGGACTGGATTTCCCCCAAAATCTCGGCGGCAAAAATAAAAAGCAGGATGATGATTTCCATGGTGTTGGGCAAATCGATCTTTAGTGCCCGCTCGAAGATGGTAGGCAGCAGAAACAGAATGAGGGTCAGGCCGCAGAGGAACACATTTTCGTAGTTGCCATTAAAAAATTGGGCTACGGCTATGATGATGACCAGAAAGCGCAGCAGAACATAGACCATGGCTACCGTCCGCTTCCGCAGCAGGGCGGAGTTGGCGGAGGATAGCAGGTCCCGTATCTTATGTTTTGCCAAGATGGCCGACCTCCTTGATAATAAGTTTATATAAAAGAGAGTATAGTATGTCCGCGCTGGAAAGTCAAGAAATGGGTAGGCGTTCCCCCTCCTCTCTGCTCCCCTGAAAACAACACGCCCGGTTCAGGAAAGAAAATATCGTTCATCTGTCAAACCGCCGCCCTGCTGGCATAGAATGGGAAGTGGAGGTGATCTTACATGGATCTGCGTAACCAGACCATCACCGTGGGCGAGCTGTTGGACGACCCCAAGTCCAGGGCGGTCTTCCAGCGGCGGTTTGGAAAATTGATGAAACATCCCATGGTGGGGGCCGCCCGGTCCCTGACGCTGCGCCAGCTGTCCGAGATGGCGGCGGTCTATCTGCCTCAGAAGACCATCCAGGATACCCTGCGGGAACTGAGTCAGATCTAGCGCCCAAGCCAGCCGCCTTTTGGCGGAAGTGACCCGAATCCGGGGGAAAAGAAAGATGGTTTTCTTCCATGTAACGGGTTGTCAGCGGCAGGAATTTGGGATAAAATAGAACATCATGAAAAAGAGGGGGGGACGGCCATGGATATCACACGTCAGCAGCGCCATGGCGTCCTTTTTTATGCCTGCATGGACCCTGCCTGGCGGGGGGCGGCCCACGGGTTTTCTACTCGGCTGGGTGGGATATCCCCCGCCCCATGGGACAGCCTGGATCTGGGGGCTAACCGGGGGGATCACCCGGCCAATGTCCGGGAGAATTTTGTCCGCTTCTGCGCTGCGGTCGGTACGGATGCCCGGAGCCTGGTGAAAAATCATCAGGTCCACAGCGATCTTGTCCGCCCTGTGACACGGGCTGATATCCAGTCCGACCCAGCCGCCCCCGGCGTCTATGAGGCGGACGGCCTGGTCACTGACGAGCCTGGTGTCTGCCTGACCATCTTTTCTGGAGACTGCATCCCTGTGCTGCTCTATGACCCGGTCCGCCGCTGCATAGCCGCTGCCCATGCGGGCTGGCGGGGCACCGCCCTGGGGATCGCCGCTCGGGCAGCGGAAAAAATGTGCGGCGACTACGGCTGCCGCCCAGCGGATATCCTGGCCGCCATTGGGCCGGGGATTGGCCCCTGCTGCTTTGAGACCCATGTGGACGTGCCCGATGGACTGCGCGGCGGCCTGGGAGTGGAAGCCGACCCCTTTATTCACCCCCTGTCACGGGCGGGGAAGTACCAGGTGGACCTGAAGGGGGCAAACCGCCGCTGGCTGGAGCTGGCCGGCCTGGACCCGGACCATATCTCCGTCTGTGACGCCTGTACCGCCTGCCGCCTGGACATCTTCTGGTCCCACCGGGTCCAGGGGAATGCCAGGGGCAGCATGGCGGCTATGATCCAGCTTCTCCCCACCCCGTGATGGGAAGAAGATACCTCTATCTTTGCCCTGTGAAAGGTTAGTGTATGAAACGATTTTGCGCCTGCCTTCTCTCCGCCGCCCTGCTCCTCTCCCTATCCGCCTGCGGCGGGGAAGGAGAGGCCAGTTCTTCTGACAGCTCTGTGGATACCAGCCAGGAGGAGGTCCGGGAGCCGGAAACGGCGACCCTGACCCTGGCGTTCTATCCTCAGCAGAGCCTGCATCCGGCGCTGTCCGCCAACCGGGCCAACCTGACATTAGCGCCCCTGCTGTACGAGGGACTGTTCGCCGTGGACGGCTCCTTCACGGCCCAGCCGGTGCTGTGCGAGAGCTATACAGTCAGCCCGGACAAGCTGACTTGGACCTTTACCCTTCGCGGTGGAGTTACCTTTTCCGATGGCACTTCTCTAACGGGAGAGGTGGCGGCCGCCGCCCTGGAATTGGCCAGAGGGGAGGGCTCCCGTTACAGCGGCCGGCTGTCCCATGTCACCTCAATCACCGCTGGGGAGGGGACGGTGACAGTCACACTGGACGAACCAAACGGCTCACTCCCCCTGCTGCTGGACATCCCGCTGGCCCTGGGGGCAGGGGAGCGCCCTGTGGGAACCGGCCCATACCTTTTGTCGGAAAACGGGGAGGAGGCGGAGCTAACCGCACGGGAGAACTGGTGGCAGGCCAGACAGATGCCTGCTGATACGATTTCCCTGAAGATTATGAACAAGAGTGACGAGATGATTTTCGCCTTTGACGCTGGGGATATCTCCCTGGTGGAAGTAGATTTGATGGGGACCAACTCCCTGGGCTACTCTGGCAGCTATGAGACCTGGGATTACAGCACCACGTCCATGATCTACCTGGGCTTCCATACCAGGGCCGGCCTGTGCCAGTCGGCGGAGGTGCGCAAGGCTCTGGGGCGCGGAGTAGACCGGGAGTCCATCGCCCGCATTACCTACGCTACCCACGCGGTCCCCTCCACCCTGCCTGTCCACCCGGACAGCCCCATGTACGACCGGTGGATTGCCTCCCAACTGTCCTACGACCCGGAGGCCCTGGTGAAGGAGCTGGAGGCGTTGGGCGCGGCTGGCCGGGAGCTGGTACTGTTGGTCAACACCGAGAATATGGCCAAGGCATCTGCTGCCCAGTGGATCGCCGACCAGCTGGAGTCGGCGGGGATGAAGGTCCGTGTGGACAACCTGCCCTTTGAGGAATATATCTCCGCACTGGAGGCGGGACGGTTCGACCTGTATCTGGGGGAGGTGGCGCTCACCGCTGATTTTGACCTGTCCGCGCTGCTTGCCTCGGATGGCGCGCTGAACTACGGCCGCTGGCAGGATGAACAGACCGACCAACTGCTGGCTGCTCTGGCTGCCGCGCCCATGGACAGCAGGGAGGAGGCCGCTTCCGCCCTGTACGCCTATCTGGGGCAGCGGGTCCCGCTGGTGCCGGTGTGCTTTAAAAACAACTCCGTTTTGACGAAGTGGGGAAGACTGTCCGGTTTATCCCCGGTGCGTGGAAACCTGTTTTACGACCTGGAGAACTGGGTTATCTCCTAGAAAGCTGCTGTTATATCCAGGGCGCGGGCTGGCGCCCTTTCATCGAAAGAAAGATAGGTGGAGGAAGAGAAATGAGTGTTTACCGCTGTTATTCCGTAAAAAAGCCCGGCTTTGATGTAGAGGCCAGGGGCTTGTGCAGGGCGCTCCAGGAGCAACTGGGCGTCCAGGGCCTGAAATCGGTGACCGTTTTGAACCGGTATGACGCCGACCAAATCAGTCAGGATGTCTATGACCAGGCCAAGAGTATCGTGTTTTCCGAGCCCCAGGTGGATACGGTGTATGACGAGACCTTTCCTGTCCCCGGCCACCCCCACTCCATCCTGGCGGTGGAGGCCCTGCCGGGCCAGTTTGACCAGCGGGCCGACTCCGCCGCCCAATGTATCCAGCTCATGGCCGGTGTGGAGCGTCCCCTGATTGCCTATGCCAAGGTGTATCTGCTGGAGGGGGAGCTGTCCTCCGCCGACCTGGACAAGATCCGGGATTATCTCATCAACCCGGTGGAGAGCCGACAGGCCGCCATGGACAAGCCGGAAACCCTGGTCCGCACCCACGAGGCCCCCGACCATGTGGCCGTGCTGGAGGGGTTCACCGCTCTGGACGAAGGGGGGCTGTCCGACCTGCTGTCCCAGCTAGGGCTGGCTATGGACCTGGATGACTTGAAATTCCTCCAGGCATATTTCCGGGACCAGGAGAAGCGGGACCCCACCATCACCGAAGTGCGGGTAGTGGATACCTACTGGTCTGACCACTGCCGCCACACCACCTTCTCCACCCATCTGGACGAGGTAGAGATCAGCGATCCCGATGTGAAGGAGGCCTATGAGCGATATCTGGCCGCACGGGTGGAGGTCTATGGGGAGGAGAAGGCCGCCAAGCGGCCCCAGACCCTAATGGATATCGCCACCATCGGCACCAAGACCCTGAGAAAGCGGGGACTGCTCCCCGAACTGGACGAGAGCGAGGAGATCAATGCCTGCTCCATCAAGGTGCCCGCTGTGGTGGACGGCAAGGAGCAGGACTGGCTGCTGATGTTCAAGAATGAAACCCACAACCACCCCACTGAGATCGAGCCTTTCGGCGGCGCGGCCACCTGTATCGGCGGCTGTATCCGGGATCCCCTGTCCGGCCGGGTGTATGTCCATCAGGCTATGCGCTTCACCGGCGGCGGCGATCCCCGGGTGCCCTTTGACCAGACTCTGGAGGGCAAACTGCCCCAGCGGAAGCTGGCCCAGACCGCGGCGGCGGGCTATTCCTCCTACGGCAACCAGATCGGCCTGGCTACCGGCCATGTGGCTGAGGTGTACCACGATGGCTATATCGCCAAGCGTCTGGAGTGCGGCGCGGTTGTCGGCGCGGCCCCTGCGGAGAATGTCCGCCGGGAGCGGCCCGCCCCTGGGGACGTGGTCATCCTCCTGGGCGGAAGGACCGGCCGGGACGGCATCGGCGGGGCCACCGGCTCCTCCAAGAGCCACAACAAGAAGTCCCTGACCACGATGGCCTCCGAGGTCCAGAAGGGCAACGCCCCTGAGGAGCGGAAGATCCAGCGCCTGTTCCGGAACGGTGAGGTGACCCGCCTCATCAAGCGGTGCAACGACTTCGGCGCCGGCGGCGTGTCCGTGGCCATCGGTGAGCTGGCCGACGGCCTGGAGATCGACCTGGACGCGGTACGAAAGAAGTACGAGGGCCTGGACGGCACCGAGCTGGCCATCTCCGAGAGCCAGGAGCGCATGGCTGTGGTGGTGGCCCCGGAGGACGCGGCCAGATTTATCTCCGCCGCCGAGGCGGAAAATCTGGAGGCTTATCAGGTGGCCGTGGTCACCGAGAGCCCCCGGATGGTCATGCACTGGAAGGGCCAGACCGTGGCCGACCTGTCCCGTGAATTTTTGAATACCAACGGCGCGGTGAAGCACGCCAGCGTGTCTATTCCCCGCAAGAGCGATTTGGGCAGCCTTGTTGTGGACCCCAACGGAGTTTGGGTTGGGGACCGTGAACATGTACCCTTCCACAGCCTGCGGGAGATGGCCTCCAGCCTGAAGTGCGCCTCCCGCCGGGGGTTGACCGAGCGGTTTGACGGCTCCATCGGGGCAGGTAGTGTCCTGATGCCCTTCGGCGGAAAAAATCAGCGCACCCCCGCCCAGACGATGGCCGCCCTGTTCCCCGTCCTGCCCGGTCAGGAGACCGACCAGGCCAGCGTCATGGCCTGGGGCTTCGACCCAGATCAGATGATGGAAAATCCCTTCCAGGGCGCTTACAACTCCGTAACCGTATCTCTGGCCAAAGTAGTAGCTGCCGGCGGAGACTATAAAAAAGCCTACCTGACTTTTCAGGAGTTCTTTGAGAAGCTCCGGGACGAGCCCCGGCGCTGGGGTAAGCCCTTTGCCGCCCTGTTGGGCGCTCTGAAGGCTCAACTGGACTTCGGCCGGGCTGCTATCGGCGGCAAAGATTCCATGTCCGGCTCCTTCCTGGACAAGGATGTGCCCCCCACTCTCATCTCTTTCGCCATCGCTCCGGTGAAGGCGGGGGAGGTGCTCTCCCCCGAGTTCAAGGAGGCGGGCCATCGGGTCTATCTCTTCCGTCCTTCGGACTGGCCCCGATTCCACAACCTATGTCAGAAAGGACTGGTTCGTTCCGCCTATGCGGTGGAGAGCTGTGTGGCCGAAGCTGTGATGAAGATGGCCTTTGGCAACGGGATTGGCTTCCAGGCTGCCGCTGCGGTCCACGGACCGGAGATGTGGTATGTTCCAATGCCTGGTTGGATTGTGGCCGAAGTGGATACAGATTTGGCACGGACTTTCCTCCTGGGCTTCACCGTGGATGTTGCGTCTGTTGATCTGGGCGGCGGTGACCGTGCCCCCATCCAGGAGCTGCTTTCCCTCAATGAGGGCGTGCTGGAGAAAGTTTACCCCACCAAGGCGGGCACCACCGAAACCGTCGCCCCCATCTCCTGGGACAAGCCCTCCGTGGCCGTGTGCAGGCACAAGTCGGCCCATCCGAAGGCGGTCATCCCCGTGTTCCCCGGCACCAACTGCGAGTACGATACCGCTCAGGCCTGCCTCCGGGCGGGCATCGAGCCGGAGATCGTGGTAGTTCGCAACCTGACCACCGATTTCCTTACCCAGTCTGCTCAGGCGCTGGAGAAGGCCATCCGCTCGGCCCAGATGATGGTTATCCCCGGCGGCTTCTCCGGCGGCGACGAGCCAGAGGGCTCCGGTAAGTTCATCGCCTCCTTCCTCCGTTCCCCCGCCCTGGCGGAGGCCATCATGGACCTGCTGAAACATCGGGACGGCCTGATGCTTGGTATCTGCAACGGCTTTCAGGCTCTGGTGAAGCTGGGACTGGTCCCCTACGGCGAGATCCGGGATATGGATGAAAACTGTCCCACCCTGACCTATAACCTGATCGGCCGGCACCAGAGCCGGTATGTCACCACACGGGTCTCCTCGGTCCAGTCCCCCTGGATGCTCAAGAGCAAGGTGGGCGATCTGCATACCCTGCCCATCTCCCACGGCGAGGGCCGCTTTGTAGCGCCGCCCAAGGTCATTGCCGACTTGATCGGCCGGGGCCAGGTGGCTACCCAGTATGTGGACCTGAACGGAAATCCCGCTATGGATATCAATGTGAACCCCAACGGTTCTCTGGAGGCCATTGAAGGCATCTTTTCCCCTGACGGCCGGGTGTTCGGCAAGATGGGGCATCTGGAGCGCCGCGGCCCCTATGTGGGCCGGAATATCCCCGGAAACAAGCATCAACCCCTCTTTGAGTCGGGTGCGGAGTATTTCAAATAACGCATGGCAAAGGCGGCCCCCACGGGCCGCCTCCATTTTTATCTTTTTTTAATCCGAACATAGGGGAGCTTTTAAGAATAGCATGGTAGGATAGCACTGTAAAACACAGGGAGGGATCCTCTATGATCAAACTCTTAACGCTTTCGCTGCTGTGCCTCTTTTTGATTCCAGTGATTTTAGTAGCCCTGCTGCTGTTTAGCATCCCCTTTGCCATCGTCATGGCTGTTTTGCCCTGGCTGTTGCGGATTGCGGCAATTATCCTGCTCCTCCGGGGCCTGATGGAGAACCCCTTCCACTGGTCTGCTCTGGCGCCGGCCGGAGTAGCCTTTGCCCTGTCTGTCCTGCTGCGGTAGGCCGGGGGGAGATGCCTCCGGCCTGCTCAGGAAAAAACAGAGGAAAAAATGAAATTTCCTGTTGACAAAGGCTGGCAAATCGGATATACTAACTCTTGCCCTGCGTAAGGGAAAAACATGGCGGCATAGCTCAGGTGGCTAGAGCATACGGTTCATACCCGTAGTGTCCCCGGTTCAAATCCAGGTGCCGCTACCATATCAATTACGGGAGTTCTCCCGTTCCCATATAAAAACGGCCCGGTGGTCAAGCGGTTAAGACTCCGCCCTTTCACGGCGGCAACACGGGTTCGAGTCCCGTCCGGGTCACCACCTTATTTATTGCCGTTTCCATATGGAGGCATAGCTCAGCCGGTAGAGCGTCCGCCTCACACGCGGAAGGTCACAGATTCGAGTTCTGTTGTCTCCACCAGGAAAAGACACCCATTCGGGTGTCTTTTCTTTTTTGATTTTTCCCCTTTATTAGCTCTGTGGATAGCCTAGAGTGCCCTGTCGGTTGGCTTACTCATGAATCAATATGACGCCAGATGAGAAATTTTGGAGCTGCAGCAGAAAAAAACTGTAGCACTTTAACGGTTTAAAGTCTTGACTTGCGCGGATAAGTGAACTATAATAATCCAGAACGCGAGTCGCGATCAAATTTATACCTTGTGTGTTGAGGAGGAAAAATCGTGGAAGGATCTACAAGCGGATTGATGCTGGTGCTGGCCAGCACGGTCCTGGTGATGCTGATCGGCTTTGGCATTGCCTTCTATTTCCAGCGCAGGACCAAAACAGCAGAGGACTGGGCTATGGGCGGACGAAGCCTGCCGTCTTATGTAATTGTCTTTACCCAGTTTGCCACCCTGGTAGGCGGCGGTGTGCTGGTGGGCCATGTGAGCATCGGCTTCAGTTATGGTATGGCTCCCTTGACTTACGGAATATGTGGCGCGGCTGGCTGTTTTATCATGGCCATCATCGCAGCTTGGCTTCGTGAGAATGAGTTTACCACTATTCCCGACATTTTTGAGAAAGTTTATGGCAAAAACCGCTTCCTTATGTTAGTGGGTGCCCTGATGGCCATGGTGGTCCCCTTTGGCTGGATCGCCTCTCAGGCCACCGCCTTTGCTAAACTATACACTTCCATAACCGGAATTGACAGTCGGATCCTTGTGGTGGGGATGATTGTAGTCAGTGTGTTGCTGACCCTTCCCTCCGGCTTTAAGGCTGTGGCCTGGACTGATTTTGTGTTTGGCGTGCTGATGCTGGCTTTGTGTGTCCTTACCGGCGTGCAGGCTCTGGATATGGCTGGCGGCTGGGGAAATATTGTGGCCAACCATCCTGCTCCTGAGACACTATCCCTTCCTGGAGGGCTGATGTCCGCTGGCTTCGCCACCACCGCCCTGTGGTTCATCGCCGCCACCCCTGGTATGATGACCAACCAGATGACCCTTCAGCGGGTGTGCGCCGCAAACTCCGCAAAGAATGCCCGCCGTACTTTGATTGTAGGCGGTATCCTGATCGCTGGAATTGAGTTGTGGGTGGTGGTAGTAGGCAACGCCTGCCGAGTTCTCAATCCTGGCCTGGCCCCCGAGGATGCTAGCGGCTGGTTCCTGACCCAGATCCCTACCTGGGTGCTGGCTTTGTTCTCCGGCTTTATTGCTACTACTATTCTATCGACCACGGACAGCGCCCTTCAGTCTGTGTCCGTCAATCTGACCCAGGATATCTACAAACAGTTCATAAATCCCAACGCTGAGGACAAGAAGCTGCTGTCCGTGTCCCGAATCTGCACTGTGTTTGTGGCCGTGGCTGCCGTGGCCTTGGCCATCGTATTCCCACGGGTGTTGGATCTGATCGTCGCCTCTTATGCGTACTCAGCCTCCGGGCTGCTGGTGCCTATCTACTGCGGCTATGCTTTCCGAAATAAGAATTTCCTGACTCCGGCTAGCGGTGTCGCGGGCGTAGTGGGTGGAGTGATTGGCTGCGGTCTGGCCCAGGCGTTTGAAGCCTCTCTGCCTGCTGTCTTTGGGATTCAGTTGCCCTATGCCATTTATGGGATCTTGGCTTCCTTCCTCTGCCTGATCGTGGTGGCCCTGGCTACCAGGAAGTCCAAATAAGAATATTTCTGGGGCGCTTGAAGAACAGGAAAAAAAGTGATAAAATTTGAAACCAAGACAGAATGACTGTCGGCGGCGGGCCGTGCTCGCCGCCGACAAGATTACCGAAATAAGGAGGAGTTTATGATGAATACCATTCTGTTAAAGGAATCTGAGATCAAAAAGCTGGTCTCCATGCGGGACATTATTGAGATAGTGGACAAGACCTTCGTGGACTTGGGGGAGGGCAAGACGATCAATCCTACGAAGCTGAACCTGAACCTAGGGGACAGCGAGCCTACCAACCTGCCCTATAAGGCATCCCTCAATGCCATGCCCGCCTATATTGCCTGGCAGGATATGGCTGGCCAGAAGTGGGCCGGTGGCTGGGGCAAGGGCCGTCGTGAGATCGGCCGCCCCTTTATCAACGCCCTGATCATGCTGGTCCATCCCAACTACGGCGACTTCCTGGCCGTGATGGATGGCGCTTGGATTACCAATATGCGCACCGGTGCCCAGACCGCCGTTATCCTGCGCTATCTGTTGAAGGATAAGAAGGATATTACCGTTGGCCTGTATGGCGCCGGTGTCCAGGGCCGTACACAGACCGAGGCCCTGACCGCTATCTTTAATGTCCAAAAGCTGTATGTTTATGACCCCGTGCCCGCTGCCGCCGCCAAGTTTAAAGAGGACATGAAGGACTATGTCCAGGGCGAAATCATCGTGGTGGATCACCCACAGAAAGCGGCCAAGGCGGATGCGGTCATTACTGTTACTCCTGCTACTCAGGCATTCCTGAAGGGAGAGTGGCTGGAGAAGGGCACCGTCTATTTTGCCATGGGTTCCTACCAGGAATGTGACGACCAGGCGATTCTGGGTGCTGATAAGCTGATCTGTGACCATGTGGGACAGTGTCTCCACCGCGGCAATCTAAAGCATTTGGCTGAAGAGGGTAAGATTACGGAGAATAGCGTGTACTGTACCGTGGGAGAACTGGCTGCCGGCATGAAGCAGGTGGGCGACGTGGCGGATCAGAAGCTGCTGGTGGTCCCCATCGGAATGGGCTGCCTGGATGTAGCTGTGGCTGGCATCGCCTACCGCAAGGCATTCTCCCTGGGTGTGGGGGAGACCTTCGCGTTTGACGAATAAGGAAGGCGGACTCCATGAAGCAAAATTTTGCGGTATTGGGTGCCGGCAACGGCGGACAAGTAATCTCCGCCTATTTGAAACTGTGTGGGAAACATGTGACCCTGTATGACCGCTTTCCTCAAGTCTTAGCGCCGATAAGAGCCAGAGGCGGCATTCAGCTAGAGGGAGTTTCCAAAACCGGTTTTGCCAAGCTGGATCAAATCTGTGAGGATGTGGCCCAGGCGGTAGACGGAGCGGAGATCATCTTTGTAGTACTGCCCGCTTTTGCCCATGCCTATGTGGCCCAGGAGCTGGCAGGCTGCTTGGTGGACGGCCAGACGGTCGTCGTTTGTCCCGGCGCGACCGGCGGCGCGTTAGAATTCCGGGCAATCTGGGACAGGGCCGGCTGTCGGTCCAAGGTCCGCCTGTGTGAGACGAACAGCTTGTTCTATGCTGCCCGGGCCCAGGATGCTGTAGCTACCATTTCCGGAGTGAAGGATGAGCTGTCTCTGGCGGCCCTGCCTGCACAGGATACTCAGGCTATCATTGACGATTTGTCTGATGTGTACCCACAGCTGATTCCCGCAGCCAATGTACTGGAAACCAGCCTAAACAACATGAATACGGTTGTCCACCCTCTGCCTGTTCTGCTCAACGCGGGCAGTATCGAACGAGGGGAAAAGTTCCGCCACTACTTTGACGGCATCACCCCCGCGGTGGGCGAGGTAGTGGAGCAGATGGACCGGGAGCGGGTAGCTGTGGGCAGGGCCTACGGGCTGGATATTCTCAGTCTGAGAGATGCTTATATCCACTACTACCATGTTCAGGCAGAAAAGATGTCAGAGCTGTGTCATATGTCCCAGGCCCACGCCAATATTATGGCTCCTGGGGTGCTGGACTCCCGCCTGATCGTGGAGGATGTGCCCATGGGGCTGGTGCCCATCTCCGCCCTCGGCCGGGCAGCAGGGGTGCCCACCCCGATCATCGATTCGGTGATTACGCTGACGGGTGCGCTGGTCGGCCAGGATTTCTGGAAGTCCGGCCGGACGATGGAGTCACTAGGAATTGCCGGGTTGGACCGGGAACAGCTTATGGCGAGGCTGTAAAGCTGTAAATGAGGGAAAACACCTGTGGCTTGTGAACAGCCACAGGTGTTTTTTATGATAAGACTCTGCCAATCTTGGGTGTTGATAATGAAAAATAGGGAGAAAATAAATCGAACTTTAAATTACACAAACAGTTTTATAAACTTTTGGTTTATCGATACTCAGGGTTAACAGAGTGTATGATAAAAAACCAGGGCGACTCGTATGAGTTGCCCTGGTTGATTTTACTATGACCGGTTTTGCGCCTCTACCAGCCGGACGCCGCAGTATTGCTCCCGTAGCTTGGGCTTCTCGATCTTGCCGGTGGGATTCCGGGGAACGTCAGCGAAGATGAGCTTGCGGGGCCGCTTATATCGGGGGAGATCCATACAGTACTGGTTAATTTCGCTCTCGGTACAGGTCATGCCCTCTTTCAACTGGATGATGGCGGCGGCAATCTCACCCAGTCGGTGATCGGGCAGGCCAATCACAGCCACGTCGTGGACCTTGGGATAGGCGGACAGGAAGGCTTCGATTTGAACCGGGTACAGGTTCTCGCCGCCGGAGATGATCACATCCTTTTTCCGGTCTACCAGATAGATAAAGCCCTCCTCGTCCTGACGGGCCATATCCCCGGTGTGGAGCCAGCCGTTTTCCAGAACCTCGGCGGTGGCCTCCGGATTGTGGTAGTAGCACACCATAACGCCGGGTCCCTTGACACACAGCTCGCCTACATCACCCTGCTTCACCAGGGCATTCTGTTCGTCCACAATTTTTACCTTCCAGCCATAGCCGGGAACCCCGATGGCCCCCACTTTGTCCAGGTGATCCATGCCCAGATGGACACAGCCAGGGCCGGTGGACTCGGACAGGCCATAATTGGTATCGTACTTGTGGTGGGGAAAGTAGCGCATCCAGTGTTTGATGAGGGAGGGAGGGACTGGCTGGGCGCCAATGTGCATGAGCCGCCACTGGGACAGATGGTAGTCCTCCAGCTCCAGGTCCCCTCGGTCTAGGGCGGCCAGGATGTCCTGACACCAGGGGACCAACAGCCAGACGATGGTGCACCGCTCAGAGGAGGCGGCCTCGAAGATAGCCTGTGGCGTGTTGCCTTTCAGCAGAACTGCCCGGCTTCCAGTGAACAGAGAACCAAACCAGTGCATCTTGGCGCCCGTGTGGTACAGGGGCGGGATGCACAGGAAAACATCCTCATGGGTGGTGGCGTGGTGGATGGCCTCCATCCGGGCGGACTGGATCAGGGCCTGGTGCTTGAGTAGGATAGCCTTGGGAAAGCCGGTAGTCCCGGAGGAGTAATAGATGGCGGCTTCGTCCTCGTCGTCGATCAGCACCTTGGGAGCGACGCTGGAACAGTTGGCGGTGGCTCGGTGGTAGTCCTCGGCAAAGGAGGGGCAGGTGTCGCCCACGAAGAAAAGGAGCATCTGCCGGGATATCTTGGGCACAATGGCCTCCACTCGGCCGATGAACTCCGGCCCGAAGAACAGCACATCCACGTCAGCCAGCTTCAGGCAGTAGTCGATCTCGTCGGAGGTATAGCGGAAATTGAGAGGGACGGCCACCGCTCCGGCCTTTAAAACTCCGAAGTAAATGGGGAGCCACTCCAGGCAGTTCATCAGCAGGATAGCGACCTTCTGTCCTCTGCGGATGCCCCGACCCAGGAGCATATTGGCAACCCGGTTGGCTTTCTCGTCAAAGACGGACCAAGTGATCTCCCGGCGGTAGGGGACGGAGGAGGTGGGCTGGATCAACTCGTACTCCTTCCAGGTGACCCGCTGTTCCTCCTGGATCTCGGGGTTGATCTCTACCAGGGCGATTTCCTCACCGTATAGTTTGCTGTTGCGCTCCAACAGATCCGTGATAGGCATGGCGCTCATATCCTTTCCAAGGCCGGATTCGGCCAGGTGCTTTATTGATTTCAACCTTTAAACCGTTAAAGTATCATAACCCATTTGCGGCCTGTTGTCAAGAGGGAAACGCCAACGGGGATGGAGGCGAGGCTGTAATTGATAAAAGCGGCATTAGGTAGGCAGTCCTGTCCAGCCCCTGTACCCGGAAGTAAACAGGGAAAGTCGTTCAAAGAACAAAAATGGACTTGACAAATGATGCCAGAGGTGTATAATGCGAACCAATAAAGTGTGGACGGAAACAAAGTAGGGCGCGGGTCCGGCTGTACAGAGAGTTCCCGGTAGGTGTGAGGGGCACAGCTTCGCGTTTGAAATTTCATTTCCTGAGCTGTCCGAGGAAAGGCTTTGGGCTGAGTAGAGCGGATCGGGTCCTCCCGTTACAGAGGCTGGGTGTTGTTGGACACCCGATAAGACTGTCCCTATGGGGACGGTGAACAGAGGTGGTACCACGGGAGACGTTTCCCCGTCCTCTAGCGGCTTAGGCTGCTAGGGGGTTTTTTGTTTTTTAGTAGAATTTGGCCCCGTAAAAAGAGAAAGGCTCATTTACTTTTTTGCTTTTGTGTGCTACACTTTACACAAGTAAATTCTCCTGGAGGAGAAGAAACTTGGAAAAGGAGCGAAGACAATGGCGAAAGGGGAAAAGAAAGGCCGAAGCCTGGCCCTGTACAAAACTATTTTGAAGCTGAAGGATCTAGACGAGTGCTGCCGGTTTTTTGACGACCTGTGCACCCCGACCGAGCTGCGCAGCCTGGAGCAGCGGTTCGATGTGGCGGTCTACTTACAGCAGGGGTTGGTCTATTTGGACATCCTGGAGAAGACCGGGGCCTCCAGCGCCACCATTAGCCGGGTACGCCGGTCCATGCTGGACAACGGCGCCGGCGGCATTATGCGGGAGGTCATCCAGCGGGAGACCCTGCGCAACAGGGGAAGCGACGAATAAATATTAGGAAAGCAGGGAAGAAACATGAAACAACTGATGCTGGGTAATGCCGCCGTTGCCCGTGGGCTTTATGAGGCCGGGTGCTGCGTGATCTCCAGCTACCCCGGTACCCCCAGTACTGAAATTACCGAGGAGGCCGCCAAGTTCGACGATATCTACTGTGAGTGGGCCCCCAACGAGAAAGTGGCTATGGAGGTGGCCTTCGGTGCCAGCCTGGCTGGGAAGCGGGCCTTCTGTGGCATGAAACATGTGGGGTTGAATGTGGCCGCTGACCCTCTATTTACTATGAGCTATACCGGCGTGAACGGCGGTATGGTTATCGGCGTGGCTGACGACGCGGGGATGCATTCCTCTCAAAATGAGCAGGATTCCCGCCGCCACGCCATTGCCGCCAAGGTGCCTATGCTGGAGCCCTCCGACTCCGCCGAAGCCCTGGCCTTCACCAGGCTGGCCTTTGCGCTGTCCGAGGAGTTCGACACCCCGGTGCTGCTGAAAATGTGTACCCGGGTGGCCCACTCCCAGTCTCTGGTGGAGTTGTCCGACCGGGAGGAGAGGCAGACCGTCCCCTATGAGAAGAACATCGCCAAATATGTGATGATGCCGGGCAACGCCATCCGCCGCCACCCCGCAGTGGAGGAGCGCACCGGCCGGCTGCGGGAGTGGGCGGAGACTGCTCCCATCAATCGGGTGGAGATGGGCGGTACCGGCCTGGGCATCATTACCTCCTCCACCAGCTACCAGTATGTGAAGGAGGTCTTTGGGGACAGCGTGTCCGTGCTGAAGCTGGGTATGGCCAACCCCCTGCCCGTCAGGCTGATCCGGGACTTCGCCGCCAAGGTGGACAAGCTGGTGGTGGTAGAGGAGCTGGACCCCATCATTGAGGAGCACTGCCGCACCCTGGGCCTGGAGGTGTCCGGCAAGGATGTACTGCCTATGGAGGGGGAGTTCTCCCAGAACCTGGTGGCCGCCCGGCTGGGCGGGACCGTACATAGCGGGAAGGCTCTGGACGACGCCATTCCGCCCCGGCCTCCGGTCATGTGCGCCGGCTGCCCCCACCGCGGGCTGTTCTACACCTTGAACAAAAACAAGTGCACCGTCCTTGGGGATATCGGCTGCTATACTCTGGGAGCGGTGGCCCCCCTGTCCGCCATGGATATGACTTTGTGTATGGGGGCCTCCATCTCCGCCATCCACGGCTTCAACAAGGCCCTGGGCACGGAGAGTGAGGGCAGGACGGTGGCCGTCATCGGCGATTCCACCTTTATGCACTCTGGAATGACCGGATTAGCTAACATCGCCTATAACCAGTCCAATTCTACCGTCATTATCCTGGATAACTCCATCACCGGCATGACTGGCCACCAGCAGAATCCCACTACCGGCTACAACATCAAGGGCGACCCCGCCGGCAAGATCGACCTGGAGGCCCTGTGCCGGGCCATGGGCTTCAACCGGGTGCGGGTGGTGGATCCCTATGACCTGAAGGCCACCGACCAAGCAGTGAAGGAGGAGCTGGCCGCGGACGAGCCCTCCGTCATCATCAGCCGCCGGCCCTGCGCCCTGCTGAAATACGTTAAGCACAAGGCACCGCTGAAGGTAAACACAGACAAGTGCATTGGCTGCAAGAGCTGTATGAAGATCGGCTGCCCCGCCATCTCCATGAAGGAGGGCAAGGCCCATGTGGACAACACGCTGTGCGTGGGCTGCGGCGTTTGTGAGCAGCTCTGCCCCGTGGGGGCCTTCGAGAGCACCGGCAAGGAGGGTTAAGGCATGGAAACCAAGAATATTATGATCGTGGGCGTAGGGGGACAGGGTTCTCTGTTAGCCAGCAAGCTGCTGGGCCACCTGCTGATGGAGCAGGGCTATGACGTGAAGGTGTCCGAGGTCCACGGCATGTCCCAGCGGGGCGGAAGCGTGGTTACCTATGTGCGCTACGGGGAAAAGGTGTGCTCCCCCGTCATTGACAAGGGAGAAGCGGACTATATCGTGTCCTTCGAGTTGCTGGAGGCCGCCCGCTGGCTGGCCTACCTGAAGCCAGATGGACAGATTGTCACCTCTACCCAGCAGATCGATCCTATGCCCGTCATCACCGGCGCGGCCCAGTACCCCGAAAATTTGGTGGAGAAGATGAAGGCCGCCGGCGCCAAGGTGGACGCCCTTGACTGCTTGGCCTTGGCCGAGGAAGCTGGCTCCTCCAAGGCGGTGAACATCGTCCTGATGGGCCGCCTGTCCCACTACTTCGAACTGCCCGAGGAGGCGTGGCACAAGTCCCTGGAGGCCATGGTGCCCCCAAAGTTCCTGGAACTGAATAAGAGAGCGTTTGAGCTGGGGAAGAACGCCTGATGGGGTTGGGCGGTTTAATGGTTGCCGCGGGCGGCGCCTTGGGTGCCGCTGGCCGCTATGGGATAAGCCTGCTGCCATGGCGGGGGGAGCTCCCCCTGCTTACCCTGTGTACTAATTTCCTAGGGGCCCTGGCCATCGGCTTTGTCGTCGGACTGGCCGGGCAGCGCCGCCTTTCCCCCGGCTGGACTCTGTTCTGGAAGACCGGGGTGTGCGGCGGCTTTACCACCTTCTCCACTTTTTCTCTGGAGAGCTTCACCCTGCTGGAGCGGGGAAAGTGGCTTCTGTGCGGGGGATATATGTTTCTAAGCGTGGCGCTGTGCCTGCTGGGAGTGGCCCTGGGGCAGAGGTTGAGCGGGGATGCCTGAATCGGCCCTGTATGTCAGGAACAAAAGGGCGGCGATTGCCGCCGCCCTTCTATTTTTCCATATTTTTTGATATGCCGCCCAATTTGTCCTGGAAGATTTATCAGGATTGGGCCTTTCTGAACGCAAGAATCAAAAGAAGCTGGAAAGCACGAGAGAAAACTGGAAAGGACTGATACCCATGGAGAGATATTACCAGCCAGAGATCGAAACCGCGTCCCAGGAGCAGATCCGCGCTTGGCAGGACGAGCGCCTGGTCAAGCAGGTGAAACACGTCTGGGACAACGTGCCTTACTACCGCAAGAAGATGGAGGAGAAGGGGCTGACTCCTGACGACATCAAGGGCGTGGATGACCTGCATAAGCTGCCCTTTGTCACCAAGGCCGACCTGCGGGAGGCATATCCCTACGGACTAGTGGCCAAACCCCTGAAGGACTGCGTGCGTATCCAGTCCACCTCTGGCACCACTGGCAAGCGGGTGGTGGCTTTCTACACCCAGCACGATATCGACCTGTGGGAGGACTGCTGTGCACGGGCCATCGTGGCCGCCGGCGGCACCAACGAGGACGTGTGCCAGGTGTCCTACGGCTACGGCCTGTTTACTGGCGGACCCGGACTCAACGGCGGCAGCCACAAGGTTGGCTGTCTGACCATCCCCACCTCCTCCGGCAATACGGAGCGGCAGATCATGTTTATCCGGGACTTAAACGCCACCATTCTGTGCTGCACCCCCTCCTACGCGGCTTACCTGGGCGAGTCTATGAAAGAGATGGGCCTGACCCCCGACCAGATTCCCCTGAAGGCGGGCATCTTTGGGGCCGAGGCGTGGAGCGAGGAGATGCGCCAAGACATCCAGAATACACTGGGTATTAAAGCCTATGATATATACGGCTTGACGGAGCTGTCCGGCCCCGGTGTGGCCTTCGAGTGCTCCGCCCAGTCTGGGATGCATATCAATGAGGATCACTTTATCGCGGAGATCATCGACCCGGACACCGGCGAGGTGCTGCCCGAGGGCAGCCAGGGCGAGCTAGTATTTACCTCCATCACCAAGGAGGCGTTCCCCCTGCTGCGCTACCGTACCCGGGACATCTGCGTGCTCAGTCATGAGCCTTGCCCCTGCGGCCGCACTCATGTGAAGATGACGAAGCCCCGCGGCCGCACCGACGATATGCTTATCATCCGGGGTGTCAATGTGTTCCCCTCCCAGATCGAGACCGTGCTCCTCAACCATGGCTACCCCGCAAACTACCAGATCATCGTGGACCGAGTGAAGTCCACCGATACTCTGGACGTTCAGGTGGAGATGACCCCCGAGATGTTCACCGACAATCTGGGCGAGATCAGCCGCCGCCAGAAGGAACTGGTGGATGGGCTGCGGTCCATGCTGGGACTGGCCGCCAAGGTCACCCTGGTGGCCCCCAAATCTATCGTCCGTAGCGAGGGCAAGGCGGTGCGCGTCATCGACAAGCGCAAGATCTGAAACTAAAGGAGGAAAGCGGTATGAATATCAAGCAGATCTCCGTCTTTGTGGAAAACAAGCCGGGCGCCCTGTATGCCATGACCGGGGTGCTGGCTCAGAACCAGATTGATATGAGGGCCCTGAATGTGGCCGAGAGCAGCGACTTCGGTGTGGCCCGCGTGATCGTGGATGATGTCTATAAGGCCGCCACGGTACTGAAGGAGGCGGGCTATGTCCACAATATCACCCCTGTGCTGGGGGTAGCCATCCCTGATGTGCCCGGCGGACTGAACAAAGTGCTCCAGGTACTCACCGATGCCAAAGTCAATGTGGAGTATATGTACGCTTTCCTGGGCGGTAAGGATACCACCAACGCCTATATGGTATTCCGGGTGGCCGACAACGAGGCGGCTGCCGCCGCCCTTGCGTCCCGAAGCATCAAGACGGTGGACCAGGAGGAGATGAACAACCTGTAAGGACGGGGTGTCCAAACCTTTCACAACGGCAGAGGCCGCCCATTGGGCGGCCTCTGCCGTTGTGAAAGGAAGGATTTGTCTTCGGGCGGGTCCATAATGATAGAAGATCCATGCTGGCCTTATCGAGTCCACACCATCCGATATTCCATCTCTCCGGTATGCTCATCCAGCCCTTCCCGCTGTATCACGAACCGTTCCCTCTGATAAAAGGCGACCGCTCTGGAATTTTTCTGGTATACGTTTAGCTCCAGTCGGTCTTTGCGGGCCTTTACAAAGTCCAGCAGCCGTTTCCCAACCCCTTGGGATTGGGCCTCCTGGCGGATAAATATTCCCTCTATGTAACTGCCGTTGAGGCCCACGAAGCCCTGTATGGCTCCCTCTCTCTCACAAAGATAGACCTCGGCTTGGGCAAGGGCCTCCGTTACTTCGGACAACTGGCCTTCCCAATATTGGGAAGGAATAAAAGCGTGGGCTGAGAGATTGGTATTGAGCCAGATAGCGGACACAGCGCTGATATCCTCCGTCTGTAAAGCTCTGATCATAATTCGCTCCTAAGAGATGATTTGGGGTGTCTGATACAATTATATCACAAGCGGGGAAGGGCAGCAACGGAACGAGGGGATATAAAATGCTCTCTGTGATTGTGCTGCTGATTGGCATACTGCTGATGGGAGCGGGCCTGTATGACCGGACTGTGTTTTAGAGAAAAAAGCTCCGCTCTGAGTGATTTCAAAGCGGAGCTTTTTTGTAAATTTATACATTTAGTATCACTCTTGCTAGGCCAATGGCTGCCAAATGGGCAGGATAGAAGGCATAGAAAAACCACTTTGGCACCTTGATGCCTGTGTGGGTGGGGAGAAAGATGGGAAAGGCAGACAGGACAGCGAAGATGGTCCAGTTGATGGCGTGTCCGGCGATCTTCACACTGAGGGGATCCTCCATTTGTCCGCCCCACAGGGCAGGCAGCCAGAAGAGCACATAGACAGCCGCCCCCAGGACGGGTCTGTTTCGGCACAGATAGAAAATGAGCATCAGCACGATGCCGTTGGCCGAGTAATCAAAATTGACAAAGCTAGCCAGCAGGAATAGGGCGAGGAACAGCCACCACCGTCTGGTATGGACTCCCCACAGGGCTAGCAGGCTTACCAGCAGCGTGAAAAAGATGTTCATATTCATCCACTCCGCTTGCCAGTCCCAGGGGTGAAAGGCAAAGATGTAGAAGGGCTGGGAAATCAGGGCGAAGGCCCCCAGCCGCAGGAGGTATTTCCTGATGTCGCGGGTGTACAGCAGACCCACCGTCAGACAGTAGGCGAAGATGGGGAAGGCCAGCCGCCCCGCCCATCGAAAGGCGGGGTACTCCGGAAAAAAGGCGGTACCCACATGGTCAATAACCATGGAAAGAATGGCGATTAGTTTAAGAAAGTCAGTGTCCAGATTCGTTTTCAACTTGGGCATGGCGGAGAGCGGTTTGGTTTCCATACGGGTCCTCCTTGTATAGGCCTTCGTCCGATGCTGCGACAGTATAACACTGTCGCTGGCAAAACGCAAGACGTTTTGCCCTGACAGGACTGGGGACCGTCCGAGAAAGCCCTGCCCCTTTGGAAAAACTTACCTTGACACAGGAGGTTTATTATAGTAAACTTAATTGAGATAGGTTTATTGTGATAAACTTGAGAAGGTGAGTCTGTGGAAAAGCTGTTTGAGGGGGAATACCGCGTGATGGAGGTGCTGTGGGACAGCGGGCCGGTAAGCTCCACCCAACTGGTTTCCCTGTGCGGAGAGCGGCTGGACTGGAACAAGAGCACTACCTACACCGTTCTGCGGCGGCTAAAGAATAAGGGCTTAGTGCGCCACCAGAACACAGTGGTTACCCCTCTGGTTACCCGGGAGGAGGTCATCCGGGCCCAAGGGGAGGAGTTGGTGAGGCGGGCAGGGGGACTGCCCCTGTTTATGACCGCCTTCCTCAGCGGCCGAAAGCTTACCGCCCAGGAGGCGGAGGAGCTGAAGGAGCTGATCGACGAGAAAATGGGGGAGGGATAAAGCCGTGGAGCTTGTGGCGCGGTTCTGCTGGTGCGCCATGCTGTAGATGCTCAATTGGAGTATTTACCTGGGAATGGCCCTGGCCGCCCTTCTGGCCCTGAGACCCATGACCCGGCGGCTCCTGGAGCCCCGGCAACGGGTAGCCCTGTGGGGGGTGGTGTGGCTGTCCTTCTGCTTGCCCCAGTGGATAAACCTGCTTGACCGGGTGCCCCTGCCCTTCACCCTCCGCTCTTTCCTGACTCCCCGGACTTATTGCGACAGCGGCTTTGACCATTTCCCTATGTATCTGCCTGAGATTACTGGGGAGGGGACCTATCACCTTGCCCTGCCTGGGGGCTTTTCCATCCCCATCCAGGTGTCCTGGCAGGGGATGGTGCTTCTGGTACTGCTGGGAGCGGCCTATTTTGTGGTGATTTTTAGCCTGGCTCGCTGGTCAGACCGGGGAGTCAGGAAACTGGCCAGCCAGGGGAGGGCGCTGGAAACGGAGGACTATGAACGGCTGGGGCTGACCATGGCCGAGGGCCAGAGCATCAAGCTGTGTCCGGACCTGCCCACCAGCTTTGTGCTCCGGCGCAAGGGCGGACATGACATCCTGCTTCAGAGAGAGCTGACCGGCGAGCAGATGAAATTGGTGCTCATCCATGAGCGAGAGCATGTGAAACAACGCCATCCCTGGCTCCAGGGGATTGCTTCTGCGGTCTGGATCCTCAATTTCTGGAATCCCCTGGTGTGGCTGGCCTACCGGGCCTTCCGCTTAGACATGGAGCTGGCTTGTGATCAGGGGGTGCTGGAGCAGCTGGACGTGGAGGGCCGGTGGAGCTATGCCCGGACTCTGGTAGAGCTTGCCAGCGACCGTCCAGTATGGGGTGGGGTTACCTCCTTCGGCGAGTGTGACGCAGCCCTCCGTGTCCGGCAGGTTGCCAACTGGCAGCCCGATTACAGAAGCTCCGGGCCGGGGGCGTCACGGAGCGGGGACAGGAAAACGGTCCTGGGCTGGGCAGCGGCCGCCGCCCTGGCTGCCTTTCTTCTGGCAGGGGGCCCCTACCGTGCCCTGGATGCCGATGTCCTGGATGTGATGGAGCGGTACCAGATCTGGTCCATGATGGCAGAGGAGGCGGACTGGGACGAGGATACAATTTTCTATGCGGCGGAGGATGGGAGCAGTTATATCTCGGTCCGGTTTCAGGATTTGAATGGTACCTGGTGCCACGCCCTGTTCCGGCGGTGGTTTTGGGGGGATACTATCGACTTCCACTTCACACCTGACGGCAGATCGCCGGACCAAGACCAGAGACTGGACTACTGGGTGCTGCTCCCGGGCGGAAAAACAGAGCCCCTGTCATAAGACAGGGGCTCTGTTCTGTTCAATGCCGGTCCTGCTTCCTGACTGCCAGATGTTCCATCATGGCCCGGTCGAAGGACAGGCAGGAGCCAAAGGGGTCCACCACAAAGCCCGCCGCCCGGTTATCCCGCAGGACCATGGCGGCATAGTCGTCAAAGGTGAGAACCAGGGTTTGCTGGTTTTTGGGGCCGCACAGCTTGCGCAGCTCCTCCCAGCAGGTGAAGGCGGGGAAAAAGGGCTGCCCCTCCTGATTGGGCAGCAGTTGGAACTGGATGGCGGTGCCCTCCCCCAGTGGGGCGCTCTCCTGCTGCTCCGGGGCGGGAGAGATGGTCACCGGGGCCAAAAAACGGGCCTTGGAGATGACGATGTCCAGCACTGCCTCCCGGCTCGCCCGGCTGCCCTGGGCGGCCATATCAGCGACCGCCTGGGCCAGTTCCGGGTTGGTGATAGGTTGTGTGAGATCACTCATGGAAAAGACCTCCTAATCAAAAATATCCGGCGCCTTAGGACAGCCCTAGCAGCCTCTGGGCGTTACCGCCCAGAATGGCCTCCAGGTCCGGCTGACTTAGGGGCAGGGCCCGGAGCTGGGCGATGCCCTCTTCCTGCCCACGCCAGGGGCTGTCGGTGCCGAAGAGTATCCGGTGTGCGCCAAAGGTGTCCACCATGCGCAGAAACTGGGCCTTGGACATTAGATCCAGCTCCTCCGGAGCGAAGTGGCCGTCCCCCCTGTGGGCAATCCGGCCCAGGGCGTAGGCGGTGTCCAGATAGACATGGGTATGGGGCAGCAGCTCCTCCACTTGGTCCCAATTTCTCCACCCACCCATGTGAGCCAGAATGAGCTGGAGGGGGCCTGCCTGTTCCACCGCCCGAAGGACCATCTCTGGGGAGCAGTTTACTTGGCCGGGAAAGCCGATATCCAGTCCGGCGTGGGTCAGCACAATGAGGCCCAGCTCTCCGCACCGGTCCAGGATGCGCAGGTAGCGGGGGTCGTCAAAGTCCACCCCCTGGTAGACGGGGTGGACCTTAATGCCCTTCATACCCAGGGCAGCCACCCGTCCCAGTTCCTCCTTCCAGCCGTCGAAGTCCGGGTGCATACAGCCGAAGGAGAGAATGCCATTCCCCTGGCTGTTCAGGCGAGCGGAGGCGTCATTGATGTGGACCACTTGGCGGGGGCTGGTGGCCACGGGGAGGACCAGGGAGAAATCTACTCCAGCGGCGACCATGGAGGCCCGCAGGCCCGCTTCTGTCCCATCGGTAAAGGGGCGGGTGTGGGAAATATCCTGTAATTTTTGAATGGTGGAGGCGGCGATGCGCTCCGGAAAGGTGTGGGTATGGATATCGACGACCATAAAAAACTTCCTTTCGGAAATGAGGATAGAACATACCGTCAGGGCCCACAAAGTGGGCCCTGACAGAGTCGTGTGCTTATTTAGGATACCACAGCGCCCGCCTTTTTGCAAAGAGGGAATTTATTTGTCCCCCAGGGCCTGGCTTTGCCGGACCAGCACCTTCTCGTCATAGCAGGAGAAGGCGTCCTCTACCAGCGCACGGTCCGGCTTGGCGGTGCAAAGGGAGACCAGGGGAACGATCACAAGACCAGCGACCATGCAGAAGGCCCCGGCGTTGATGGGGGACTGAAGGAGGGCGGGAAGGACGGACTTTAGAGGGCTGATGACAGCCAGCATAAAGACGGTGGAAAACAGGAAGCTGGTCCAGCAGGCGGCCTTGGTGGCCCGCTTCCAGTACAGGCCAAAGAGGAAGGGGGCCAGAAAGGCGCCGGCCAGGGCGCCCCAGCTGACGCCCATGAGCTGGGCGATGAAGGTGACGTTGGATCTGTATTGAATGATGGCCAGCACCACGGAGATGGCGATAAACACCACGATGAGGCAGCGCATGACAAAGACCTGGCGCCTCTGGTCCATGTCCTTCCAGACGTGGTCTTTCAGCAGATCCAGAGTCAGCGTAGAGCTGGAGGTGAGCACTAGGGAGGACAGGGTAGACATGGAGGCGGACAGCACCAGGACCACCACCACCGCCAGCAGAACGTCTGGCAGGCCGGACAGCATAGTGGGGATGACGGAGTCATAGCCGTTGGCGGCGATATCGATCTGGCCGCTGAACAGCCGTCCGAAGCCCCCCAGGAAGTAGCAGCCCCCGGCAACGATGACGGCAAAGAGGGTGGAGATGACCGTGCCGGTGTCGATGGCCTTCTCGCTCTTGATGGCGTAGAATTTCTGGACCATCTGGGGCAGTCCCCAGGTGCCGAGGGAGGTGAGGACCACCACGCCCAGCAGGTTCAGGGGGTCGGGGCCGAAGAAGGAGGCAAAGATGCCGGGGGCGGCGGACACCTCCGGGTCGCTCACCTGGGCCAGCCCCTCCAGGGCAGCCAGAAAGCCCCCCTGGCTGTTCAGGACGGCGGCAATCACCGCCACGATGCCGAAGATCATGATGATGCCCTGGATAAAGTCGTTGATGGCGGTAGCCATATAGCCCCCGGCGATGACATACACTCCAGTGAGCACTGCCATGACTACCACACACACGGAGTAGTCGATGTCAAAGGCCATGCCGAACAGCCTGGACAGGCCGTTGTACAGACTGGCGGTGTAGGGGATAAGGAAGATGAAGATAATGACTGAGGCGGCGACCTTCAGGGACCTGGAGCCAAACCGCTTGCCAAAAAATTCGGGCATGGTGGCGGAGTCCAGGTGCTGGGTCATGATGCGAGTCCGGCGGCCCAGCACGACCCAGGCTAACAGAGAGCCCAGGATAGCGTTGCCGATGCCCGCCCAGGTGGCGGCAATACCGTACTTCCACCCAAACTGCCCGGCGTATCCCACAAAGACTACGGCGGAGAAGTAGGAGGTGCCGTAGGCGAAGGCGGTGAGCCATGGTCCGACAGACCGCCCACCCAGCACAAAGCCGCTGACATCGGTGGCGTGTTTCCGGCAATACAGACCGATGCCCACCATGACGGCGAAGAACACCAGCAGCATACCCAGCTTGATACCCATTTTGAACCAGTCCTCTCATCAAACACATTTGGTTTATCAGTTTGGTGCGTTAAAGTTTAACGCACAAAAGCGATAAAGTCAAGAGAGAATTTGATTGTTTGGGCAAAAAGTTTTTCCAAGCTGGGATGCTCCCGATCAGAAGGGGCCGGGAAACAGAGCGATGAAGGGGGCTGCGGGGACTGGGTGGGAAGGCGGCAGATTTGCAAGTGGATGATTGAAGGGACGCTCCCGATACTGGGAACGTCCCTTTGTCACAAGGCCAGGAGGAGATAGCCACTCAGCAGTATTGTCAGAAAAACCAAATTGGCCGCGGTGAACCACAACAGGTATTTTCCCTTTTTGTAGGGAGAGCGGCGGACCACCTGCTTATAGGAAATCAAACTGGCCATAGAGGCGATCAGCGTACCCAGTCCCCCCAGATTAGTGCCAACCAGTAGTGCGGTCCCGTTGTCTGTAAAACCAGACAGCAGCAGGGCGGCGGGCACATTACTGAGCGCCTGGCTAGCCAGGACGGCGCATACCGCCTCATGGTGAGCGAGGACGGCCTGGAAAAAGTCATGGCAGGCGGGCAGGCGGCTTAGGTTGCCCACAAAGAGAAAGAAGCCTACAAAGGTGGCCAGCAGGGACCAGTCCACCCGGACCAGCACACGGCGGTCTACCAGGGCAGTGAGCAGGGCCACCAGTACGCATAACAGCGCCACAGGCAGGGCTTTCGCCACCGCGGCCAGACAGAGGACAAAGAGGATGAGGTAAAAGCCCAGACGCCTGCCTTCGGAAATCGCGGGAGGTGTCAGCTTGGGTAGGGACAAGGGGGTGGAGCGGCGGCACAGAAGGAACAGTAGAATCAGCAGACCGGAGGCGGCGGTGAGGGGGAGCATGGACCGGAAAAACTCCCCAAGGCTCATCTGATAGTGGGAGTAGAGGTACAGGTTTTGGGGATTGCCGATGGGGGTAGCCATACTGCCTAGATTGGCGGCGATGGTCTGCATGGCCACCACAGGGATCAGGCGCTCCTCCTCTCCGGCTAGCTCTAGTACCTCCATTGCGAAGGGAACAAAGGTGATAAGGGCCACATCGTTGGTCACTGCCATGCTGAAAAAGAAGGGCAGGAAGATGAGCGCACCCTCCAACTGTCTGGTCGTGGCCGTCCGCTCCAGCAGATGCTCACCCAGACGGCGGAACAGACCCAGCCCCTGGAACCCTGCCATCACCGCCATCAAAGAAAAGAGCAGCCCCAGGGTGCCGCCGTCGATATAATCCAGATAGGCCCGGTCCGGGGGGACCAGAAAGGCTGTGGCAGCCGCCAGCAGCCAGGCGATGGACAGCACCGTTTCCCGCCGTAAAAATACTATGAGCTTTTGCAACACACATCTCTCCATTCGGGAGGATATGTTAGCACAGACAGGGGGAAAAATCAAAGAAAATATTTTTGTGGGGGAGAGGCTGGAGGATATCGAATTACCATATGTCAGCACTTTGGAGGATAGAGAAATAGGAAAGCCCCCAAGCCAAAATGGCTTGGAGGCTTGTTAAGCCGTCCGGGACAGAAGCTTTTCCTGCCGGAGGACACGGAGAAGAAAGAGAAGGGAGAGAATGGCGGTGAGTACTCCGGTAGAGGTGGAGATGAGCCACACCCCATCCAGCCCCAGGGCGCCGGGCAGTACAAGCAGGGACAGGAGGGGGAAGACAAGAGTCCGGCTGAACGCCAGGACCAGGGAAAGCCCCGGTCGATTCAGGGCGGTAAAGAAGGAGCTGAGGCAGGTGCTCACCCACCCAAGGAGATAGGACAAGGAGAAGAGCTCCATGGCCCGCAGGGTCATGTCCAGCAGAGCTGAGTCCTCCTCCTTGAGGAACAGGGGGATGACCTGTTCGCCTCCGAGCTGCATCCAGACCAGCACAGCCAGGGAGATAGCCGCCGCCGCCGTCAGGACTCGCTTCTCCAGGGCGAACATACGGGTACGGCTGCCGGCACCATAGTTATAGCTGATGGCGGGCTGCATGGAGTCGGCCATGCCGAAAAGGAGGGCGCCGACGATGCTGTCCACATACATCACGATGGAAAAGGCGCTTACCGCCGGGGTGCCGGCCAGATGGAGCAGTACACTGTTGAGGATGACCATGAGCACCGAGCCGGCGATGCTGGAGAAGAATTCTGAGCTGCCATTTGCCAGCAGGGCAGCCAGCTGATGGAGAGGTACCCGGCCCCGGACAAAGCGTAGGGGCAGTTTTTTTCGTAGGAAGGGGAGCAGGCCAAGGACTGTGCCCAGGGCCATCCCAATGCAGGAAGCCAGGGCCGCCCCGGCCACTCCCCAACGGAAGACAATAAGGAATAGAGCGTCCAGTACAATGTTCACAAGGGAGGTGAACACATTGATTCCCATGCTGTACCGGACCCGGCCGCAGATGCGCAGATAGTTGTCCAATGCGAAAAAGAGCATGATAAAGGGGGCCAGCAGAGCATAGACCCGCAGGTAATCCACTGCCATAGCGGTGACCTGACGCTCCGCGCCCATGAGTGCCACTGCGGGCCCGGCCAAGAAGAAACCCGCCGCTCCGATTAGAAGAGAGAGCAGAAGGATGAGCTTGGAGCAGAAGCTGAAAATACGGCTGGCCTCCTCGGACTTCTGCTCCCCCAGGCGGATCGCGATCTGGACCGAAGAGCCCACGGCTACCAGATCGATCAGGGCAAAGCTGATTAAAAGCAGGGGCATGACTAGGTTAACGGCGGCCAGGGCGTCGGCCCCAACATAGCGGCCCACAAAGATGCCGTCCACTACTGTATAGAGCGAGGTGACCGCCATGCTGACCATACTGGGCAGAGCACATCGGAAAAAGAGCCGGGTAGGGGAAAGGGTGATAAAAATACGTTCTTGCTGTGTCATATTAAAGATCCTTTTGATACTCCTTGCTGAATATGTCTAAAATCGCGCAGAACAGGTCAATTTCATCCTGGGAGTAGGCGGCCTCCACCTGACGAGCCGCACGCTCCAGCGGACGGTCATAGGCTTTTAGCGCCAAGGCGGCCGGCCCGGTAACTGACAAGTAGCTGACACGCCGATCCTCCTCGCTCCGGGTTTTGGTTACCAGGCCCAGTTTGACCAGTTCCCCGACTTTGATGGTGGCTGCCGCGCGAGAGATGTGCAGGGTGTCTGCCAAGGTGGTGACAGTGCACACGCCCAGGGCCTGCTGATAGGAGATGACATCCAAATACATGATGCTGTTATAGGACAACTCACCTCCTCCAGTCTTGTTTACTTGGCGCAGGTCACTGACGGTAGAGTCATAATAAAATCTGCACAGACTGTCACGCAGGTCCATAAAACAGGCACCTCCTAAATAGTTAACCAAATTTAATTAAATTTGCTTAATCAATATAACAGAAGATTATAATGTTGTCAAGTAGGAGAAAGAAGGATGCTAAGAAGTAAAAAATCCGTCCAAGCACAGCTTGGACGGATCAGATGTACGAAAGGGAAAGGAAAGATATGCTCAGAGATCCTCCCCGCTGATGACTTGGGCTTTAATCAGGTTGGTGGAGCCGCTCTTGCCCAGGGGGACCCCAGCGGTAATCACGACCGTGTCCCCAGCCTGGACCAGCCGTTCCTTCAGAGCCACCTCGGCGGACAGAGAGAAGATGCGGTCGGTGGAGTTGACCTCTCCGGTGAGGAAGGGGATGACACCCCAGCAGATGTTCAGCTGGCGGCGCACCTTCTCATGCATGGTCAGGGCGGCCACGGGGCAGGAGGGGCGGAACCGACAGATCATCCGGGCGGTACGGCCGGAGTTAGTGGCCGCCAGGATGGCCTTGGCGTCCAAGTCCTTGGCGGTCAAACAGCAGGTGTGAGTGATGGCGTCGTTAATGTTGCTGGCCGGGACCACCCTCTGCTTTTGGAAGTGGCGCCAGTAGTCAATGGAGGCCTCCGCCTCCTCCACAATGCCTGTCATAGCTGTGAGGGCCTCCACCGGATATTTGCCCCCAGCAGTCTCGCCGGACAGCATGACGCAGCTTGTGCCGTCAAATACGGCGTTGGCCACGTCGGACACCTCTGCCCGGGTGGGCCGGGGGTTGCGCATCATGGAATCCAGCATCTGGGTGGCGGTGATGACAGGCTTGCCTGCCTGAAGGCCCTTGCGGATGATTTTCTTCTGAAGGATGGGTACCTTGGCGGCGGGGATCTCTACGCCCAGATCGCCCCGGGCCACCATAATGCCGTCGGCGGCGGCCAGGATCTCGTCGATGTTGTCTACGCCCTCCTGGTTCTCGATCTTGGCGATGATCTTCACACTTTCCCCGCCACAGTCCTGAAGGACCTGGCGGACCGCCTCAACATCGCTGGCCTGACGGACAAAGGAGGCAGCGATAAAGTCAAAGTCATTCTCCACCCCGAATCGGATGTCTGCCACATCCTTCTCGGTCAGGGCGGGCAGATGGATATGGACGCCGGGGATATTGATGGACTTATTGGCGGATAAAGTACCACCGTTCTCCACTGTGCAGACGATGTCCTCACCCCGGATCTCATCCACCCGGATGGCCACTAGGCCGTCGTCAATGAGGATCTCCTGGCCGGGGGCCACCTCCTGGTGGAGCTTGGGATAGCTGACAGAAACATGCGTCTGGTCCCCCACCTCCTCCCGTGTGGTCAGAGTGAAGGTATCCCCCGCCTCCAGGGAAATGGACTTGGTGTCGAAGTTGCGGATGCGGATCTCCGGCCCTTTGGTGTCCAAAATTGTGGCCACCGGGCGGCCCATAGCGTCACGGACAGCCTTGAGCAGACTAAGCCGCTCCAGGTGCTCCGGGTGGCTGCCGTGGGAGAAGTTGAACCGGGCCGCGTCCATTCCGGAGCGGATCAGGGTGCGAATCATATCCTCGCTGTCCACCGCGGGGCCCAGGGTGCAGATGATCTTTGTTTTTCTCATATTGATTTCCTCCTGTGGGAATCAAACTGTTCAGACTTCGTACATCCCTATCATACAGGAAAAGAGGGGCTTTGAACAGGGGGCAATTCCATGAAATTATGTCCTCTCCAAGACCAAAAATCCGACAAATGGGAGGGGGCTATCCGAATGGTGAACGGACACAGAAGGTATGAAAAGACCCCCTCCCGCTTAGGCGGAAGGGGGCAGTCATTTTATAGGTAGGAGTCAGCCAGAGCCTTGAATTTCGGCAGGGCCCGCTGGATCATCTCGGTCTGGACACAGTAGGCGATGCGCACATGGCCGGGGGCGCCAAAGCCGGAGCCGGGGACCAGCAGCAGGTCGAACTTCTTGGCCCGCTCGCTGAAAGCCAGATCATCGGGCTCCAGGGACCGGGGGAAGAGGTAGAAAGCGCCGCCGGGCTGGGCTACATGGTACCCCATCTCCCGCAGGGAGGAGGTGAGCAGCCGGCAGTTCTCCTCGTACACCTTCAAATCAGAGGTCATATCGCAGCACAGAGAGGTCACCTGCTGGAACAGGCTGGGAGCGTTCACATAGCCTAGGGAGCGGCCCGCCCCTGCCACGGCGGCATAAACATCGGCAGAGTCGGTGATGTCACCGGGGACCAGCACATAGCCCAACCGTTCGCCGGGGAGGGACAGGGACTTGGAGAAGGAGTAGCACACGATGGTGTCCCGGTAGATGTGAGGGACCCAGGGGACCTCGAAGCCCTGGAATACAATTTCACGATAGGGCTCGTCAGAGATGAGGTAGATGGGGTGTCCGTACTCCTGACTCTTGGCGGTGAGGACGGAGGCCAGCCGCTCCAGGGTGTCCTTGGAGTAGACTACGCCGGAGGGATTGTTGGGGGTGTTGACCACCACGCCCTTGGTGTGGGGGCCGACAGCCTTTTCAAAGGCCTCAAAGTCAATCTGGAAGTGGTCGATCTCCGGGGGAATGAGTACCATTTTGGCCCCCGCGCCTTCAATGAATACCTTATATTCGGGGAAATAGGGGGCAAATACGATGAACTCGTCCTCGGGGCAGGTCAGTCCGCCGAAGACACAGCAGAGAGAGGCGGCCGCCCCTACGGTGATATAGAGCTGGTCGGCGGTGTAGCTGGCCCCAAAACGGCGGTTCAGGGAGTCGGCGAATCGCTGGCGGGCCTGTGCGTCGCCCTGGGCGCTGGTGTAGCAGTGGATCAGTTCGGGCTGTTCCCGCAGAATGCGGATGGCGGTCTCGTTGACCGCGTCGGGGGCGGGAACGCTGGGATTGCCCAGCGAGAAATCAAAGACGTTTTCAGGGCCGACAACAGCGGCCCGCTGCTTGCCGTACTCAAACAGCTCACGGATCACAGACCGGGCGGTGCCCAGTCCAAGCATACGTTCAGAAACCACGGGGATGACCTCCTTATGAAAAATCGGGAAAAAAGAACAGGAACGGACCTGCTTGTCCATTATACCACGGCAATTTATCAGCGTAAAGCGGCAATTTTGAGTCAGAGGGAAGAAAAAGGGGGGAAGTTCGATGACAAGAGGGGCAAAATCAGCCACGCCTCGCCTTTACAAACGGAGAATGGGGGGCTATAATCAAAGAAATACCAGTGGAGAACGGGGAGGTGAGGGTATGCTGGAGTTGGCTGGAAGATCCATCGCGGAGCAGATCGCTATTGGACAGCTGCACTTTTACCGGCGTGAGCCCCCTGTGTTAGCCCCCCGCTCTCAACGCGGCCCCCAAGAGGAGCTGGAGCGATTCCAACAAGGACAGAGGCAGGCCGTACTGCAGTTGGCTGCCCTCTACGACCGTGCCTTTGCCGAGGTGGGGGAGGAAACAGCCTCTATTTTTGCCATCCACGCTATGCTGCTGGAGGATGAGGACCTTGTCCGAACCATCACGGACATGATACAAAGGGAGGGGGCCACGGCAGAATATGCTGTCAAGGCGGCGGGGGATGCTCTGGCCGCCGCCTTTGGAGCGATGGACAGCCCCTATATGCGGGCCAGATCGGTGGATATGCGGGACATCTCCCGCAGAATGCTCCGGGCGCTGCTGGGTCGCCGGCCAAAGGCACCCTTGACCCGGCCGGGGACCATCCTGGTCTGTGAGGAGTTTTTCCCCAGCGAGGTGATGGAGTTGGACCGCCGCTGGCTGGTGGGACTGGCGGCTATGCGGGGCAATGTGGACAGCCATACCGCCCACCTGCTGCGGGCCTATCACATCCCAGGCATGATTGAGCTGGACCTGTCCCCGGACCTGGAGTGGGAGGGACAGATCGGCCTGATGGACGGATTTGACAACAAGCTGTATTTGGACCCGGACCGGGAATTGATGGAGAAACTCCGCCTGAGGTATCAGGAGCGGGGCTGCCCCGTGGGCTGCGGGACATAGAAAGAAAAGAAAGGGGAGCGTACACATGGAGCGGGAGAAGAAGCGGAGGTTGAGCTGTACGGACTGCGGCCTGTACAACTGTCGAAACCGGGGGGAACAGTACCCGGAATTCTGTTTGACCACCGGATGTGTGGAGGCGGGGGAAACCGCTGAGTTGGACCAGATTTATGGCGGCGACACCATAGACGGGAAAATGGCTCGGGCTGCCGCCCAAATCGAGGGGCGGTATTACTGTACCAAGACCCGTGTAGAAGAAACCGTCCTGTTTATCAAGGAGATCGGGGCCAAAAAGGTGGGGATCGCCACTTGTTTTGGACTGATTAACGAAGCTAAGATCTTTGCCAAAATCTTGCAGAAAAACGGAATTGAATATGTCAGTGTGGTGTGTAAGGTAGGGGGAGAGGACAAGGCGAATATGGGGCTAGCCCCTGAGGACACCATCTGCAAGGGGGCCCATCCGGAGACCATGTGCAACCCCATCCTCCAGGCACGGGTGCTCAACCGGGAAAAAACGGATCTGAATATCGCTATCGGCTTGTGTGTAGGCCATGACGCCCTGTTCAGCAAGTATTCTGACGCGCCGGTGACTACCCTCATCGCTAAGGACAGGGTGCTGGGCCATAACCCGGTGGCCGCTCTGTACAGCGGGTACTATAAAAAACTTTATGAGTGAATCGATCCAGGGATGCCGTGGGATGATTTGAGGAACCAGACTTGAAGGTGCTATTTGAAAGAATAAACGGTGGCGCGGACTGCCTGGATAGACGTTTGGAGCAAGTACAGTTCCTGACAGGAAATTCCTTGAAAATGATCGCTGTTATGGCGATGGTTATTGACCACACCTGCAAAATCGTCCTTCAGTGGCTCTTATCAAATTACTGGGGCGTAATGGTGGATACCGGGAAACTATCCTGGGAGCAGTTTGAGAAAATTGATTATTTCATTCGATTTGATCTGCAGAGCATAGGTACAATTGCGTTTCCGCTGTTTTGCTTTTTGCTGGCAGAGGGTTTCCAACATACTAGAAACAAGAAGCGATATATCGGGTTAATGCTTGTATTTGCGCTAATCTCCGAAATACCTTTTGATATAGGATTTTTTAGCAGATATTCGCTTATGGAGGGTACATTTCCGTTTTATTTAAAATATCAAAATGTATTTTTCACTTTGTTTTTAGGCTTATTGACATTGGCGTGTCTCGAAAGATGCTCGTGCAAATCACAGGTGCGCACTGATAAAATTAAGTCAGTGGTTTTGCAAGTTGTCAGTGTGGCGCTTTTTTCTGTAATTGCTGAACTGATACGCTGTGATTACGGGATACAGGGGATCCTGTTCATATCCGCGTTCTACGTCTGCCGCAGCCATCGGGTCTATCAAGTGCTGCTGTTCCTTCTGGCATATATGGGGGCGACTGGAAATCAGCCGACTATGTGCATCCTTTTTACCTGTCTGCTCATTTTACTCTATAACGGCAGGCGGGGGAAACTGAAATTGAAGCGCTTTTTTTACGTATTCTATCCGCTGCACATTACGATTTTGTACCTATTCCGATTGCTCTTGGAAAAGTCGATGATAACCTGATCGCGCGATTTTGATTTGTCGGGGCACTGGCCCCCTGAAAAAACCTGTGCTGCGCATAACAAAGTCCTCCGTATGAATTCGATCATGCGGGGGACTCAGTTTGTTAAGCGATAATTCTGTAAGAGCGCAGACTATTGTTATTGAATCGGCATAGGGCAGACGGGGCAGAAAGTATGCACCTGTTCCTGGCCGTTGAGGATACGCAGAGCGCCCAGGGCCAGGGCCTCCATCTCGTTTTCTCCGGGGATGACCACCACCCGACACAGGTTGTGGAGATAATCGATGACCATGCTGGTGAGCTTTTTGGAGTTGGCCAGCCCCCCGGTGAGGATGACCGCGTCGATCAGCTCATGGAAGCAGCCCAGCATGATTCCAACGCCCTTGGCGATCTGGAGGGCTTGGGCCTGGTAGACCAGGGCCGCCCACTCATCCCCGTCCTCGATACGGCGCTCCACCTCCCGGCAGTCATGGGTGCCCAGCAGGGCGGACATCCCACCCTCCCCCCGAAGCTTTTTCAGCATCTGGGCCTTGGTGTACTTGCCCGAGTAGCACAGATCCACCACATACAGCATATTCAAACTGCCCGCCCGGTCCGGGGAAAAGGGGCCGGCGTCGTCGGACACAGAGTCGATGATGCGCCCGTGGCTGTGTGCGGAAATGGAAATTCCACCCCCCAAATGGGCCACGACCAAATTCATATCCTCGTATTTCCGGCCCATGGCCTGGGCGTACTTGTGGCTGGTGGCTCTGGCGTTGAGGACGTGGCAGAAGCTGGTGCGGGTGACCTCCTTAAAGCCAGTGACACGGGCCTCCGGGGGCAGCTCATCACTGGTGACCGCGTCGTAGATATAGGCGGGGATGCGCAGCGGTTCAGCAAATTCCCGGGCCATCAATCCACCCAGGTTGGAGGCGTGGTCAAACACTGTGTGGTGGAGCAGGCAGTCGGTCAAGTTGTCATCCACCACATAGCCGCCGGCCACGATATTAGGAATGATGCCGCCCCGCCCTACCACAGCGGAAAGCTGCGTCAGGTCAAAGCCCTCCTGGGCCAGCCAGCTTCGGACCAGGGCCACCCGGTAGTCTAACTGGTCGTTGAGGGCAGGATAGGGGGACAGGTCCTGGTTGGTGTGCCCGATGCTTTTGAGCATCAACGGGTGCTCATCCTCGTAGACAGCGGCCTTGGTGCTGGTGGAGCCTGGGTTGAGGACTAAGATCTTGTGGGACATGTCAGCTTCCTCCTAATCCATGGCGGCGCAGAGCAGGATAGAGTAATATTTCTCCTCCGGCGTGGCCCCACGGGAATTGATGGTGATAGGGACCGCCGCTCCCAGCACGACTCCGGCCATCTGGCCGCCGGCCAAGCCATATAGGGCTTTGCCCAGTACGTTGCCCACGGCGATAGCGGGGACCAGCAGAATGTCCGCGTCCCCGGCCACCGGGCTGTGGTAGCCCTTCACCAGAGCCGCCTCGCGGTCAGTGGCCAGGTCCAGAGAGATGGGCCCTTCCACGATACAGGGACCGAATTCCCCCCGCTCTCCCGCTTCTTTTAGTGACAGGGCGTCCCCGGTTTCAGGCATAGCGGGATTCACCGTTTCCACAGCGCACAAGGCGGCGGCCTTGGGCCGTTCATAGCCCAGGAAGCGGCAGAAGTCCACCGCGTTTTTCAGGATATGGCCTTTCTGCTCCAGATTGGGGGCTACTACCATACCGCCGTCGGTGATGAATAGCAGCTTGTGGTAGCGGGGCACATCCAAAATAGCCACATGGGACATGACCTGGCTGGCCCGAATGCCTGTTTCCCGGTGGACCACCGCCTTGAGCAGAGTGCCGGTCTGAAGCATCCCCTTGATGAGGATATCCCCCTTTCCCTCCCGGATAAGAGCGACAGAGCGGGCAGCGCACTCCAGATCATCCTGGGCGTCTACGATCTGTTCTGGAGAGAGCTCCTCCCCCAGACTGCGGGCAATGGATCGGATCTCGTTCCGTCGGCCCACCAAGATGGGGCGGATCAGCCCGTCTCGGCGGGCGGCAAAGACTGCCTGTAAGGTGTGTTCGTCATGGGCCGCGGCTACCACCGCCTCCCTGGGGGAGAGATGTTGCAGCCGGCTCTTCAGAGCTGAAAAACTCGAGATGACCATGGGCGTCCTCTTTTCTGTCAGTTTGTCGCACCTATTCTAACATTCCAGAGAAAAAAAGTATAGGGCAAATTTGCTGTCCTTCCCCTTGACGGATGGGACCGGAATCGGTATAATATCATTTGTTATCCGCTAGTGTGGCTCAGGGGTAGAGCAGCTCACTCGTAATGAGCAGGCCGTGGGTTCGATTCCCACCACTAGCTCCACGTCGGAGCAAAGTCCGTTTTGCTCCGACGTCTTTTTATGCCTGGGGCAAAAAAGACGTCATCCGCCCGCTTCCCTGCTCCTCCTTTTCAACTGCGGCCCGCTCCGCTGGGCACACAGTTGGTGGGCCGCCCTGTGGGCGGCATTTTTCGCCATGAAGAAATATCGATTTTGACCGTCCCTGCCAGCTCGTCGCAAGCGATATGTCGCTTGCGACGAGCTTTTTCATTGTAAAGAAAGACACGACTTACGTCGTGCCTTTCTGAAAAAATAGGAAGTTTTCGATCATCAGCCCATGCACTCAGCACATCTTGGCGCCAGCGGGGATCTTGTCGTCCAGCATAAGCAGATTCAGGACCTCAGCGCCCTTCTCAGTGTGGACGGCGGAGATGAGCATACCGTTGGACTCCAGGCCCATCATTTTCCGGGGCGGCAGGTTGACGATAGCCATGAGGGTCTTGCCTACCAGGTCCTCCGGCTTGTACCATTTGGCGATGCCGGACAGGATCTGACGGTCGGTACCGGTGCCGTCGTCCAGGGTGAATTTCAGCAGCTTCTCGCTCTTCTTCACATTCTCACAGGCCTTGACCTTGACTGCTCGGAAGTCAGACTTACAGAAGGTGTCAAAGTCCACCTTGGCCTCCAGCTGGGGCTCTATTTCCAGGTCCGGGAGGGCGGACTTCCGGGCGGCTTCAGCCGCCGCCTCCAACTGGGCCAGGGCCTTCTCTGTGTCTACACGGGGGAACAGGTTTTCCCCCCGCTGGACGGTGACATCCCTCCGCAGGGAGCCGTAGACGGCGGCGCTGTCCCAGGTGCGGCACTCCTGGCAGGCGCCGATTTGGTCCAGTACCTTTCCGGCGGAGCCGGGGATAAAGGGGGTCAGCAGGATGCCGGATACCCGCAGTACCTCCAGCAGGTTATACATGACCCGTGCCAGACGGGGACCGTTGGCCTCCATGTCCTTGGCCAGCACCCAGGGGGCGTTCTCGTCGATATACTTGTTGGCCCGGCCGATGACCTTAAAGATTTCCGCCAGGGCGTTCTGGAAGGCGTAGTGCTCCATCTGCTCCTCATACCTGGCGCGCAGGGAGGAGATGAGCTCCACCATCTCCCTGTCCATCTCCCCGTTTTCCGACTGATCTTCGGGCAGGGTGCCACCGAAATACTTGCCTACCATGGACACGGTTCGGGAGAGGAGGTTGCCCAGGTCGTTGGCCAGGTCCACATTGATAGTCTGAATCAGCGCTTCGTTGGAGAAGTTGCCGTCAGAGCCGAAGGGGAAGGTGCGCAGCAGGAAGAACCGCAGGGCGTCCACCCCGAACATCTCAGCCAGGATATAGGGGTCCACCACGTTACCCTTGCTCTTGGACATCTTGCCGCCGTCCAGCAGCAGCCAGCCGTGGCCAAAGACTTTCTTGGGCAGAGGCATCTCCATACTCATAAGCATGGCAGGCCAAATGATGGAGTGGAAGCGGACGATCTCCTTACCAACAAAGTGAACGTCGGCGGGCCAGAACTTTTCATAGTCGTGGTACTTGTCGTTGAACAGGCCCAGAGCGGTGGTGTAGTTGAACAGGGCGTCCACCCACACATAGACCACGTGACCGGGGTCGAAGTCCACGGGCACGCCCCAGGTAAAGGAGGTCCGGGATACGCACAGGTCCTCCAGACCGGGCTTTATAAAGTTGTTCACCATCTCGTTGACCCGGCTGCGGGGCTCCAGAAAATCGGTGTCCTCCAGCAGATGCTGGATGCGGTCGGCGTACTTGGAGAGTTTGAAAAAGTAGGCTTCCTCCTCCGCGTCCTGGACGTCTCGCCCGCAGTCGGGGCACTTGCCATCTACCAGTTGGGATTCGGTCCAGAAGGACTCACAAGGCTTACAGTACTTGCCCACATACTTGCCCTTGTAGATGTCGCCCTTCTCATACATCTTTTTAAAGATCTTTTGAATGGCGGATACGTGATAATCGTCGGTGGTGCGGATGAAACGGTCGTTGCTGATGTTCATCAGCTTCCACAGATCCTTGACTCCCTTGGGACCCTCCACGATGCCGTCTACGAACTCCTTGGGAGTAACGCCGGCCTCCTTGGCCTTGTCCTCGATTTTCTGGCCGTGTTCATCTGTACCTGTGAGGAACAGGACCTCATAGCCGGTCAGCCGCTTATAGCGGGCCATGGCGTCGGTGGCTACGGTGCAGTAGGTGTGGCCGATGTGCAGCTTATCGCTGGGATAGTAGATGGGTGTGGTGATATAAAAACGCTTTTTATCCATAGTAAAGCAGCCTCCAATTTATCATGTTATTCCTCGTCCGGAATGGAGCTCTCCTCGCGTTCAGCCCCAGAGGGCATTCGCTCTCCGGCGGGGAAGGAATTGTTGGACAGTAGCGCATATCCATAGCCCAGCAGAGAGAGGAGAAAGGCAGCGGTTAGAGCTAGCTGGAACCAGCTGGGGCCGTCAGCCAGAGAGATTATCCCCAATGAGATGCCCAGCGAAGCGCAGAAGGTAAGCAGCTGAGGGTGGGAGCGGCCAAAGAAGAAACCAGCGGCGAAGTAGTGGCACAGCATCATCAGAATGGTAGCTGCCAGGGAGAAGCCGTACCGCATGGCGACGGGGTCAGTGCCGTGGAGCAGGTGGGTGGCAAACAGCCAGCACAGCCCGGTATAGCCTGGAAGGACAGAGAGCAGGGAGGTCAGCCGGTCCAGCTGGCCCCGATAGGCGGCCCGTCCGACCAGCAGCAGGGCGGCTCCGGAGCCAAAGGTGAGCAGGACCGTCAACAGCAGGACGGGCAGCAGGGCGGCGGGATAGGCGGACAGGTAGGCGTCCCGGCTGATGCGGAAGAGTTGGAACTGGTCCATCCACTCCAGCAGGCCCAGCAGGCCGGCCCCTAAAAAACAGAAGCCGGAGGCGGTCATCAGTCCCATAAAACCGGGAGAGGGACAGAAAAAGGCGTCCAGGAATCCCTCCGGCCTCCTTTTTCCACGGCAGAGGACAAGAAAGGCCAGGACCAAGAGAGCCGTCAGGGCGAGCAGGGCAAAGGTGGCCGGCGCCCCGTGGAGATAGAGTTGAGTCTGGGCGTCATAGGCGGACAGCCACTGCCAGCGGCGCAGTCCAAAGCCCGCCAGGCCGCCCCCCAGGGCCAGACCCGGCAGGATGATTTCTTTTCGCATTGTATTGTGTGCCTCCTTAAACGGAGAAAGAAGTCGTGCCCACTATCATATACCAGTTTCCTCCAAAAAGCAACAGATATACCAGAGGGCTGCGGGCCTGGAAAAAGAGGGCCTATTTGCCGCCATTCCAGCGGTCCTGGCCTTTCCCGCCGAACTGGAACCACAGGGCCAGAATCAGCAAGATGACACCGATGATTGTGCAGGCGCCGCTGAACAGGGGGGAGATGAGCCCGTTCCGCTCGAGCAGCACGGTAATGGACAGAAAAACCAGATTGCCAAAGAGCAGGGTGCGGGCAGTGGGGTCCATCCGCTTCCTGGCGCGGTCCTTCTCGTCGGCCAGCTTGGCCTGGTTGGCCTGGCGTTTGGCATTGATGGTGGACTGGGAGTGGCGCTTTTTATACTTCTTGTGGCTCATGGGTCAGGGAGCTCCTTTCGTATCTGTGAGGAATCAGGGGGTAATGGTGGCCCCACCTACCACCGTGTCACCGTCATACAGGACCACGGCTTGGCCGGGAGTGATGGCCCGTTGAGGCTGGTCAAAAGCGAGGTGGATGGTGTCCGGCCCGGTCTGCTCCACAGTGCAGGGCTGCTCCGCCATGCGGTAGCGGACCTTGGCCCGCAGGCGGACAGGAGCAGAAAGGTGGTCACAGGCGATGAGGTTCAGATTCGCCGCCGTGAGGGTGGAGCCATACAGGCTGTCATTGCAGGAGAGTACCACGGAGTTATCCTGGGGCCGGACCTCCTTGACATAGAGGCGCCCACGGGTGGAGGATACCCCCAGCCCCCGCCGCTGGCCCAGGGTGTAGTCGATGATGCCGGTGTGGGCCCCCAGGACCGCTCCGCCCTCATCTAAAAAGGGGCCGGAGGGATAGCTCTTTCCAGTATACTGGCGGATAAAGGAGCCGTAGTCCCCGTCGGGGATGAAGCAGATGTCCTGGCTGTCCCCCTTCTTGGCGTTGATGAGGTCAGCTTGGGCGGCAATGGAGCGGACCTCCTCCTTGGACAGAGCGCCCAGGGGAAACAGGGAGCGGGAGAGCTGCTCCTGGTTTAGACCAGCCAGTACATAGCTCTGGTCCTTCTCTGGATGGGCCGCCTTCTTCAGCAGCCAGCGGCCGCTCCCCCGGTCCAGCTCCAGCCGGGCGTAATGGCCGGTGGCCACCTTATCCCGGCCTGACTCCAAGGCCTGCTGGAGTAAAAAGCCGAATTTGACATACCGGTTGCAGACCACGCAGGGATTAGGGGTAAGCCCCCGCTCATAGGCGGAGGTAAAGGTGTCCAGAACATGGGAGCGGAAGGGGGCGCGGGCGTCAAGCACATAGAAGGGAATACCCAGCTTCCCAGCCACGGCCCGGGCGTCCTCCACGCCATCTGGAGGTCTGTCATCCTCCCGGCTCCCGTTGACCAGCGAGCCATCAAACATCTTCAGCATAACGCCCACTAGGTCGTGTCCCTCCTGCTGAAGCAGCCAGGCGGCGGTGGAGCTGTCCACACCACCGCTCATGGCCACAGCGATTCGATTTTGCATATGGGGACACCTCCTGCCGGGACAAATAAGGGTCAATCCGGCGATTTGCCGAAATTCGTTACAAAGTATATCACACTTTGGCCCTTGTATCAACCAAAAAGGCCAGAAAGAGGAAAGAAAGTTCCCGTTTTCTCTCGTTTCTTCAAAAAATATATGTTGTATCCGTTGGTAAAAAATAAGAGGCGACATACAAGATGTAGTGGACAAAACAAAAAGGACATGGTATACTTCTCCCCTGACAGTGTCTGGCGGCCATGCCGCCGGTTAGATAGTATACCATAAAGATACGGGAGAGGGAGACCAGCTATGAAAGTGATCAAGCGCGATGGGACCATCGTGGATTATGACCGAAGCAAGATCGTTACCGCCATCGAAAAGGCCAACGCCGAGGTGCCGCCGGAGGAACAGCTTGACCGGGCGCGCATCGACGCCATCATCGACCACATCGAGGGACTCAAGCGCCAGCGGATGCTGGTGGAGGACATCCAGGACCTGGTGGAGCAGGGGCTGGTGGAGGAAAACAAGTTCCACCTGGCCAAGACCTACATCATTTACCGCTATAACCGGGCCCTGGTACGCAAGGCTAACACCACCGACGAGTCTATCCTCTCTCTGCTGCGCAACGAGAACCAGGAGCTGGCAGAGGAGAACTCCAACAAGAACACCATGATCGCAGCCACCCAGCGGGACTATATCGCCGGGGAGGTGAGCCGGGATCTGACCCGGCGCATCCTGCTGCCCGAGCATATCTCCAAGGCCCACGACGAGGGGACCATCCACTTCCACGATGCAGACTACTTTGTCCAGCCCATTTTTAACTGCTGCCTCATCAACATTGGGGATATGCTGGACAACGGCACTGTGATGAACGGCAAGCTCATCGAGAGCCCCAAGAGCTTCCAGGTGGCCTGTACCGTCACCACCCAGATCATCGCCTGCGTGGCCTCCAACCAGTACGGAGGGCAGAGCGTGGATATGAGCCATCTGGGCAAGTATCTCCGCCGCAGCCGGGAGAAATTCAAAAAGCACATCGCCTATGAATGTGCCGGACAGGTGGACGAGGCTACCCTGGAGCGGCTGGTGGCCGACCGTCTGCGGGATGAGCTGAAATCCGGTGTCCAGACTATCCAGTATCAAATCAATACCCTGATGACGACCAACGGACAGTCCCCCTTTGTCACTCTGTTCCTCAACCTCCAGGAAGATGACCCCTATCTGGAAGAGAACGCTATGATCGTGGAGGAGGTGCTGCGCCAGCGGCTGGAGGGTATCAAGAACGAGAAGGGGGTTTACATCACCCCCGCCTTCCCCAAGCTGGTGTATGTGCTGGACGAGCACAACTGCCTCAAAGGGGGCAAATATGACTACATCACGGAACTGGCCGTCAAGTGCTCCGCCAAGCGGATGTACCCCGACTATATCTCCGCCAAGAAGATGCGGGAGAACTATGAGGGCAACGTGTTCTCGCCCATGGGCTGCCGCTCCTTCCTGGCCCCCTGGAAGGATGAGAATGGGAATTATAAGTTCGAGGGCCGCTTCAACCAGGGAGTGGTCTCCCTCAACCTGCCCCAGATCGGCATTCTGGCCAGGGGGGATGAGGAGAAGTTCTGGACGCTGCTGGAGGAGCGGCTGGACCTGTGCTTCGAGGCCATTATGTGCCGGCACAACGCGCTGAAAAACGTGAAGTCCGACTCCTCACCCATCCATTGGCAGTACGGGGCAATCGCCCGCCTGCCCAAGGGGGCTCCCATTGAGCCACTGCTGTACGGCGGGTACTCCTCCATCTCTCTGGGTTATATCGGGCTGTACGAGGTGACTAAGCTGATGAAGGGCTGCTCCCACACCCAGCCGGGCGGCACAGAGTTCGCCCTCAGGCTGATGAACCGGCTGCGCCGGGCCTGTGACGACTGGAAGAAGGAGACGAATATCGGCTTTGCCCTCTATGGCACACCCGCCGAATCTCTGTGTTACCGCTTCGCACGCATTGATAAGGAGCGGTTTGGCACGATACCTGACGTAACTGACAAGGGGTATTATACAAATAGTTATCATGTGGACGTGCGGGAACACATCGACGCCTTTGAAAAGTTCACCTTTGAGAGCCAGTTCCAGAAGATTTCCACCGGCGGGTGCATCTCCTATGTGGAGATCCCCAATATGCGCCACAATCTGGAGGCCATGAAGGAGGTTGTCCGCTTCATCTATGACAATATCCAATACGCCGAGTTCAATACCAAAAGCGACTACTGCCAGGTGTGCGGCTTCGACGGGGAGATCGTCATCAACGACGACAACCAGTGGGAGTGCCCCTGCTGCCACAACAAGGATCGGTCCAAGATGAACGTCACCCGCCGTACCTGCGGCTATCTGGGAGAGAACTACTGGAACGTGGGCAAAACCAAGGAGATCAAGTCCAGAGTGTTGCACCTTTAAGTGAATTAGAAATTGAGGAGGTCGGCTGTGATGGGTCCGTTGCCCCTGTGTTCCCATTTCTAACTCCTTATTCCTCATTCCGGAAAGTTTGGAGGTTTTGCCATGAACTATGCCGACATTCGCCCCATCGACGTGGCCAATGGGCCGGGAGTACGGACTTCCATCTTTGTGTCTGGCTGTACCCACCACTGCAAAGAGTGCTTTAACCCGGAGACTTGGGACTTCGCATACGGTCAGCCCTTCGGCGGGGAGCAGATACAGGAGATACTGGATTGCCTGTCCAAACCCTACATTCGTGGTTTGTCCCTGCTGGGGGGCGAGCCCTTCGAGCCTCAGAACCAGCGGGCGGTGCTGGAACTGGTCCGGGCGGTCCGAGCCCGGTTTCCAGAAAAGGACATCTGGTGCTACTCCGGCTATCTGTTTGAAAGCCTTCGGGACAGCCAGGTGGGAGAATACAGCCAGGAGCTGTTAAAGGAACTGGATGTACTGGTGGACGGGCCCTTTGTCCTGGAAAAGAAGGATTTGTCCCTCCGGTTCCGGGGATCGTCCAACCAGCGGTTGATTGATGTGCCCGCTTCACTGAGAGCGGGGGCGGCAGTGCTGTGGGACGGTGCGGAATAAAATAGAGAACGGGAGCCCCGGCGGTACCGCCGGGGCTCCCGTTTCATTTAGAGGACGCACAGGGGAGGGCCATCCAGAGGGATAACCCGGTCCGCCATGGACAGGATATCCTCCTCGTGACTGGACAGCAGGATAGGCAGGCCCAGTGCCCTCATCCTGTCCATGATACGCCCGGCCCGCTCCCGGTCCACCCCGGCAAAGGGCTCATCCAGCAGATAGAGCCGGGCGGGGAGGGACAGGCACCGGGCCAGAGCCAGCCGTCTGCCCATGCCGCCGGACAGGGCGGGGGGATAGACGGATGCTTCGCCGCCCAGCTCCACCAACTCCAGCAGTTGGGACACGTCCTTCCAGCGATCCTTGGGCAGTACGTCAGTGAGGTGCTGTCCCACCGACCGCCAGGGGAGAAGGCGGTTTTCTTGAAACAGGATAGCGATCTCCCTGGGACTGATGCCGGAGACCGTGCCGCTCTGGGGCCGCTCCAGACCGGCCAACACCCGCAGCAGGGTGGTCTTGCCGCAGCCGGAGGGACCCCGCAGGGCGGTGATGCCGGCGTCGGGGAGGGAGAGGGAAAAGCGGTCCAGCACCTTTTTCTCTCCAAAGGAGACGCTGAGTAATCGACAGGAGATCACAACTGAGTCCCCCCCTTCTGCTCCAGCATCAGCCGGAGTCCACGCTCCAGCGCCAGGCTGAGGGCCACCACCACAGCGGTCCAGGCAAAGAGATCCGGGATTTCCAGAGAGAGCTTAGAACTGTAAATCTGAGTGCCCATGGCCAAAGAGGGGGTACATAGCACCTCGGCGGCCACACCGGATTTCCAGGCCAGACCCACAGAGGTGATGAGGGCGGAGAGAAAGTATGGCCGGAGAGAGGGGAGATAGATCAGCCGTATGGCCTTGCTCCGCGAGAAGCGGTAGGCGCGGGCCAGCTCCAGAAGCTGGGCGTCAGTGGCCTCGATGCCGTGGACCAGGTTCTCCCACGTAACCGGCAGAACCATAAGGGCGGAGATGATGGCAGGTACCTGGTCCCGCTGCGTCCATAGCAGGACCAGCAGGATAAAGGAGACCACTGGGGTAGCCCGGATGATTCGGATGGGCGGGCACAGGAGCCGGGCGGACCAGGAGCTGGCGCAGGTAAGACCGGCCAGCAGTCCGCCCAGCACCACTCCGGCGAACAGGCCCGCTGCCACCCGGAGAAAGGTGGCCCCCACGGAGGCCCAGAAGGAAACCTGTCCTACCAGAGCGGCCAGGGCGGCCAACACGGTGAGGGGGTAGGGAAGGAGCAGCTCGTTCCCCCGGCCCTCCACATGAAGCTCTACCAACCAGGCGGCAAGCTGCCAAGCCCCCAGCCAGAAGGCCGGGGGCAGCAAGGCGCGGATGAAATTGGGCCGCCCTTTACTCCCCGCCATAGTAGAAGGCGTCGTAGGGCATCCCGCCGCCGATGGAAGCGGGGTCAGTACGGAATAGAACGGCGTAGTAGCCCTCCAGAGCGGCGCGCATCTCCTGGCCCGTGAGGAAGGTCAGATTGCACTGGGGAATGGACGCCTGGGCCACCTGCTCATTGGGAGCGATGCCGTATTTCGCCACCAGGGCGGCTCCGTCAGCAGCGTTGCCCTCCTCCGTCATGAAGGTGATGGAGTCGCCGTACAGGTCTAGCAGAGCGTCGATCAGCATGGGATTTTCCTGGATGAATTCGGTTCGGGCTACCACGCAGCCCATGGGCAGGACCCCTTGATCCAGTTTCTCCCACTCGTCAGACAGGGACAGGGCCTGACGCACGCCGGTGTCCTGTACCATCAGGGCGGTGGCGGCGGGGACAGGGAGCATACAGATGGCCTGTTCCGAGGAGACCATTTTAGCCGAAACCTCCTGGGCGGTCATCCACTGGATGTCTAAGGTAGAGGGGTCCACCCCGTTTGCCGTGAGGAGATGGTCCAATACATACTCCGGGTTTGCTCCCTGGCCAGTGGCGTAAATTGTCTTGCCCCGCAGGTCAGCCATAGAGTGGACGCTGTCCCCTTTCTCCAGAATATAGAGCACCCCCAGAGTGTTGACCGCCAACACCTGAATGGCCCCATCGCTTTTGGTGTACAGATTGGCAGCCACGTTGGTAGCGATGGCGGCCACATCGGCGGAGCCATTGACCAGGGCATCGGTGACCTGATTGTTGTCCGCCACAACAGTAGTGTTCAAAGTAAATGGGGCGTCTGTGGGGGCGCTGCCGGCAGCGTAGCTGTCCACCAAATAAGCGGCCCCGACGCCGGTAGGACCGCTGAGGACCATAAAGTTGATCTCCGGAATATCAGACGGGCCGGGAATCTCCTGGGACGAGTCGCCTGACGAGGAACCGCCGGAGGAGATGTCCCCGGAGGCAGAGCTGGAGGAGTCGTTCTCACTGGCGCTTGGTTTACAGCCGGCTAGGCTGGCCAGCACCAGGGCGGCGCACAGCAAGAGAGAGAGTTTTCGTTTCATGTGGATCATCCTTTCTGATAGAGCGGTGGGGACAGAAGCTCACAGGAACCCTTCCAGACCGGCTGGGTCGGAGATGGAGATGGTCTTTCCGTGGCGGGAGATGAGGCCGCTCTCCTCCAGGGACTGGAAAGCCCGATAGAGGGAGGCACGGCTCAAGCCCAGCCGCCGGGCCAGGTCGGTGGCGGCACAGGTGAGCTGCCCCTCCCGGACATTGGCCAGCAGGTACCGAGCCAGTTTTCCCTCGGCTCCGGACTGGACCAGGGATTGCAGCCTGCCGGACAGAAAGCGGATTCGGCCGGTGAGGTAGCACAGGTAGTTTTCCCGGAGCGGCCCGTCCTGAGCCAGTAAGCGGTCCATGCTGTTCTGAGGCAGCATCAGGCAGCGGCTGCTCCGCCGAGCGGTAATGGTGGTAACAAATTCCGGAGCCTCGGTGTACAGGGCGGCGGCTCCAAACAGATCCCCAGGCTCCAGATAGCTGACGGTCAAAGTCCCCTTGGTGACCTGAAGCCTGCCGGCTAGCAGAATGCCCAGGCAGCGGCAAAAATGGCTTGGACTATACACCATGGCCCCGGTGGGAAAGAACTCCAGCCGGCCCTCCTGTGTGATTTGGTCCAACAGGGCGGGGGAGCAGTGCCGAAGGAGCGGGCAGCCCTCCAGAATCTCCCAATCTTCTTGGTTCAGCGGCAGAACAGGCACCTCCAAACTGTCTTATTTGATACAGAATGATTGTATGACAGGGGAGAGGAAAAGTCAACCCCGGCTCTGGGTTCCAGAACCGGGGCCAGGGAGTCGATCCTTCCCTGGAGCGTACAGCTCCGGACGGAAGATCCCATCCACCCTCCGACTCAGCTTCTGGAGGTGGGCAGGCTGCTCTGTGATAGCGGCAGGGCCGCCTTCCGCTGCGCTGTCGTCCTTTATCGGCTGGCCAGATAGGCCGCCGGGCCGCTCTCATACAGATCCCCGCCGTGGGCGTCCAGGATAACGGTAAGGGGGAAGTCCTCCACCTCCAGGCGGCGCACGGCCTCACAGCCCAGATCTTCCCAGCAGAGGACCTCCAGCGCCTTCACGCTGGACGCCATCAAGGCCCCCGCGCCCCCCAGGGCGGCCAGGTAGACGGCCCCATTCCGGACCACGGCGTCCTTGACTGTTTGGCTGCGTTTGCCCTTGCCGATCATGACGGCTTGGCCCAGGTCCAGCAGGCGGGGGGAGTAGGCGTCCATCCGGCCGCTGGTGGTAGGGCCGGCGGAGCCGATGACCTGTCCGGGGCGCTCTGGGGTGGGGCCCACATAGTACAGGGCGGAGCCCTCCACAGGGAAGGGCAGGGGCTCCCCCCGGTCAAGCAGCTCCATCATGCGCTGATGGGCGGCGTCCCGGGCGGTGTAGACCGGCCCGGACAGCAGAACGGTGTCTCCCGCCCGGAGGGGGGCTAAGTCATCCTTTGACACCGGGGTGGTCAGACGATACTGCATGAAAACAGCCTCCTTAACTGATTGGATGGGTATACAGGGTTACAGGTGGTCCGACAGAAAGCGGTGGATCGTATCCGCGAGCTCTTGTGGGCGGCAGCGGTACAGATCGTGGGGAAGGTCTAACAGATGGAGAGAGGAGACGGAAAAAGCGGAGAGATACGTTCTTGCGCACATCCGCCATTCCTCCTGGGGGAGAGGGGTGCCCTTGCCGTTGGAAACCAGGAACAGCGCGGGGACAGAGGCTGGCGGCCCCTCCTGCTGTACCTGACGGATGGAGCGGGGCAGGTCCCTTGCCTCATTGACCCATACGACACTGACGAAGTTCCGGCGGGCGGCAGGGGCCAGTTCCCTCCGTTCCGAGGCGGGGAAGCGCCTCAGCAGGGCGCGGGAGGTAAGGCGGAAGAGCAGCCCGCGCTTCCAACTGGAGCGATGGAGGTCCTCCAGCCGGCGATGGACAGTCTCCAGCTCCATGTGCTGATAGACCTGCGGTACAGCGGGGTCCAGCCCAACCAGAGCGGAGACCTCCTCCGGATATTTGCGGGCCCAGTGAAGGGCCTCCAGAAAGCCCATGCTGTGGGCGGCCAGCACCACTGGAAGAGGGCGCTCCAAGGCGGCCAGCACGCCGCGGTATTCCTCTACCACAGTGTCTACATCTCTGGGGGCATCTGTCAGGCCGCTGTGTCCATAGCCGAATTTGGAGGGGATGAGGACCGAGTACCATGGGCTCAGAGCGTCCGCCAGAGGGGCATACTCTAGTCCGGGGAACAGAATGTTGGAACCGGACAGAATGAGAAGGGTGACCGGTCCGACGCCCGTGCAGGATACCTGGAGGCTCCGGCCGTCTATGGCAATCATTTTTTCGTCCATGGCGGGCACCTCCCGATGAGCGCTCACAGTTCAGTCGAGGCCCGGCGGGTGACGTGACAGCTGACATTCACCGCCACGGGCAGCCCCGCCACATGGGTGGGGGCGGTCTCTACGGCCAGCCCCAGGCAGGTGGTCCGGCCGCCGAAGCCCTGGGGCCCAATGCCCAGGCCGTTGATTTCTTCCAGCAGCTCCGCCTCCAGGGCGGCGTAGAAGGGGTCCGGATTGGGCTGGTCAATGGGACGGAGGAGAGCGTGCTTGGCCATGGCGGCCACTTTGTCAAAGGAGCCGCCGATGCCCACACCCAACACCACAGGGGGACAGGGGTTGGAGCCGGCCTGCTTTACGGTGTCCACCACAAAGCGCCGGACGCCCTCCACCCCGTCGGCGGGCTTGAGCATGGCTAGCCGGCTCATGTTCTCCGAGCCGAAGCCCTTGGGAGCCACGGTGATGGTGCATCTGTTCCCCGGCACCAGCCGCAGGGTGATGGCGGCGGGGGTGTTGTCCCCGGTGTTTACCCGCCGCAGGGGGTCGGCCACAATGGATTTGCGGAGATAGCCCTCCCCGTAGCCCCGCTGGACTCCTGTGTGGATGGCCTGCTCAAAGTCCCCCTGAATATGGACCTCTTGGCCCAGCTCCACAAACACACAGACCATTCCTGTGTCCTGACAGATGGGGAGCTCCTTCTCCCCGGCCAGCTCCAGATTGTCCCACAGCAGGCCCAATGTCTCCTGAGCCAGGGGCCAAGGTTCCTCACGGCGGCTCCGGGCCAAGGCGGCCACGACGTCGGGGGGGAGCTGGGTGTTGGCCCGGACACACAACCGGGCCACTGCGTCGGTGACGGCGGCGGAAGAAATGGTCCTCATATTGGTTACCTCCCGGAATGGATAATCGTTTGATTGGGATGATTGTAACATAGCCCAGTGTGAAATTCAATTTTCTGCTGTTAGTTCCAGGAAAACAGCCGGACCGGGCAAAAGCCGGTCCGGCTGTTCATACCAGGGCGGTGTATAGCGCCCCCACCACCAGCGCGGGGAGCAGGTTGGCGACCTTAAACTTGTTGCCGAAGGCAAGATTGACGCCTACACAGAAGATGAGGATAGAGCCCAGAAAGGACAGATTGTCCACCACAGCGGGGCTGAACACCGGAGCCAGAAGTCCGGCGCACAGAGTGACTGTGCCCTGGAGCGCACCTACGGGCAGAGCTGAAAAGACAGCCCCCTTGCCGTAGGTGGAGGAGAAGATCATGACGATGATCAGGTCGAGGACGGATTTGGTGAACAGGGTGGAGGGGTCTCCGGTCATGCCGTCCTGGATGGAGCCTACGATGGCCATAGCCCCGACACAGACCGTGAGAGAAGCGGTGACGAAGCCCTGGATGAACTGACTATCCTCCCCACGGGAGGCCTTCTCCTTCAGCCAGCCCCCCAGCCGCTCCATCCGGCCATCCAGATCCAGCCACTCACCCAGCAGAGAGCCGGCGGCGAGGGCCAGTATCATGCCCAGAGTGCCCCTGGTGTCCAGCCCAGTGAGTACCCCGTCCCGGACCGACAGCATCCCGTTCAGGGCGCCAGCTCCACCGATGAAAATGATGCACAGGCCCATGGCCTGGATCACAGCCTGCTGATAGCGGGCCTTGAGTCCTCCCTTCAGGACCAGGCCGGCACAGCCTCCCGCCAGAATGGCCAGAACATTGACCACAGTACCGATCCCCGCCAAAGACGATCCCTCCCAGCCGGGGCCGATGTGGCCCCGCGCGACTGGATTTATTATAGTGCTTCGACGGAAAATGTCAAAGGAAAAGAATTTGCATTAGGTAGGATGATATGATACAATTAATAAAAATTCGGCCCAGGGCCAAGAGGAGGAATATTTTATGAAAATCGTAGTATTGGACGGCTATACGGAAAACCCCGGCGATCTGAGCTGGGACGAGCTGGGAAAGCTGGGCGAGCTCACTGTCTATGACCGTAGCAGCCTCACTGATGAGGACGAGGCTATCGCCCGCATCGGCGACGCCGAGGTGGTCTTTACCAATAAGACTCCCATTACCAAAAAGGTTATCGACGCCTGCCCCAACATGAAGATGATCAGTATGCTGGCCACCGGCTACAATGTGGTGGACTATGTTTATGCCAGGGAAAAGGGCATTCCCGTCACCAACGTGCCCACCTACGGTACCGCCTCCGTCAGCCAGTTCTCCATCGCCCTGCTGCTGGAGATCTGCCACCACATCGGCCACCATGACGCCTCCGTCCATGCCGGCAACTGGGCCAACTGTGTAGACTGGTGCTACTGGGACTATCCCCTGATCGAACTGGAGGGCAAGACCATCGGTATCATCGGCTTTGGCCGCATCGGCCAGGCTGAGGGCCGGATCGCCAAGGCCCTTGGTATGAACGTGGTGGCTTATGACCTGTATCCCAACGACTCCGGCCGGGCCATCGCCGAGTATGTGGACCTGGATACCCTGTATGCCAGGGCCGATGTCATTTCCCTGCACTGCAACCTGACGTCCGAGAACACCGGCATGATCAACAAGGACTCCATCGCCAAGATGAAGGACGGCGTCATTCTGATTAACAATGCCCGTGGCCAGCTCATCCACGAGCAGGATGTGGCCGACGCCCTGAACTCCGGCAAGATGGGAGCCGCCGGCCTGGACGTGGTGTACACCGAGCCCATCCGTGCCGACAACCCTCTCCTGAAGGCCAAGAACTGCATCATCACCCCCCACATCTCCTGGGCCCCCAAGGAGAGCCGCCAGCGCATCATGGATACCGCGGTGGAGAACGTCAAGGCCTATCTGGCCGGCGCCCCCATCAACGTGGTCAACCGCTGAAAAACTGGAAAACAGCAGCAGAGCCGCCCATGGAAACATGGGCGGCTCTTTTGCGTTCAGGGCACGTTTTCCCTCCATACTGAAGCGGCCGACCGGGCCAGCTGAATCAACCCCTCGGCCAGCGTCCGGCGGGTCCCGTCCCGGTCGTCCGCCAGAGAGCGCAGGGCGGCCTGGAGGTTCCTGGGCTGAAGCAGGTCGGCGGTGGTGCTGGCCTCTCCGGCGGACAGCAGCTGAAAGAGGGAGTCCACGAACTGACTCCGCTCCTGGGGGGACAGACCGGCCAGCCAGCCCTTAATAGCCTGGTCGGCCATCCGGCTGCCGGGAGTGATCTCTTCCGCCTGGACGAAGGAGCCCCCCTCCACCTCCCAGGAGTAAGGGTCGTGCTGGAGCAGGCCGATTTGGCGGCTCCGCACCACGGTATGGGGCTCGTCGTGTTCCAACAGCAGTCCCACCACTGAGGACTGGGGAATGAAGGTGTGCAGCCGGGTCAGCAGCTCCTGGTAGCCCGGACTGTCCAGCACCAACCGGGTGAAGCCGGGGCCGTCGTTGTTGTAGATGGCCAGGATCCGGTCCCGTACTTTGATCCGGGCCAGGGCGCCGGCAAAGACAGCCAGATTGCCTCCCTTGGAGTGGCCGCCCAGCCGGAGGGAGCCAGGAAAGAGAGAGGCAAACCGCTCCACATAGTCCAGGGCCGCCTGTTGGGCGGGGACAGCGTCCAGGAAGCTCATGCTGAAGTCCTCCTTCCAGCCCACTAGGGTGGCGTCGGTGCCCCGGAAGGAAAGAAAGGCGGAGCCATCATCCAACAGAACGGCGATGGCGGCGAACTGCATCTCCTCCTCCGGAACAAAGCGGTCCTGAGCGAAGGCCAATCCCAGGGGAGAAAAGCGGCGGCATCGGGCCAGAGCGGCCAGCAGCTTTCGGTCCAAAGGGCATCGGACACGGCCTCGCCGCCCCTCTGGCAGGGCCAGATAGGTTTCCGCCGCCTTTCCAAGAGAGATAGGACCGCGCAGGTCTGGAGGGACCAGGTTGTCGAAGTGGACATAGGACAGGATGGACAGAATCAGGCCGTCCACCGGGTTGAAGGGGGCCTGGCTCATGGGGATATCTCCCCGCCAGGCCAGGTAGTCGAACAGATCGGACAAAGGTTTCAGGCTCCTTTCCGGGGAAAACGGCGTCCTCCAGCCCCCTTTCCCGCATATCCCCGCCCACCACCGCATAGGATGGACCAACAAGAGGCGGGGAGTGTTGTTTTTGAAAGGAAACATGGAGGAGCGGGCCCAGCGCCTAGCTCTTTACATCATAGAGAACCGGGCCACGGTCCGTACCGCCGCACAGAAGTTTGGAATCAGCAAGAGCACCGTACATAAGGACCTGGCCGAGCGGCTGCCTGTATTCAACAGGACACTCTACCTCCAGGTCAAGGGAGTCCTGGAGGAGAACAAGGCCGAGCGGCACATTCGGGGAGGGATCGCCACCCGGAAGAAATACAAAGGGGCCTGAGAACGGACAGTGGATCGGGGACGCCACCGGGCGGCCCCGATTGCTTTTTGCTTCCTCCTATGATATCATATGCCTGAATGTGAATCTTGAAGGGGGACAAGGCCCATGAGCTACGCAGACCAGATATTCATCCAGAATTGCAGGGAGATCCTATCCCATGGGGTGTGGGATACGGACCGGGAGGTGCGCCCCCGATGGCAGGACGGCACGCCCGCCCACACCGTCAAGCTGTTCGGCGTGGTCAACCGTTACGACTTACGGAAGGAATTTCCCATTCTGACGGTCCGGAAGCAGTTCCTGAAGTCAGCGGTGGATGAGCTGCTGTGGATCTGGCAGAAGAAATCAAACAACATCCATGAGCTGAACAGCCATGTGTGGGACGCATGGGCAGACGAAAATGGCTCAATCGGCAAGGCATACGGCTATCAGCTGGGGGTGAAGCACCACTACCCCCAGGGGGATATGGACCAGGTGGACAAGGTGCTGTGGGACCTAAAGCACGATCCCGCCTCCCGCCGCATCATGACCAACCTGTATAACCACCACGACCTTTCCGAGATGGCCCTCTACCCCTGCGCTTACTCTATGACCTTCAATGTGTCGGGCCGCACCCTCAATGGGATCTTGAATCAGCGCAGCCAGGATATGCTCACCGCCAACGGCTGGAACGTGATGCAGTATGCCGTTCTCCTGCACATGCTGGCCCAGGTATCCGGACTGGAGGCGGGGGAACTGATCCACGTCATCGCGGACGCCCACATCTATGACCGTCATGTGTCCGTAGTGGAGGAGCTGCTGGAGCGGGAGCCCTATGAGGCCCCCCGGTTTATCCTGGAGCCCTCCGTCACAGACTTTTACAGCTTTACCCCCTCCAGTGTGAGGCTGGAGGGATATCAGGCCCATGCCCTGGATCAAAAGATCCCGGTAGCCGTATAGAGGTGGATCTGCTATGGAACTGATCGTGGCGGTGGACCAGAACTGGGCCATTGGGCGGGGAGGGGATCAGCTGATCTACATCTCCCAGGACCTCAAGCGATTCAAAACGTTGACCACTGGGCACCCGGTAATCTTGGGCCGAAAGACCCTGGACACCTTTCCCGGCGGCCGCCCCCTAAAGGGACGCAGGAACCTGATTCTGTCCCGCAGCCCCGGCTTCGCCCCGGAGGGGGCGGAGGTGTATCCCGACATGGACGCCCTGCTGGCCGCGGCGCCGGAGGATAGCTTTGTAATCGGCGGCGCTTCGGTGTACCGGGCCCTCCTGGACCAATGTTCCACCGCCTATGTGACGAAAATAGAAGCTGCCTTCCCGGCGGCTGACTGCTGGTTCCCCGACCTGGATAGCCGTCCGGAGTGGAGGATATCAGAGGAGAGCGAATCCCAGGAGGAAGATGGAGTCAAGTTCCGGTATGTGACTTATCGAAAGGAGGAATGACGACCATGAAAAAACTGATTGCGGCCGGGCTGGCCTGTGCTCTGACACTGACTGTGGGGGGCACTGTGTTTGCGCACCATCAAGGCCGGACGGAAATATCCGTCCCCTGGATCCACTGTGATGGGGACGGCGACGGCCTATACGGTCGCTGTGCTGGCCGGCGGGATATGAACTTCACAGATGAGGATGGGGATGGTGTCTGTGACAACTGGATAGGCTGTCAGACGCCCGGCCGGGGCGAACACCACGTCAGCGGCCGTCATCACCATGGGTAAGTAAAAAGATTCCGGTACCAGCGGTACCGGAATCTTTTTACAGTCCTAGTGTCATACCCTCCTGGCCGGACAGTCCGTCTTTGGCCAGCATCCGCTCCAGCACCTCTACATCGGCGGTGATGTCCATGGCGTCCCCCTGGAAGAGGAGATCCAGCTGCTTTTCAAAGCCATCCACCACCTTATCCATCATACCCTCTATGCGTTCCATGGCGGCAGCGATGTTCTCTCCGGATACCTCCTGGTCCTCCAGCTGTCCATAGGCCCGGAGGATCTTCAGGGTGGTGGGCAGGTAATAGCTCAAAAAGCTATGGAGTTGGGGAGAACTCTCCGGATGGGATTTCTGATAGTCCAGGATTTTGGCGGTGATGACCCCGATCCGGTCGATCTGGGCAGACAGCTTCTCGTTGTCCACGGCCTCGTTGACTGCCCGTATCTCTGTCAGAATGGCGTTCTCCTCCTGGTGGAGGGGCTGGGAGGGAGCCTCCTCCTTGGGCTGGGAATCGGACAGCCCATCAGCACTGAGGACCAGCCGGTCCCCACCATAATCCAAAAAGCCTTGGGGCAGGATCCCCTCCCCCAGCATATCGGCCAGATCGTCCCGGACCCGGCGGGGAGGCAGCCCGGAAGCGGAAGCCAGGGTGGATATGGCGATGGACTGCCGGGTCCCAATGACAGCCAAGTAATTGCGGTAGCGTCGAGCCTCCCTGCTCTTTCGCAGACCGACCCACAGAAGACCCAGACCCACCGAGGTGAAGCACAGCAGGGGGACGATCTCTTGCAGATACCATAGCAAGTCGGGCAACATCCATAGGTTTTCTACCGCCGAGATGATGGTGACGCAGCCAAAGGCGGCGGACAGAGCGCCGCCTACCTGTGTCAATCCCTTGCCGTCCTTGACCAGTTTAGACAGCGGGTCCTGCTGGGCCTTGGATTTTTTTCTTCCCTTTCCCTTGGATGTGGACGGCTCCTCTTGGAACGTGGTCGTTCTAGCCCCCACAGGGGCGGCCTGGTCTCGCTGGGTGTAATAGGGGTGCCGGCCGCGCTTTCCCCTGCCCATCAGCTTGAGTACGATCATTAGAATTGCCACGGGAGCGGCGACTCCAGTGAACAGCAGTACGGCGGCAATCGCCCAATAGGCCATATCCCCCGATCTCTCATTTCCCTTGTTGGTGTTTGCCACAGTCAGTCCCCCCAGCGGATGCTTATATCTTTATCATAGCAGGTCTTTCCCAAAATGGAATTTAAATTTTCTTAAAAATCAATGAATGGGTCCAGCGCTACTATCATACAGCAGCGGCGCATAAAAGTAAATGGCAGACGCTTTTTTTCCTAACAAGGGAAAAAGGTGCAGAAAAAGGCATCAGGTTGTAACTGTTCTGTAATTGTATCAGGCAAGTTTGGGTGATATAATAAGCGCAGTTGGCTTTTTGCCCAGATAGAAAATAGAGGGAGGCCCTGTCACAATAAGGGCTTCCTTGGAGGGATAGCATGGAAGGCGAGCGCGTGATGAAGGCGCCGGAGAATGGAAAAAAGAAAACGTGGCTTATCGTGACAGGCGTAGTTCTGGGTGCGTTGCTGATGGCATATCTGGGGCTGTGCGCCTGGGTGGGAACGATGGACCGGATCTTTCCCAACACGACCATCGCCGGTCTGGATGTGTCCGGCATGACCGTGGAGCAGGCTCGGAAGGCGCTGGATCAGGCCATGGCGGAGCATGGAGATGAGATTGCCGGGACTATCACCTACGGGGAGTGGCGGGGCACCATCACCGCCTCCCAGATGAACTATGACTGGTCCGCCTCGGCGCAGGCGGCCTATACAGACGGCAGAGATCACTTTCTGACCCAGGGAGGGCAGTACGCCGCCAGACTTTTGGGCAAACAGTGGTCGGTGGAAACCAGAAGTATGGAAACAACAGAACTGGAGCGCCTGCTGGACCAGATGGAACAGGATCTGGACGGTGATGTGACCAGAGCCGCCTGGCGTCTGGAGGGGGACCGTTTGGTGATGACCAAGGGCCGCACCGGGGTGAGCTTGGACCGGGAGTCTGCCCGGGAGGGAGCTTTTTCCGCGCTGGAGGAGGCGATGGAGCAGAAGCTGGGTGGCGGCCAAGAGGGGAACGCGGAGGTGGAGCGGCAGCTTTACCCCGAGGAGATACCTCCCCAAGAACCCGACTTTGATGAGATTTATACTCAGTTCCATACCGAGCCGGTCAGTGCCCAGATGGACCCGGATACCTTTCAGATCACCGACCATGTGGTGGGGGTGGACTTTGACGTGGATGCCCTGAAGGCCGCCTATGAGGGGGCTGCGGAGGGGGAGACCTTCTCTATCCCCGTTACCTTGACCCAACCCAAGGAGACTAAGGCGAGCCTGGAAGAAAAGCTGTTTCAGGACCTGCTGGGGGAGGGAACCACCAGGGTGACTGGCTCGGCCAACCGCAAGTTCAACGTCAAGCTGTCCGCCGAAGCCTGCAATAACGTGATCCTCCTACCTGGACAGGAGTTCTCCTACAACAATACCACCGGCAGCCGCACGCCGGAAAAGGGCTATAAAAACGCCCCCACCTACCAGGCCGGAAAGTCGGTGGACGACATCGGCGGAGGCATCTGCCAGACCTCCTCCACCATTTACTATGCCGTTCTTCATACCCCGCTGGAGGTCGTGGAGCGGCACGACCATCAGTTCAATACTGGTTATGTGGATCTGGGCATGGACGCCACGGTATATTTTGGTTCTCTGGACTTCCGGTTCAAAAACAATACCGAGTACCCCGTCAAGATCGTGACCAGCAGCTATGACTCCAACGGGAGCCGGTATTTGAATGTGAAGATCTATGGTACCAACCCCGATGGCATCTACGCCATCCCCAAGAGCAGCGTCTTTGACAAAGTGGCGCCCACCACCAAGTATGAGCCAGACCCCAGTGTTCCCCAGGGTACCCTGGTGCTGGATAAGGAGCAGTACGCTTACACCGGCTGGAGCGCCCACACTTATCGGTATATTTACGACAAGGACGGCAATCTGTTGGAGAAGCAGGATATGGGGAGCAGCAAATACAGTATGCGCCCCAACCTGTATCACTATAACCCGGCCGACGGCGACCCCAGCACCTGGCCAGACGGCAAGCCGCCGCAGCCCGGCACTGACCCTGGGACAGAGGTTCCTGTGGATCCCAGTACGGAGACCGGAGGGACAGCAGGCCCCGGCACAGAGGGCGGAGCCGTCCCCGGTACCGGAGAAGGGGAGGCTGGGACGGACCAGCCCGCACAGGACCAGCCGGCATCTGAGCAGACGGACGCCGGCGAGAGCGACCAAACCCAGACGGAGGGAGTGAGTGGTGGAGAGCGGCCCTCCGACCAGTCCGGCCAGGAGCAGGAAGAACCCTCCGGCCAGGGTGAGGAGGCATCCTCTGGCCAGAATACGGAGGCGGCGACCTGACAGACAGAGAGGAAGAGGACGATGTTCCAAGGATTTTCCCAGGGTGCCATCGATTTTCTGTGGGGCATCCGTTTCAACAACGAGCGAGGTTGGTTTTTAGCCCACAAGGAGGAATTCCTGACTCTGGTGGACGCCCCCATGCGGGAGCTGGCCGCTCAGGTGAGTCAGGCCATGACGGAAGAATTCCCCAAGCTTGGACTGGAGCTGAAGGTGAGCCGTATCTACCGGGATGCCCGGCGGCTCTTTGGCCGCGGGCCCTATAAGGACCACCTTTGGTTTTCCCTCCGCCGCCGGAACGAGAACGAGGGGGCGGAGCCCAGCTTCTACTTTGAGATCGCCCCGGAGTATTACAGCTATGGCATGGGAGCCTGGGATTTGCCTCCGGTAACCATGGCCAAGCTCCGGGCCCGCATCGACCGGGACCCAAAACCTCTGGAGAAGCTGGCCCGAAGGCTGGAGAGGCAGGGGGAATTTGCGCTGGAGGGCCGGCAGTATAAGCGGCCCAAGGGGGACCCGGGAAAGCTTCTGTTTCCTTGGTATAACAGTCGTCAGCTGGTCATCTCCAGCGACCACAACTGTGAGGGCCCCCTGTTCGGCCCTGAACTGGCGGACCAGGTGCTGGAGGGGTTTCGATTTCTGGTGCCCTATTACCAGTATCTCCAGACATTGGCCGGGGACGCGCCTCCGCCTGAGATCTGAATACAGAGAAAAAGCGCTCCGGCCTCGGCTTGGGGCGCTTTTTGCAGGATGGGGGTTTAAGACTTGTGCTGTAGAGCTGACGGCACAGAAAATTTTGAAAATTTCTCACAAATACTATTGACAATAGAGTGGAGATGTGGTACATTATAGCCAGAAAGGATGAGTCCAATGTATTAAGAAAGTCCCCGCACCTGATGCTGTGATGCAAGGCCGAGAAGCATAAAAATCAGAAAGAGGAGAACAAGAAGAACATTTGAGGAAAGTCCCATATGCCAATGACATCGGACAGAAAGAATCTTCTCGGAGCGGAAACACCAGCACAGGGACATACCACAGAGCAAGGTCAGGTATATGTTCCGCCGCAAGATGCCTCACATATGAGGAAGAGCCGCAGAAGCGGCCACAATGATTTGGGAGAGATACAAGGACCGGGACCGGCGAGATGTGGTATGGCGATTCTGTAGAAAGAGAGGTAAACAATTGATGTTAGATAACAAGAACCACCAGAAATGACCCTTGGCTGCAACGGATTACGAAACGGGCAGTCAAGGGTCATTTCTTTTTCAAAGAGCACCGTGGACAGGCGGGGAGCTGGAGGTGTGGAGCCAAAGGGCTCTTTTTTTATGCCCATTTTGAAAAAGAGAAAGCCCGCCGTTTTCAGGCGGGCTTTCTTTCTGGAGAGATCAGCGGTTTTTGAAGGAGGTGAGCTTCTCCTTATTGACGAAGGCGCGCATGGCGTCCTTCTGGTCCTCGGTGGCAAAGCAGAGGCCGAAAGCCTCGCTCTCATAGGCGGCGCCGGTGTAAATATCGGTCTGGAGCCCCCGGCGGATGGCGGCCTTGGACTGGCGGACGGCTACCTGGGCGTTGGATGCAATGGCGTTGGCCAGCTCCAGAGCCTTGTCCATCAGCTCATCGGGGGGATAGACATGGCTCACCAGGCCCAACTCCTTGGCCTCGGCGGCGCCGATGGTCCTGGCGGTGAGGATCAGCTCCATAGCGTTGGAGATGCCCACGATTCGGGCCAGACGCTGGGTTCCCCCAAAGCCAGGGGTGATCCCAAGACCTACCTCCGGCTGGCCAAACTTGGCCTTTTCACTGGCGAGGCGGATGTCGCAGGCCATGGACAGCTCACACCCGCCTCCAAGAGCAAAGCCGTTGACGGCCGCAATGGTGGGCTTGGTCAGAGTTTCCAGCTTTAGAAAGACCCCATTGCCGTAAGCGCCGAATTTCTTGGCCTCCACGGAAGTGAGGGTGGACATCTGGCCGATGTCCGCGCCGGCTACGAAGGAGCGGCCGGCTCCGGTGACGATGGCCACCAGAATATCCTCACGCTCCTCTACCTGGTCCAGGACGGCGTCCAGATCCCGAAGTACCTGCTCATTCAGCGCATTGAGGGCATCGGGCCGGTTCATGGTGATGATGCCCACGGGGCCCTTCTGCTCAAGGGTGACAAAAGACATAGCTTGTTTCCTCCTTGTTTTTGTTCCGTGTTAAGGATCATTTTGCCTGTTTTCTTGTATTATAGCCTATCCTGAACAGAACAGCAAGGGAAAAGTGGCGTCATGACCGGACTGCCGCGTGAAGCAGGGACCAGAAGGACCAGATCACACCTACTACAGTCAGCGCCACCCAGAAAACTACCATAATCTGGCTCATATCGCCGATGAAATAGGCGTTTCTACCCACCAGCTGGGGGCCAAAACAGGCCGCCATCCAGATACCCCAGATGATCCAGCCACCCTTGGCGCCGTAGCGTTGCATGATTGCGCCGATAATGAGGCCGCAGGATAGAGCAAAGACCAGAATGGCGGGCCACCACCACCAGTTCAGGGTGAAGTCCTCGATAAATAGAGTGCTCTCCCAGGCGGGGTCCACGGGAGCGCCTAGACTGGGCTCGGGCATAGGGGGGATGCCCTCCAGGGACAGCCCCGGCAGGCCGGTCAGTTTCAGCCACAGTACCGGGGACACCATATGCTCCAGTGCGGTGAGCAGAGCGGCCATGCCCATGGAGCAGACACCCATGAATAGGCTCCTCCCCAGCTCCATCCCCAGGGCTCGGCGGCGGGTCTGGCCAAAGCGGATGGCCTGTTCAAAGCTCACCCCCATAGCCGCTACCGTTACAACCAGAGCCATAATACCCGCCACGATGGGAAGTACGGTCCCGGAGATCATGATGCCGCTGTTCTCAGCGGAGAGGAGCAGGACCGCGGCTATCACGCCCTGGATCAACACAAATAGTCCGGTTACCACGCCCAGACACAGAAACAGGTCGTCCAGGTTGAGCCGTATCACTTTTTTCAGCATCCCGATCACCTCACTGCAAAACGGAAAATCTGCCGCCATATAACGACTTCACCAATGGCCAGCGTCGCTAACATTCCGATGGTCAGAATGGCGGGCAGGCTGCCCCACATACCACTCCAGGCGCTGCCCATCAGAAAGGACCAGGCGTCCAGATCGGCCATGAGGGCCAGGAGGAGGGAGCCTATGAGCAGGGCGATGACGGACACGGAGAGGATGACGGCGCCCCAGACCTTGGACTTGGCGGACACCAGCCCGCCCAGACAGCCCAGCACCAATATGGTCAAACATACTAGAGGGAACACCCACAGCGTTCCTCCGTAAAAGGCCCGAATCAAAGTCCAACGGCCCTCCTCAATCCAGCCACCCAACTGGGGCAGAGCAGCCAGCAGGACTTGCGCGGCCCAGCAGAACCCAGTGTACACGACCAGCACTCCCTGCACGGCCCAGAAGAAGTCCCGCCGCCGGGCCCCAAAGGACAGCCCCAGATTCAGGTTGCTGGTGCACAGGGAAAAGGCGAAAAGGAATAGGACGAACAGGGTGACCAGGGGAAAGGCACCATAGTAGGTAGCGAACAGATTGCTCGCCCCACCGGGCACCCCGGTGGCGTAGCAGCCCACTACTACAAGGACGGCGAAGCCCAGCAGGCAGGCCAGATTGATCCAGGCGAACTGGAAGAGAAAGCGAAAGGATTTCAACATTGGTGTCCCTCCTCACTGGGTGTCCCCATGTCCGCACAGGGCCACAAACACGTTCTGAAGGTTCATGGGGGACACATCTACATCGGCCTTGAGGGCGTCCTGGAGCTTAACTCCGCTCCCCCGGACGGCTGCGGTCTTGTGCCGGCCCATCTGATGGGTGGACAGCACCTCCAACCCGGCGCATACCTGATCTACCACATCCTCATGGCCGGAGATGTAGCGGAACTGGCCCACCAGCTCCTCGGTGGGGCAGTTTTCCAGGATACGGCCCTCATCCAGGATGATGACCCGCTCAAAGACGGAGGCGGCCTCCTCGATGATGTGAGTGGACACCAGGAAGGTCCGTCCGGTCTGGGCGAAATCGTCCAGCAGAAGCTGGTAAAACCGCTCCCGCATCACCACATCCAGTCCCGCCGCCGGCTCATCCAGGATGGTGATGGGAGACCGGCTGGCCAGGGCGATGAGGATGGTCACCATGGACATCTGTCCCTTGGAGAGCTGACAGATCTTCTTTTTCTCGTCCAGTTTAAATTCCTCTAATAGCCGCTGGGCGTATTCCCTATCCCAACCGGGGTAGTAGATGGCCGCAGAGCGGAGATAGTGGCGGATTTTCAGATTGTTCTGCCCGGAGAACAGGGTGGGCTGCAGCTCGCGGGAGAAGCAGATGTTGTCCAGTGCCGCCTGGTTTTCCCAGACGGGCTGTCCGTCGTAGGTCACCTCGCCCCGGTCCTTGGTGTTTTGGGCGGTGAGGATGCCCAGCAGAGTGGTCTTGCCCGCCCCGTTCCGGCCGATCAGGCCATAGATCTTGCCTGGTTCTATTGTCAGGTCCAGATTATGGAGTACCTCTTTGTCCTTATAGGATTTATACAGACCCTGAGCCTTTAAAATTCCGGTCAGCATGATTGCTCTCCCTCCTTGATTGCACGGTCCACCATAGACAGCAGCTCCTCTCCGGTCAGAGAGATAGCGGTTCCCTCTTTGACCAGCGGTTTCACAAATCCGTCGTAAAAGGCGGCCTTCCTTTTTTGTTTCACAGTATCACCTGCTCCTGGGGATACGAACATACCGATCCCTCTTTTTTTGTATAAGATCCCATCGGCCACCAGCATATTGATACCCTTGGCCGCCGTGGCTGGATTGATGTTATAGCCCCGTGCCAGCTCATTGGTGGAGGGCACCTGCTCCTCCTCCTGGTAGATCCCCCGTAAGATGTCGTCCTCCAGCATCCGGGCGATCTGTAGATAGATCAGGGACTGATCGTTCAGGATTCCATGCACATGATCACCTCCATAATTGTTTCCTCCGCGCGGCGGAGAGCATCCAGGAGCCGTTACAGCAAAATGCTATAGACCGCAACGATGAAATAGCGCAACAGGCGATACCGCCCCTCTACTTTTTGTGCTCTTTTATCCAGACGTTGATTTTTCCATGAGATAGTGCCCCTCTTCTGGAGCTTAGGCTCCCATACGCTTTCTGTTCGTTGGTTAATTACTTGTGTAATTAACCATATCACCGATGAGGAGAAAAGTCAAGACCTTTTTGTACCGGAAAAAGAGACAGGGGAGGGGGGCAGCTTCCTCACCCTTTGGGCCGCCGCGGCATAGTCTGGGGTACAGATTCGTTGATACGGAGGGTCGGTCATGACTTCTTTGCCTAAAATCCAATATTTTTTGGGGGCCAATTCCCCCACTGGTTTTTACTCTCTTTACCCTGAACTCATCCAGCCTGAACGGGCTCGGACTATCTATATCCTAAAGGGCGGTCCGGGCTGTGGAAAATCCACCCTGATGCGCCGGGTAGGGGCCCGGATGGAGGAGGAAGGTCTGGATACCGAGTACATCCTATGCTCCGGAGATCCGGATTCGCTGGACGCGCTGCTGCTCCCCCAGCTAGGGGTAGCCCTGGTGGACGGGACCGCTCCCCATGTGGTGGAGCCCAAGTATCCCGGCGTAGTGGACCGGTATGTAAACATGGGGGACTGCTATGACAAGGAGGGGTTGGCGGTCCGACGCCAGGAGATCATGTCCTGTATGACGGGCTATAAGGGCTGCTACCAGCGGGCCTATCGATGCCTGGGGGCGTCGGCGGAGATCTTCGAGGATGTGCGGTCCACTCTACTTACTGACGTTCTGGGGGAGAAGCTGGCCAAACGAGCCCATGGTATCCTGTCCCGGGAGTTCAAAAAGCGTAAAGGCGTCCAGAGCGGACAGGTAAAGCAGAGATTCCTGGGCGCGGTGACACACAAGGGAGCGATGACGCTGTTTGATACAGCGACCGCCCAGTGTGACCGGATCTATGAGCTGGTGGACAGCTACGGCTTGGCCCATGAGCTGCTGGTCCATATCCTGGCCGGAGGGGCCGCCGGGGGCTATGACATAGTGGCCTGCCCCGATCCCATGGCCCCTGACCGGCTGGCCCACCTGCTGGTGCCGGAGCTGGGGCTTGCCTTCCTGACCTCTACCTCCGTCCTGCCCTTCCCAGGGAGCCCATACCGCCGGATCCGGCTGGACGCGGCCGCGGATCGGGAGATCCTCCGGCACAGCCGGCCCAGACTTCGCTTCGCCAAAAAGGTGTCCGCCGCTCTGGCGGAGGAGGCGGTGGAGTCTCTGGCCCAGGCCAAGGCCATGCACGACGACCTGGAGGCCCTCTACAACCCCTTTGTGGATTTCCAACTGGTAGACCAGATGGCACAGTCTGTAGGGGACGAGATCCTGAAAATATAAAGAGAGTCCCCGGTATCCTGTCTGGACACCGGGGACTTCTGTATATCAAGGTATTTGTGCCATTACCGGCGGATCAGGGCTATGGCCACGTCGTTGACATTAGTGCCCGTAGCCCCGGTGACGATCAGCCCGTCACAGGCGGCCAGGGCGTTGTAAGCGTCGTTGTCCTGGAGGACCTGGAAGATGGACACACCCTTCTCCTCCAACTGGCCACGGGTCTCCCCAGTGACAAAGCCGCCGGCGGCATCCGTGGGGCCGTCCGTCCCGTCAGAGCCCACGGAGAAGACAGCGGTGTCCCTCAGGCCGGCGATCCCCTCGGCCGCGGCAAGGGCAATCTCCTGGTTCCGGCCGCCCTTGCCGGCCCCAGTGAGCTTCACTACCGTTTCCCCACCGGCCAGGAAGGCCAGGGACCGCCCGCTGTCCTGGTGATACCGGGCGATAGAGGCCAGGAAGGAGCCCGCCTCCCTGGCTTGGCAGGTCAGGCTGTCGGTAAGGACTACGGGCTCATATCCCAGCTGACGGCACACGTCGGCAGCGGCCCGGCACAGCTCCCGGACACTGCCGGTAATCTGAGTCTCCACGTTGTCCAGGGCCTTGGGCGTCTCCTGAGCCAGGGCGGCGGCGGCCTCCGCGGAGAGCCTGATGCCGTATTGGGACACAATGGCCTCCGCCTGGGCGCTGGTGGAGCTGTCGGGGTAGGCGGGACCAGATGCGATCATATCCAGCGGGTCGCCGATGATGTCGGACAGCACCACCGCGAAGACCTGGGCCGGGGCACAGTGGAGGGCAAAACGGCCCCCCTTGACAGTGGAGAGATGCTTGCGGATGGTATTCATTTCGGTGATATCCGCTCCACAGGCCAGGAGCTGCCTGGTGATGTCCTGCAGCTCCTCCGTGGAGATGATGGGTTTTTCAAACAGGGCAGAGCCGCCGCCGGACAGCAGGAACAGAACACGGTCCTCCGGCTTGAGATCCTGGGTCAGTTCCAGGGCCCGACTGGTGGCGGCAAAGGTGCCGTCGTCGGGGACCGGATGGCCCGCTTCCCAGACCTCCAGGTTTCCGATGGGACCCTCGCTGTGGCCGTGCTTGGTGATGACGATGCCCCCATCCGGTTTGCGGTCCAGACTTTCCCAGGCCGCGTGGGCCATGGACCAGGCCGCCTTACCCACCGCTACAAGGATGAGCTTTCCCGCTCCGAACTCTTTTCCGGCCAGAGCCCGAGCCACTGCCGCGTCCGGCCGGACCTGGGCGATGGCCTCCCGGACAATGGTGTTACAGTCATTTCTCAGCCGCATTGTCGCCGCCTCCCAAAATAAATTTATTCTTCCGGTTCCTCCGGCAGGGCAGTCGGGCGCAGGTCCAGGTTCCAGTCCACCTCTCCCTGGATGCCAGCTACCGTGCCGGTGTGGGTGTACTGCCAAAAATCAAAGTGATAATAAAAGCCTGGGATCTGGTCGTATTCCGCCAGCCAGAAGGGCCACTGGTCCAACTGGGTCAGGTCGTAGGTGAGATAGCCCTGGTCCTGGTTGAAGTAGACCATGGGCTGATACCCACCCTCCTGGATGGTCCGGCAGAAGGAGACGGCGCACTGGGTCAGAGTCTGACCGTCCAGCCCGTCGGTGCGGGCACCATTGCCGGGAGTGATGGGCTCCCAGTCAAAGACCACGGGGTAGGTGATGTCGTAGTCAGCCAGGGCGTCCAGCACGAACTGGGCCTCCTCCATCCCCTCCTGGGGGGTGATGGCCTGGGAGAAGAAGTAGACGCCCACCTCCAGTCCGGCCTCCAGGGCCCCCTGGATGTTGGCCTCGTAGGAGGAATCCAGGAACAGCCCTCCCTCGGTGTAGCCGCGGTAGCCTAGACGAATGAGGGCGAAGTCCACGCCGTCCGCCGCTACGGCCTGCCAATCGATCTCCCCCTGGTAAAAGGACACATCAATACCCGCCTTGGCCAAAAGGCCATCCCGCTCATAGGACACCCGGCCCAGTGGATCGGTGGAGAAGCCTTCGGTCCCGTAGCGGTTCACAGCCAGACCATCTATCGCGGTCAATATCTGGTCCCGGTAGGAAAAGGTGACAGGAGGCGGGGGCTGCTTGCCGCCCAGGAACAGGGTGAGCAGCATGGCGCCGCCTCCCAGAGCAAGGGCGGTCAGGCCGCAGACCAGCGCCAGACGCTTTCCCCATCCGGAGGAGCGGGGCGCCGCCCTTCGTCCTGGGGGACGAGGCGCCTCTGGTATTTTGTTCTGGTCCATGATCTCACCTCATTGTCTGGCCCTGTGTGGGGAAGCAGGTCGCATTTTGCACTATTATAGCAGACCACGGACCAAAGCACAATGAGAAAGAGAAGGGGTCAGCCGATTACCCGCTTGGCCACGTCCACGCTTTCTTTGGCGTCCCTGGCGTAGAAGTCGGCGCCGATCTGCACGGCATACTCCGGGGTCAGGACGGCGCCGCCGACCACGATCTTACAGGACAATTCCTGGCTATGGAGAAGGGCAATGGTGTCCTCCATGCTTTTCAGCGTGGTGGTCATCAGGGCCGAGAGCCCCACCAGAGGGGCCTGATGCTTTCGTACCGCCTGCGCCACGTCGCCGGGGTCTACATCCTTGCCCAGATCGATGACCGTGTAGCCGTAATTTTCCAATAGGACCTTGACGATGTTTTTCCCGATATCATGGATGTCTCCCTTGACGGTGGCCAGCACGATGGGGCCTTTGCCTGACGTCTGGTCAGATGGGCCGGACATCTCCTGCCGGATGACCTCAAAAGCGGCTTGGGCAGCCCCGGCGGACTGGATGAGCTGGGGCAGGAAGACCTTGCCCGCCTCAAAATTAGCTCCCACCCGGTCCAGAGCGGGGATGAGGATGTGGTCCACGATATCCATGGAGGAGGTGGTCTCCAACAGGCGGCGGGTGGCCTCACCCGCCTCACCCTTTAGTCCGGCCTCCACGATCTGGGCCAGAGAGCGGCCCTCCGTTGGTACAGGAGTCTGGCCTCCAGCCCCGCCGGAGGTAATGGAGGTCTTGATCTCGGCGTTTCCGTAGGCGGCAATAAACGCACGGGCCTCCCGATCCACATTCATCAGCAGGTGGTAGCCCCGGACAGCGGCCATCATAGCGTCCGTGTTGGGGTTGAGGATGGGCAGGTCCAGGCCGCAGGTCATGGCCATGGTGAGAAACGTCTGGTTGACCAGGGGTCGGGCGGGCAGACCGAAGGAGATGTTGGATACGCCCAGCACCGTCTTCAGCCCAAGCTCGTCCTTGACACGGCGGAGGGCGTCCAGCGTCTGGGAGGCACCCTCCTGTTCCGCCGAGGCGGTGAGGGTCAGGCAGTCGATATATACGTCCTCCCGGCGGATGCCGTAGGACAGGGCCGCCTCCAGGATGCGGCGGGCGATGTCCACCCGCTGCTGGGCGGTCTTGGGGATGCCGTCCTTGTCAAGCGTCAGTCCCACCACGGCGGCCCCGTACTTCTTGACCAGGGGGAGAATGGCCTCCATGGTTTCCCGGTCCCCATTCACCGAATTAACGATGGCCTTGCCGCAGTAGACCCGGAGGGCCCGCTCCAGCACCTTGGGGTCAGTGGAGTCCAGTTGAAGGGGGGCATCGCATACCCCCTGGATGGCCTTCACCGCCCGGACCATCATCTCCTCCTCGTCCACCTCAGGCAGACCTACGTTTACATCTAAAATATCAGCCCCCGCCTCCACCTGGGTCAGAGCCTGGTTCAGGATATAGTCCACATCCCCCCGGCGCAGGGCTTCCTTCATCAGCTTCTTTCCCGTGGGGTTGATACGCTCGCCGATGACACGGACCCGGTCGATGGGTACGGCTAGTGTGGGGCCGCACACGGCGGCGGGCACCTGGCGGGAGGGCTCCCGGATGGCCTGCCCCATCAGGGCCCGCTTCAGCAGGGCGATGTACTCCGGGGTGGTACCGCAGCAGCCCCCGAACAGCTTGACCCCCATGGGGGCCAGGTCGGCCATAGCGGCGGCGAACTCCTCCGCGGTGATATCATAGCCGGCTCCGCCAGGGTCGGGGAGGCCGGCGTTGGGTTTGATGGCGATGGGCAGAGTGGACCACCGGGTCAGCTCCTCCACCAGAGGGGGCATCTCGCGAGGACCGAGAGAGCAGTTGACTCCGATAGCGTCTGCCCCCATCCCCTCCAGTACCAGAGCGGCGCAGGCGGGGGAGTGGCCCAGAAAGGTCCTGCCCCGGTCCTCGTAGGTCATGGTGACCATCACCGGCAGGGAGCAGCACTCCTTGACAGCCAGCAGGGCGGCCCGGCACTCCTGGAGGTCGGTCATGGTTTCGATCAGGACCAGGTCCGCCCCGGCCTGAACCCCGGCGAGGACCACCTCCTTGAAGATGTTTACCGCCTCCTCAAACCGCAGGGAGCCCGTGGGCTCCAGAAGCTGGCCGATGGGGCCGATATCTAGGGCCACCAGGGCATTCCCCGCGGCGCCCTCACGGGCGGCGTCAATGGAGGGGGGGACCACCTCGGTCACAGTTTTTCCGGTGCGCCGCAGCTTTTCCCGGTTGGCGCCAAAGGTATTGGCGCACAGGATCTGACTGCCGGCCTGGGCGTACTGGCGGTGAATATCCACCACCCAGTCCCGATGCTCAAGAGCGGCCAGCTCCGGATGCTCCCCAAGGCCCAGCCCCCTGGCCTGGAGCATGGTGCCCATGCCGCCATCCAGGATCACAGGGCCGGGGCCCTTCAACAGCTCATAAAAGTCCACAGTGTCCACCTGCCTTTCGGTATTGGCAGCCGCCCTGGGCGGGACAGCCCAGGCAGCTTCGTTTGTTTCTAGCGATCTCTCGGTCGGATACCCCCAGGATGGCAGTCACCGATTTCCGGGGGATGAGGATGTGGCTGGCGCTGGCCGTCAGCCCCACCCTGCGGGGAGCGTCCAGCAGGGAGAGAAGCTCCCCTTGGACGGTCAGGGGCAGATCCCCATAGCCAGGGCTGTACCGGAAGGGGAAGGAGCAGCCGGGAAACATGGCCTGGAGCTCCAACTCGATCTGGTCGCACCCCTGTTCCACCGCCGTGTCCGCGGCGCAGTCCAGGGCCAGCCCCTGGAGCATATCTCCGCTCTGGGTCTTCCGGATAAGCACGTCCACCGCTGCCCCCAGAGTCATACAGAACACTACCGCCCTTACACAGCCCTCCAGATGGGCCTTCAGGTCCCGGCCGGGGAGGAGCAGGCCGCAGGACAGACGCACGCCGTTCTCCTCCTGAAGTATATCGTAACAGCGCCAGGCCCAGCGGAGCCGGGCCGTCTGGCATATGTGCCGGCCACAGAGCTGGGCCTGGTTTCGCAGGTCCGCTCCGGCCTGGTCCGGGGGACAGCCCATGTAACGTAAGATCTCGTCTGTATCTAGCTGCTTCAATTCAATGGACATGGGCCGGGGGCCTCCTCTCTGTATGGGGCCTGGCATATCGGGTGGTATGCATCTTGTCCCCTTTACAATACGATCAGGTCCTTGGGGGAGCGGGTGATGTCCTCACATCCGCCGTCCTTCAGGACCAGCACGTCCTCAATGCGGACGCCGAATCTACCGGGAATGTACACGCCGGGCTCGGCAGAGATGACCGCCCCCACTGGGAGAACGCGGTCCTCGCTTGGGCTGGCATTAGGGGACTCATGGATATCCACTCCAAGGGAGTGGCCGAAGCTGTGGGTAAAATAATCCCCATAGCCCGCCTCCCTCAGTACCCGCCGGGCCGCGCCGTCCACCTCCCGACCAGATACCCCAGCCCGGGCGGCCTGGATGCCCGCCCGCTGGGCGGCCAAAACGGCGGCATACACCTTCTCCATCTCCGGGCTGGGCTGTCCCAGGGCCACCGTGCGGGTCATGTCAGAGCAGTAGCCCTCCACCTTGCAGCCGAAGTCCATGGTAATGAACATCCCCACATCCACCACCTGATCTCCGGGCACGGCGTGGGGGCGGGAGCCGTTGGGCCCGGCGGCCACGATGGGGTCAAAGGACACCTGCTCCCCGCCCCGACGCAGCAGTTCGTATACCAGTCGGGCAGCAATCTCTCGCTCGGTCAGTCCGGGCCGGATAAAATTCAGAATGGCCTTGAACGCCTCGTCGGTGATTTCCTGGGCCCGGCGCATATGGGCCAGCTCCCCCTCGTCCTTGCTGGCTCGCAGATCATCCAGGAGTCCCTGGGCGGGGGTGAGGATGCAGGGCAGCTCCTGGCTGTATCGGCGGTGGGCGTCTACGGTCATTTCACCGCTCTCAAAGCCTACGTTGCGCAGCCCATGGACCTGGATAAATTCCTTGGCCTGAGACAGGTGGCCGCTGCCGGCGGTGACTAGAGATACCTCCGCTCCCACGATCTGCTCCCGAGCGGCCTCGATATACCGACCGTCGGTGGTGTAGCGGGCCCCGTCCCGGGTGACCAGGAGCAGACCCTCACCATGGAAGCCCAGAGCGTACCGCTCCCCGGAGGGGCTGGTGATCAGCATGGCGTCCAGGCCGTATTCAGGGAGTTTTTTTGCGATATTAGCAATATGGTTCATATAGTTTCTCCTCAAAACCAGATGTTGGGCGCTTCCCGGAATTTTGGAGCTGGGCCATCGGCATAGGGGTCATACCGGTGAAGATTGCATCCAAACTCCTGAAGGCGGCAGATTCTATCGTCCCCATCCCAGTCTATCAGAGAGAGGCCATCAAATATTTCTGCCGTTCCGTCGTGCATTTTATTTTCGAAGTACCACTCTACCACCGTCCGGTCCTCTCTGTGAAAAAAGCCCCGGATGTCCCAGGCCAGTACCTTTCCGCGGGTATTCCACTCCTCAAACCAGTGCTTGATCTGCTGGGCACCGCGATATTCCGGCCCCCAGCTCTCGATATACAGGGCATCTGGAGCAAAAAGCTGCAGAATACCGGTGTCCCGGCCCTCCAGCCACATAGAAAACCAGCGGCGGACAGCCTGCTCCCGTCCTGCCATATCCATACCGTTTCTCCTTTCGGCGCAGCTCCATGAGAGCCTCTCATGGGTTTGCGGCATACTGCTCGTAGATTCGTTTCATAGTCAGAGCATCCTCCGCCTGAGTCCCCGCGCTCTCGCAGATAAAGGTGGGGCTCCAGCCCCGGCGGGCCACCTCGGCAGCCAGCGGCGCCCAGCCGGGGCCGTATCCGTCGTTGTCGGAAAAGGTTCGGTGGCACTTCTCGCCTCCACCGGGAGTGAACTGGATATGGGAGAAATGGCTGTGGAACCGGGCAGCCCGCTCTGTCCCCAGTACCTCCTCTACCCGGTCCAGCATCCGGGAAAATGCCTCCTGCCCGTCGTCTGCCCCCAGGGAGCGGGCGTACAGATGCCCCCAGTCGATGCAGGGGATCAGCCGCTCATCCAGGGTACACAGCTCCAGCACCTCGTCCAGATCTCCCAACTGGTTGATCTTGCCCATGGTTTCTGGGCATAGGGCGATGTGGCCAAAGCCCTGGTCGTCACAGGCGGCGATGACATCCCGCAGGGAGCGGCGCGCGATGTCCAGGGCTTCCCTCCGGCTGCGCTTCATCAGCGCCCCGGAGTGGATGACCACCCGGCCGGCCCCCATTTGGCTGGCCACCAGACAGGCGGCAGAGATATAGCCGATGGTCTTTTCTAGGGCCGACCGGTCGGGATTGGCCAGGTTGATGAAGTAGGGCGCATGGAGGGACAGGGAGATGCCAGCCTGACGGGCCCGCTCCCCCACCCTGCGGGCGGTTTCTTCTCCCACATGGACCCCTTTGCCGCACTGGTATTCATAGCAGTCCAGCCCCAGGCCGGCGATCCATTCCGGGGCCTCCACCGAGGAGCGGTGTGCCTTGGAAAAGCTGTCGGAATTGCCCGCCGGGCCAAATTTGGCGCTCATAGGAAGGGCCTCCTTCTGCCCAGCATCCGGAAAGGGGTTTCAGCGGCGTAGCGGAGGTATCGGCCCGGATTGCCCGCCAGCCGAATAGGCTCCACCAGCAGGGGGATGACCCCGGCGTTGTTGGCCCCAAGGGTATCGGTAAAGATCTGGTCCCCCACCATCACCGTTTCCTCCGGCCGGCAGCCCATCCGCTCCATAGCCCGGAGATAGCCCCCTTTTTTCGGTTTGCCTGAGTGCCCCTGATAGGGGATGCCCAGCTGTTCGGCAAACTTCTGCGCCCGGCCGGGCTTCCGGCTGTTGGACAGCAGGAACAGTTGGATCCCCTGCTCCGCCAGCTCTGCGGCCCAGGCGGCCACCTCGGGGGAAGGCTCTGTCACATGGTAGGGGACAAGGGTGTTGTCCAGGTCTGCCAGTACCAGCCGGACCCCTTTGGCGGCCAGCTCGCTGGGGCTGATGTGGGTGACCGAGGGATATACCCCCCGGGGAATGGGTGAAAAGGGCACGGGTAGGTCCTCCTTATGTCTCGTTCTATGCTTTGGCCCGCTGGCATAGAGTGGAGGGAGCGGGCCTCCATTTGGTCTGACCACAATCATCGGTTAAGTATATCACGATACAATATTCTGGGCAAGGGGGAGCCGTCATGACGAGGGACACCATTATCATTACCACGCCGCCTCAGACTCTGCGGTCAGTACAGGGGTGGGATGTGACCCCAGGTCACCTGGCCTATCGGGTGGGGAGGGGGCCGCATTTGTTCCGGGCGGGCGGCGGCACAGTCCAGCCCAGGGGCGGGATCATGGTGGTGGACGATCAGGGCTTCGACGGTCTGGGCGACCCCGGCCCGCTGTGCCAGGAGGTGGTCCGGGAGTGTTCCGCCCGTGGCTTCACGGGGGCGGTACTGGACTTTGATGCCAAGCTGCCCCCGCTGGAGCGGATGGCCGCCACACTGGAGGAGGGATTTGCCCGCCGGGGCTGGACCCTCTATGTGCCGGAAAGTTACGGAGCCAGGCTTCAACGGGCCAGAGTCATGATATCCTCCGCCCTATCTGGAGGCTCTCTGGCCCTTCGGCTGGAGGAGGCGTCCGGCTGCTTTGGGGCGGACCGGGTGGCTCTGGCGCTCCAGAGGGTGGCGGAGGACTTTGCCCTGCCTTCATCCACAGGCAACGGGCAGCCCCTGACCAGGGAAGAACTGGCCCAGAAAAGGCGGCAGATGAACCCCTCGGTGTTCTTTTCCGGAGAGCTTTGCGCTCGGTATTTTACCTATATGAACCGGGAGGGTGGAGCCCACTTTGTCCTCTTTGATGATGGCGACACCCTGCGTCGAAAAATGGAGGTAGCCCGCAGAGCGGGGATACACACCTTCCTGGCCGCCTGGCCGGAGGTGGCGGACTGTGTGGAGCAGCTGGGGCTCCAACGGGCGCAATCCAGAGCCAGATAGGTCCAGCCTTCCCAGGGGTATATGACAGAAAACAGACGTTTCAAGAGAGAAAAATTTGTATGCGGCCGCAAGCGATTAGGCCGTTGAAAAGATTTCGATAAAAAGAGCCGATAACCGCAATGAGATCTGCGTGTTATCGGCTGTGTGGTTTTCCAGCCTAGGTCCTTATCAGACTAAAAGGCTCTAAAGGAGACCGACAAAGGGATTCAGCGCCCATCGGCTTCTACTGAACACTCTGGTGGTACGGGCTGGCCCCGCTTTGTATAGTAGTCAGCTAAAGCCGCTTTTACTGCTTCTTCTGCAAGGACGGAACAGTGCATCTTATGAGGGGGAAGACCGTCCAATGCCTCCGCAACAGCGGCGTTGGTCATAGTCAATGCCTCTTCGATGGTCTTGCCCTTTATTATCTCAGTTGCCATAGAAGAGGTAGCGATGGCAGAACCGCAGCCAAAGGTCTTGAACCTGACATCTGTGATAACGCCATGGTCAATTTTGAGATACATTTTCATGATGTCGCCGCACACTGGATTGCCTACGGTACCAACTCCGTCCGCATCCTCAATGATCCCCACATTCCGAGGATGATTAAAATGGTCCATAACTTTATCAGAATAAATCATGGTATTCTTCTCCTTTACCAAGTCGCCTTTTGGGCCGTGGTATCCCAAACGGGGGACATGGCCCGCAGATGATCAACAACTTCCTTGAGTGCCAGAATGATGGTATCCACGTCATCTTCCGTTACATCACTTCCCAGACTGATCCGTACAGAGCCATGGGCGATCTCGTGGGGGAGGCCAATGGCCAGAAGCACATGGGAGGGCTCCAAAGAAGCGGAGGAACAGGCGGAGCCACTGGAAACGCAGATGCCTCTCGCATCAAGCTTCAGTAAAATGGATTCTCCCTCAATGGCCTCAAAAGTAAATGAGGCGATGGATGGCAGGCGGTTTACCGGGTCGCCGGTGAGGCGGGTTCGGGGAAACTTTAAGACCTCTTGGATCAGTTTGTCCCGCAGCGTGGAGATACGGGGAATTTCTTCCTCTAAAACGGCACACCGCTCTTTTAAGGCGGCGGCAAGCCCCACCGCGCCAGCCACGTTCTCTGTCCCAGAACGGCGGTTTCGCTCCTGACCACCGCCGTGGATCAGCGGTAGAATAGGAGTTCTGGATTTGATATACAGGACACCCACCCCCCTCGGACCATGAAATTTATGCCCAGATAGACTGAGTAAGTCTACCCCCAGATCGTTTACGTCCACCGGGATATGGCCTGCCGCCTGTACGGCATCTGTGTGAAATAGCGTACCATTCTCGTGGGCAATGGCAGCAAGTTCCTTAACTGGTTCAATCGTCCCAATTTCATTGTTGGCCATCATAATGGAAACAAGAATCGTGTCAGGCCGCAAAGCGTCTTTCAGGACTTCCGGTTGTACAGTACCAAATTCGTCTACCGAAAGCTCCTCCACATCAAACCCCTGCTTTCTCATCCATTGGGCTGTGTGAAGAATAGCGTGGTGTTCCACGGCGGAGATCAGGATATGCTTCCCCTTTTTGTTAAGAGCTTCTGCCACTCCGCGTAGTGCCCAGTTGTCGCTCTCAGTGCCTCCGGAAGTAAAGAATATTTCCTCTGGTTGAGCGTTCAGACACAGCGCCACGTCAGCTCTGGCCCTGTCCAAAGCCGCCTTCGAGTGAGTAGCGAGATTATATAAAGAGGATGGATTTCCATAGTCCTCCGTGAAATAAGGCGTCATCGCCGCAAGCGCCACAGGAGAAAGTTTTGTTGTTGCGGCGTTATCCGCGTAGATCATGGGGCATCTAGCTCCTTTCTTAATCATAGTAGGAATATAGGTTTTATAAACCTATTATATCACTATGTTTTCTGAGTTTCAAGTAGTAGCCATGACTTTTTGATGAAGCCATTGATATATGATTAACCCTGTTGTATAATAGGATTATCGAAAGGGGGATATGATAATGATCGTTTCGACAAAAGGCCGCTATGCGCTTCGGGTGATGATTGATTTGGCCGAACATCCTTCGGACGGCTATATTCCCCTGCGGGAAATTGCCCAGCGGCAGGAGATATCGGAAAAGTATCTGGAAATCATCCTGAAATTGTTGGTACGTGGGAATCTGCTGACGGGGCTTCGAGGCAAAGGCGGAGGGTACCGTCTGAATCGTGGTCCAGAGCAGTATACGGTGGGAGAAATTTTGCGCTGTACAGAGGACAGCCTAGTTCCCGTGGCCTGTCTGGGCTCCGGCAGCAATGAATGCCGTCGTGCGGCGGAGTGTCGTACCCTGCCGATGTGGAAGAAATTGAACCAGATGGTCAATGACTATTTCGATAGTATTACCATTGCTGATTTGATAAGAGCTGATGGACAGGTAGCCTGCCCGATCTGACCATGCATACTATGTGCGCTTGAAAAAGCCGCCGCATATGCGGCGGCTTTTTCAATGCGATGATATGATTTTGGTTATTCTGAAAAGAGGGGGGTGGAGAGATACCGGTCTCCGGTGTCAGGGAACAGCACCACGATTGTTTTGCCCCTGGCCTCCGACCTCTTGGCGATTTCCAAGGCGGCCCACAGGGCAGCTCCGGAAGAGATTCCAACCAAGACGCCTTCTTTTCTGCCTGTCAGCCGGCCCAAAGCAAAGGCATCCTCATTCCTCACCGGGATGATTTCGTCATAGATGGAAGTATCCAGCGTATCAGGAACAAAGCCAGCGCCGATGCCCTGAATCTTATGGGATCCGGCGCACCCCCCACTGAGTACCGGAGAGTCTTTCGGCTCCACGGCAATGACTTTGAGATCGGGATTTTTCTCCTTTAGAAATTTTCCCACGCCGGAAACAGTGCCGCCGGTGCCCACTCCGGCAACAAAGTAGTCCACGACGCCTTCGGTATCTATCCAAATCTCCGGCCCAGTGGTGGCATAGTGGGCGGCGGGATTGGCGGGGTTCACAAATTGTCCCGGCACAAAGCTGTCAGAGATGCCTGCGGCCAGCTCATTTGCCCTGGCGATGGCGCCCTTCATGCCTTTGGCCCCCTCTGTCAGTACCAACTCCGCGCCGTAGGCCTTCATAATCTGCCGCCGCTCTACACTCATAGTTTCCGGCATGACAATAATGATGCGATAGCCGCGGGCGGCAGCAACGCTGGCAAGGCCGATTCCGGTATTACCGGAGGTAGGCTCGATTATGACGCTGCCGGGTTTTAGCAGGCCTTTTGCCTCCGCATCGTCGATCATGGCCTTGGCGATGCGGTCTTTTACGCTTCCAGCTGGGTTAAGATACTCCAGTTTGGCAATGATCTTCGCTTCCAGACCCAGCGCCTTTTCAATGTGTGTCAGTTCCAAGAGCGGAGTATGCCCGATTAGCTGGTCAGCCGCGGCGTAAATCCTGTTCATCTTCTCTCCTCCCCCTATTTTACCTGTGCGAAGCCTTTTTCAAGGTCTGCGATGATGTCGTCAATATGTTCTGTGCCAATAGAAAGCCGAATGGTGTTAGGTTTGATTCCTACATCTAACAGTTCCTCCTCAGTAAGCTGGGAGTGAGTTGTGGTAGCCGGGTGGATAACCAGAGATTTCACATCGGCCACATTCGCCAATAGGGAAAACAGATCCAATCCATCAATAAACTGCCACGCCTGCTCTTTGCCTCCTCTGATCTCAAAGGTGAAAATGGATGCGCCTCCATTAGGAAAGTATTTCAGATATAGAGCGTGGTCAGGGTGGTCGGGCAGGGAGGGGTGGTTGACCTTCTCCACCAGCGGATGGCTTACCAGGTACTCAACCACCTTCTGAGTATTCTCTGCGTGGCGATCCAGCCGCAGGGACAGCGTTTCAGTCCCTTGGAGCAGCAAGAAAGCGGCAAAGGGAGAGATAGCGGCCCCGGTATCCCGCAAGAGGATTGCGCGGATATAGGTGACGAAGGCAGCCTTTCCGGCGGCCTTGGTGAATTTAACGCCATGATAGCTGGGATTTGGCTCGGACAGCCATGGATACCGGCCCGACGTTGCCCAATCAAAGGTGCCGCCGTCCACAATGACGCCGCCCAAAGCAGCGCCGTGTCCGCCAATGAACTTGGTAGCGGAGTGGACGACGATATCCGCGCCATGTTCGATTGGCCGGATCAGATAGGGTGTCCCGAAGGTGTTATCAATCACCAGGGGCAGACCATGGGAATGGGCAATTTGTGCGATGGCGTCGATATCTGGAATGTCACTGTTGGGGTTGCCCAGTGTTTCGATGTAGATGGCCTTGGTATTGGGTTGAATAGCCCCAGCTACCTCACTCAAATCATGAATGTTAACGAAGGTAGTCTCCACCCCATATAAGGGTAGCGTATGAGCCAACAGATTGGATGTGCCGCCGTAGATGGTTTTTTGCGCTACAATATGTTCACCTTTTTTAGCAAGAGCCTGGATAGTATAGGTGATGGCCGCCGCACCAGAGGCCAGAGCCAATCCAGCCGCGCCGCCCTCTAGTGCGGCGATACGGTCCTCAAACACTCCTTGGGTAGGGTTGGTCAAACGACCGTAGATGTTTCCCGCGTCAGCCAGCCCAAATCGGGCGGCGGCATGGGCAGAATCGTGGAACACATACGATGTGGTGGCGTAAATAGGGACAGCGCGGGCATCGGTAGCAGGGTCTGGCTTTTCTTGCCCAACATGAATTTGCAGCGTTTCAAATTTGTAGTTGTTCATAACAGATACCTCTTTCATTATTCCCTGATATGGAAAATTGGGGTTAGCACACAACTCCCGGACAGGTATCTGGACCTATTGATATCGTATTTACCAAAGACACAAACAAGAAAATGTTATGCGCCTAGCCAGATCACACGTCCGGAAGCACAACATTCGTCCACATCGGAAATTGCTACGCAAGAGTGATTGAAATATACTTTGCATAAAGCAAACTCCTTTCCATAAATGATAGGCAGATAATAACATAATTTACCTACTATGTCAATAGGTATTATGTTTTATTCAAAAGAGAGTGGCCGCTAGTATGTCCCGGTCCGAGGAAAGTAAAACGAAAATTGAAGAATCCTGGACCAAAAATCGGGAGGAGCCGGTGTGGTAGAATCCACACCGGCTCCTTCAAAGCAGATCTAAATTGTCGTGAGGGTTCTCCATGGGAAGACTTCCTTATGGGAATTTCCTCATTTCGCTGTGCCCCCAAAATCTTACTTTGCAATATCCTTGCAGAAGTTCATGAAGATTTGTGCTACCTCGGCGCGGGTGGCCCCGGCGGTAGGCGCCAGGGTGTTGTTCCCCTTGCCGGACAGCAGACCAGCGTTTACCGCCCAGTCCATGGCCTTCACGGCATAGCTGGAGATGGAGGAGGCGTCCAGATAGCCCTCTGTACCCTTGCCGCTCTGGCTGGTCTTGTACCCCTCGTTCTGGGCGTAGCGGTACAGGATGGCCGCCAGCTG
>NZ_JAOQKF010000010.1:30718-138811 GCF_025567565.1 Muriventricola aceti | reverse complement strand
TGGAATATTAACATATTTGCGAAAGTTTTTCCTGCGAAATCACCTCAAATACACCCTACTATATCTGAATTTGCCGAGTGGGAGTAATTGTGGCAAAAGTCAGCGATAGTGAAATTTTATCTAAATTTAGGAGGGAGCCGTTCCAGTTGGAACGGCTCCCTCCTTTGCGCTCCTTAATTAGAAGGCGGGCAGGGGATAGATGGGCGCTGTTACTTCAACCTAGTCCAATCCTCCATGCCGTCGGACTTGGTATAGTTGTGGCTGTTGACAGCCTCCATGATCTGGTAGTAACCCCAATAGCCCTCGGCCACGTCGGGGAACTGACGGAGGCTGTCGGCGTGGGCGTCCACATAGTCCTTGTCTGCCGCCCGAGCCAGCATATTGTTTACGATGGTGGTCACTTCCGACCGGGTGATGGTGTTGTTGGGGCGGAAGGTGCCGTCGCTGTACCCGCCGATCCATCCATATTGGGAGGCGCTCATCACATAGGGATAGAACCAGTCGCTCTCGGACACATCGGAGAAGCCGGCTTCTCCTTCGCTCACTCTGTGAGCGAAGCCCATGGCGATGGTAGTGAACTCCGCGCGGGTAATGGCCCGGTCTGGGTCAAACCGGCCGCCGCCTACGCCGTCCACCATACCCAGGGAAGCCAGGGTGTTCACCGCCTTGGCGTACCACGCCTCGGTGGGCACGTCGGAGAAGGATACGGTAAGCTTCACATCCTGGTCCAGAAGCAGGGCGTAGAACATCTGGGCCACCTCCGCCCGTGTCATGCTCCGGTTGGGGCCAAAGGTGCCGTCAGGGTAGCCGGTCAGATAGGCCATGTGGTCCTCCGCATTGAGCCAGTTGGATACGCCGGTGTGGTCAGGGTCAGCCACCGGCTTGACAGCCCCGAACTGGGCCTGAATGGTGTGCTTCTCCCGGACGTTCTCAAAGGTGTAGGAGCGAACGGCCCCCACGCTTTCTCCGTCCACCAGCACGTCGGCGATTTCATACCCGCTGTCCGCCCGGATGGTGAAGGTCTTGTCGCTGCCGCGGGCAACACGGACGGAACCGCTGGGGCTGATGGAGCCGCCATCCTCCGCACTGGCCGTGATGGTGTAACGGGTGGTGCCGCCGCCTCCACCGGAGCTGCCGCCGCTCTCCTTCGTCCAGGCTAGGGCGAAGGGGGAGAAGCTGCCGTTAGCAGCGTCCCCGCTCAGGCTGAATTTCACGCCCTTGTCTGTCTTGGCGGCGGAAATAGAAACCACGTTGGAGGCATCGATCAGATTTTCCATGTCCTCCGCTGTATCGATCTGGTACTCCCGGTGCAGACCCTCGAAGTGCAGGACGCTAAAGGTGTAGTCGTTGTAACTGCTCTTGACCGCTTCGGGGTAGGGCCAGAAGATGGTGATATCCCGGTCTGTGCTTACCCAGGCGTTGCCGTCGTACTCGTTGATGAGGTCCAGATACTTGAACTCATACTGATTTTCTGTGAGGGCATGGCCCGTTTCAGCCGCGCGCTCTGCCAACAACGCTTGCGTGTCGGCCTGGGCCGCAGCGTCCCGTTCGAGAATATCGTCAAAGAGCAGGGCAATCTGTGGGTTGGCATCGGGATCGGTTGTATCCGTGCCCAGCACGCCCAGGTCCTCCTGGCCGTTGGTATAGAAATGCGCGCCATCGGGAATCACGGCCACAGCGATTCCGTCGTCGGTATCCACGTCGTCCTCACTGTGGACCACGGGCTGGGCAATGTCTACGGTGTTGTCCAGAACCTTGTCCGGATCGGATACGTTGCGCACGGTCAGGGTGCCGGGGTAGAAGTCGATATCTACCGGGTCCCCGTCCTTAGTTTCCACAGTGAGTTCGTTCAGGTTGGTGGCGACGATGTCGTACAGGCCGGCCTCACGGTCATCATCTGCGGTATCGAAGCCGTCGTCTGACAGAGCGTTTGCCTCTGCCTTTGGGACAAAGCCCTCCTCCAGCCAGGGCAGAAGGACGATTTCTCCCTCCTCAATGTCAGACAGGACGTACTCTACGCCCGCTTTGCCAGTGACAACGATTTCACCCAAGGTGACGTTTTCCGCACCCGTCACCTTGTAGCGGGCCGTGGGGAAGGAGTCGTCGTTGATGGAGTCGCCGCCGGTATAGGCCGTAATGTCCTGGGATTCAATCGTGATGGTCTTGGGCTCTATGACCGTCACCTGGAAAACGTAAGAATTGGTTACTGTCGCCTCGTAATCGTTGTCGCTTCCGAAGTCGATAAAATTATAATGTGATTTATAGAAGAGTTCTGGCTCTCCACCATTCCTGACGATATAGCCGTAAATCTCTACCATGTACTGGTTGGGGCTGATTCTCTCATGGTCTTTACTCTCAATGGGAATTTCTGAACGTTTTGTCTTTACACGATTCAGGATGCCGCTTCCCTCGCTGTTAGAGAAGATATCTGGCTCCGCAATGCTGCGCGGGCCATTTGGGGTCTGGTCGTACTCGTCCCACCAGCAGTATTGGAAGTAGACATATTCATCTTCCGTGCTGCCCTGTTTTTCCAGAAGCAGCGGATGGGACACCAGTACCCCGGCGGTATGTTCCTGGTCATCTAGCTCTACGGTCAGGTTCCCGTTTGCCTGAGCGACGCCGTCCACCGAAAACTGGACTGTGGGGTTTTGCAGGGAATAGGACACCTTGGCCTGGGGGTTTGTCAGATTGGTATCCACTTTCCCCGTGTTTGTCAATGCGCTGCCGCCCAACATCCATTGTATATCGTAGCCAGGCTTTTCATCCGGCGTATTATCCAGAGTGGGGAGTGTATATGTTGTATCCTTCTCCCAAAAGTCAGTACCCTCAATCCGGGTATACTGAATAGACTGATAGTTCAGCTTTTCCTGCTGAATACCTGTGTCGCCAAATCGAATCGTCAGGGGATGGGTCATGGCATTGATAATGGAAGAGCTTGTGGGTCTGCGGTTGAGTCTGTAATCCTGATAGCTCTTGTCGTCATTAAAGATGATCAGCAGGCTGCTGTTTCCGGTATGGAAGGCTTTGCTGTTATAACCGGTGTAGTTCGAGTCCCAGCCGTCTCCCAGCCGTTTTATCACGATCTGGGAGATGCGTCCGCTGTAGAATGCCTCGCTGCCGATGGTCTCCACGGATTCTGGGATAACGACCTTCACATCCATTTCGGCGGAAAATGCATTTTTAAAAGTCTGCTTTCCGATGGCTTTCAGGCCGGCCGGCAGTTCAAAGACCGTACTCTCCTCGCTGTTCGCTGTGCGGACAAACTCCAGCCCTGAACACCCATTGAAAACACTGCCGCTGCTGCCGTCAGCCGCCCCCAGGACCTCAAGGGTATCGGGCAGGATCACGCCGGTCAGGCCTGTACACCCGCTGAAGGCGCTCTTTTCTATCGTCTGTACCTTTGTATTGGACAGATCCAGCACGCCGGTGAGGGGCGCACCCATCGCCGCCTGACTTTTGATGGTGGTCAAATTGGCGGCTTCGGAGAAGTCAATGGTGACTACGTTGTAGTGCGCCCAGTCAGTTTTCCGACTGCCGCTATAATAGGTGGCGGCGCCATTGTTTTCTTTCTCTGAACTCCATGAATCCCGGAACCCATCAGCAATGACAGTGGTAACTTTTTCAGGCAATGGAATAGAAAAATACATGGTGTCTTTGTTAGGGTTGATGCCTTTAAACCATTCGTAGGAAATACCGTAGTAGGTCCCGCCCTTGATGACCATGCCATCCTCCGGCACCGCCATAGGATCATCCGGCGAGAGCCCGCTCCCGCCTGCCGCCCAGACGGACACCGGACCCAGGGAGAGGACCAGCGCCAGAGTGAGCAGGATCGCTGTCAATCGTTTCTTCATGTACTCATTTCCTCCTTGCGTATTAAGGTGTTTCATAGGTTCAAATGCGGCCTATACCGCTGTTTGACTGATTGGCCGCCCAGGCGGCTGGGGCTGGGGCCCGCCGGCTTCGGGCTTTGCCCGCGCAGACGGGACAGCCGCTGTGCTGCTCTCCCGTCCGGGAGTAGATGGCCGCCTTCCACACGTGGCCATAGGGGCACTCCCACCATACCTTCCGCCGGCTCCCGGCCGTAACCTGCTCCGGCGTTAGGCTGCCGTTGAGCGTCCAGTACCACTGGGCCGCCACCTCCGGCGCCAGAGTAGCCAGGTCGTTGAAGCCCGCCAGCGCCTTCCGCCCTGCACAGTAGGGGCAGCCGCTCCCACCCATGGTCCGGGCCGCCACCACCGCCTGGTAGTCGTGGCCCTTTTCGCACCGCCACCACACCTTCCGGTTGCTGTACGGCGACACCTGAGTTGGGGCCAGAGCGCCGTTCCGCATTGGGTGCCACTGGGCGGCTACCTCCGGGTAGAGGCTGGCCAGGTCGTTCTCCCCAGGGATTACCCGCTTGCCCGCACAGTAGGGGCAGCCTGTGCCCCCAAAGGATCGAGACAGGACTCTGGCTTGCCACTCATGCCCCCGACAGCATTTCCACCATACCCTTCGGCGGCTCCCAGCCGTCACCTCCTGAGGCTTCAGCGACCCGTTCCTCGTGGGGTGCCATTGGGCGGCCAGCTCCGGGTGGGTGACAGCCAGATCGTTCTCCCCAGGGGCAGTTACCCGGTTGCTGCACACCGGACAGCCGCTGCCGGCTGTCCGGGACTTGACCACGGCCTGCCACTCGTGCCCTTTTTTGCATAGCCACCAGACCAGCCTGTGGCTGCCGGGGAGCACCTGGTCCGGGGTGAGAGGGGCGTTTTTCGTGGGGTGCCATTGGAAAGCCACCTCCGGAAAGCGGGATGCCAGGTCGGTCTGGCCGGGGACGGCCAGCTTCCCAGAGCAATAGGGGCACCCGGCCCCCGCGCTCACCCGGGCGTACACGGCGCTCTGCCACTCATGCCCCTTCCCGCACCGCCACCAGACCCGGCGGCTGCTCCCGCCACTTACTGTGTCCGGCGTCAGCGGCAAGTTTTTCGTGGGGTGCCACTGATCCAGTAGTTCCTCACGGCCCGTTTGCCGACACAACTGATACATCGTTTTCCGAATATCCTCATCCCCTTTCCGCACGGGACAAAAAGGCCCAGCCTACAAGAACCTTCTCGGCCTTCAGGACAGAATCAGCCTTCTGTCATAATAGGATAAGGTGTTAAAAATGCTGCCTTGTCCATTAACACTTGGAAGGATGACAAAATCAGCCTTCTGTTCTGGATAAGGTCGGGGAGAGCGGCCCTTTTGTCCTCAATAGCCGCTTCATAGGGCGGAAAAAATAAAAAAGCCGCTCTGGAGAGCGACTTTTTGTCAAATCATGGGCATGGAAACACAGGCCGGCGAAAAAATGGATTCGTCGGTCCTGATTTTCATGCCTTGGAAGGCAAAAACACTTGCTTTTTCGGCCTTCCCCTGATATGATTATTGTTATGTAATGGATGTATCAGCCTTTTCCTCTCAATTTTTTGGGACAGAAGGCTGATTCTGTCTATAAGGCTAGGACACCAGCCTCAACCGCTCCAAGGCGCGGGCGTGCTCGGCGCCAGTAGAGATGAGGTAGATACGGGTCGTTTCAATGGAGGAGTGGCCCAACACATCGGCCAGCTTGGCCACGTCCCGGCATGCCCGGTAGAAGGTTCGGGCGAATAGGTGGCGCAGATTATGGGGAAAGACCTTGGAGGAGGCTACCCCAGCTTTCTGGCAGAGCCCCTTCATCTCCGCCCAGATCTGTTTCCTGGATAAGCTCTTTCCGCCTCTGGTGAGGAATATCTCACCGGAGGCGATTTTTTGTTTCCTGGCGTATTTCAGCAGCTTGCGGCACAGCTTGCCAGGGATGAGAATGGCACGGATCTTGCCCTTGAGAGATATCTCTGTTCTGCCCCGCTGGGCGGCCTCCACAGTGAGATATCTTACCTCGGACACCCGGACCCCGGTGGCACAGACGCTCTCCAGCAGCAGCTCCAGCCGCTCCTTTCCGGCCGCGCCCGCCGCCGCTACAAGACGGCCGTACTCCTCCCGTGTCAGCTCCCGGTCCGAGTCCCGGAACAGCCGCCGCTGCAGCTTCAGGTGACGCACCCGGCAGTCCGCCCAGCCGGCAAAGGCCAGAAAGCGGTCCAGCGCCGTCAGCTTGCCGTTCACCGTAGAGGGAGACTGGCCCTCCTCTAGCAAGCGCTCCTTCCACCGGGCAACGGAGGCCTTGGTTACTACGCCGCCCGCCAGAAAGGACGCGAACTGCGCCACATCCCGCAGGTATTTCTCTACCGTCGCCGCGCTTCGCTCCTCATCTTCCAGCCGCTTCCGAAACCGGATCAGATGCTCTCCGCTGATACTCCTGTTTTTCATGTCCCGCTCCTTTCCATGTTTCCTCTTAGTGTAACCGTTCAGGGTCGGCTCGTATCCTCTTTTGCAGGGCTTATGTTGCAAATTGATACCAAACTTACCAAAGGGACAGGAACCTTGTGCCCTGGAACGACAAAACGCTCTCTTACATGAAAAGATGTTTCCATGTGAGAGGGCATTTCATCCATCGTGTATTGCTCAGGAGAAAATAGAGCCTGGGCTATTGCTGGCAGGAAAAAAGATCGCTCCTTTTGAAGCCGTTTCTGAGGCGGGAGCCTTCGAATACCCGGTCCAAGTGCCCTAAGAAGGCGGCATGGCATAATATGGAGTGGCGGCGTAGGCCAATTTTCAGCCGCCAATTTTAACAGGGAGATGTATTTCAAATGCCAGCCACCATCACCGGGGTCGTCTATGACGACCTGGACCGAAATGGTCAGTTTGACGGGGGCGAACCGGGGATCCCCGGCGTTTCCATGACATTATACAGGGCCGTAGGCAGCTGTACTACTGTGCAGACCGACGCCTTTGGCCGCTATTCCTTCTCTGTGGCGGCCGCCGGCAGTTATACGATATATGAGCCGGTGGTCCAACCCACCTCATGTCCGCCCTCAGCTTTTCCACAGCCGGCGGGCTATCTCCACTCCAATACTCCGCGCAAAGCGGATGTTACCGTGACTGCCGCTCAAGTGGAATCCAATGCGGAGCTCTCCGGACAGAACTTCGGACACGACGCCCTGAGCGCGCCGCTGCCCTGCTCCAGCCGGATGATTCAGTTTGTAGGGCGGCCCACCAACTGGTACGACATCGATCTGGTCACGGGGCAGTCGGTGCTGCGCGGGGCGGTAGACCCAGCCCACGATGTAAACGCCATTGGGTACAGTCCCCTGGATAACTATCTCTATGGCTATGACCAGACGACCAACAACCTGGTGCGTGTAGATGGGGACGGGACCCTGACCCAACTGACTCGCCCTAACGGACTGCCGGCTGCCGGCTACAACACCGGGACCTTTGACGCGGCCGGATTCTTTTACCTGTATATCAATGACGCGGCCCGCTACTACACAGTGGATCTGCGTCCCGGTTCGGCCACCTATTTGAAGCTGGTAGACCCCAGAGCGGGCCATGTGGAGCAGACGGCAAACTATGGCACGCCCCTGTCCTCCGCGGTCAACATCAGTGACTGGGCCTACGACCCGGCGGACGGAAACCTGTACGGTGTGCAGCGCAACGGGGTGCTCACTCGAATCGTCCCCACCACTGGCCAGGTCACGGCCCTGTCCACCACCGCCCCCAATCCAAATGCGTCTTTCGGCGCGGTGGTCATAGACAGCACCGGGACTGTCTACGCCATCGCCAACAACGACGGAACGGTATACCGCTATACCCACAGTGGCAACACTGCCGTAGGAGTGCCCTTCTCCACCACCTTTTTTGCCTCCTTTAACGACGGGGCCATCTGCCCCCGGGCGGTGGTGGAGCCCACAGCGGACTTGCAGGTGACCAAGACGGCGGACCCCAATCCCGCTACTGCGGGGGGGCCGCTGACGTACAGCATCAAAAACTATAACAATGGCCCCGACCCGGCACAGGATGCCCAACTCACTGACACAGTTCCCCCAGAGATGCTGTCCCCCCAGTTCTCCCTGGATGGGGGAAGCACCTGGCAGCCCTGGGCCGGCTCGACCCCTCTGGGTGACATCCCGTCAGGGGACAGCGTCACAGTGTTGATCCGTGGGACCGTGGACCCAGCGGCCACGGGGAGCATCGTCAATACCGCCGTAGTTAGCTCCCCTACCTTTGATCCGGACCTGTCCAATAACACAGACACCGTGGAGGTGCCGGTGGGGGAGGAGGCGGACCTGTCTCTGCTGAAGCTGGGCGCTCCCAAACCCGCCCGTCCGGGGGACCGGGTGACCTATACTTTCGCGGTGGGCAACGCCGGCCCCTCCAGCGCGGTAGATGTCACCTTAGAGGATCAGCAGCCCGCTGGACTGGACGGCCTGGAGTGGTCGCTGGACAACGGAGCCACTTGGCAGCCGTGGAGCCCAACTCTCCCCCTGGGGACTTTGATACCAGGGGTGGCCAGAGTGGTGCTGCTGCGGGGCGTAGTCAGCCCTGCGGCCGGCCAGACCATTGTCAACACGGCTGCCGTGACCAGTCCCACCCCGGACCCGGCCCCCAGTAACAATACCTCCACGGATATTACACCCGTTGACCTGGCCGCCGACCTGGCGGTTACCAAGACCGGGGCGCCCAGTCCGGTATCTGCGGGCGGGGTACTGACCTATACCGTGGAAGTTTCCAATCTGGGGCCGGCGGACGGACAGAACGTCCGCCTTACCGACCCCCTACCTGACCAGCTGTCCAACGGGGAGTATTCTCTGGATAGTGTGACCTTCCGATCCTGGACCGGGTCTCTGTCCCTGGGCACCCTGCCGGCGGGCGGCGCACGGACCGTTGTCCTCCGGGGGACGGTGAGAGCGGATGCCGCTGAGACCATCCAGAACACCGTGACCATTACCAGCGACACTCCAGACCCAGATCCCACCAACAACACAGCCACGGAGCTGACCCCAGTAAACACTGCCGCCGACTTGGCAGTAACTAAGATCGCTTCCCCGAATCCGGCTATCCATGGTCAGTTGCTGACTTATTCTATCCTGGTCCAAAATCTGGGCCCGGACCCGGCGGTGGATGGCCAGATGACCGATATGCTGCCCGCCCTTCTGCTGGGGCAGGAGTTCTCTCTGGACAACGGGGCCAGCTGGCAGCCGTGGACGGGAAGCTATGCCCTGGGGACCATCGCCAATGGGCGGCAGATACAGGTGCTCATCCGGGGGACGGTGAGCATGGACGCGGAGGGCCTGGTGGAAAACACCGCGACCGTGTCCAGCAGCACCCCGGACCCGGACCCCGGCAACAACAGTGACACGGTACGGATCCCGGTAGACGTTTCCGCTGACCTGGCGGTGGTCAAGACGGGGCTACCGGTGGCGGTGCGGGCGGGGGAGCCCCTGGTCTATACCATGATAGTGACCAATGCGGGCCCCTCCGCTGCCCAGAACGTGGAACTGGCGGACCAGACGCCGGGTGCCCTTCTGGGGCCCGAGCTCTCCGTGGACGGAGGGATCACTTGGGCACCCTGGTCCAGCCCCTATCCGCTGCGTACCCTGCTGCCGGGGGACAACAGGACAGTCCTTATCCGAGGGACAGTGTCCCCCTCGGCCCAGGCTGGCCCCCTGTCCAACACCGCGGTAGTATCCAGCACTACACCGGACCCAAATCCGGACAACAACACGGATACCGCACCGGTGGAGGTGGAGCAGTCCGCCAATCTGAGTGTGGTAAAGGAGGGCGGGACCTCTCCCGCGGTGCCCGGCCAGCAGTTCCAGTACACCATCACGGTGGGAAACAGCGGCCCCTCGGACGGACAGAATGTGATTCTGACCGACTCGGTTCCGGCCGCCCTGCTGGGACAGGAGTTCTCGTTGGATAACGGGGCCACCTGGGCACCCTGGTCCAGCCCCTATGGGTTGGGCATCCTGCCCGCCGGACAGAGCCGCTCGGTCCTGCTGCGGGGCACTGTAAGCACAACTGCGGGAGATACCCTGGTCAACACAGCGGTGGTGGCCTCTACTACCCCGGACCCGGACCCCAGCAACAACAGTTCCACTGATGTGACTCCGGTGCTCCAGACGGCTGACCTGGCGGTGGTCAAGACGGGGCCCGTGGACCCGGTCCAGCCCGGTCAGAGCTTGACCTATACTATCTTGGTGACCAACCGGGGGCCGAGCACTGCCCAAGGGGTAATATTGGCGGATATCACTCCGCCGGAGCTGTCCAATGTAGAGTTCTCCCTGGATGGCGGAGCCACCTGGGGCCCCTGGAGCGGGAGCTATCCTATTGGAGAACTGCCGGAGGGTGGGGCGCGGTCCTTCCTGATCCAGGGTGGATTGGCGGTGGAGGCCCGAACCAGTGTCACCAACACGGCCGTCGTGTCCAGCACTACGCCGGATCCAGATCCCACAAATAACTCATCCACCAGCGTGGTACCCATCGCGGGCGGCACGGATCTACAGTTGAGCAAGTGGGCGCCAGGTTACGTCCAGCCTTGTCAGACGCTGGTCTATGTGCTTCAGGTGACCAACCTGGGGCCAGAAACGGCGCTGCAAGCGGTAGTGACAGACCAACTGCCGGCGGAGTTGAATGGGGTGATGGTGTCACCCGACGGCGGCGGCACCTGGCAGCCCTGGATTGGCAGCTACGAGCTGGGGGATATCCCCTCCGGGCAATCCCGGTCCTTGCTGCTGGCCGGGCAGGTGGATGCCTGTGCCCAGGGCGTCCTTGTCAACCGGGCGGCGGTAACTGCTCTGTCCCTGGAGTTGAGGCCCGAGGACAACGAGGCATCGGCGGCCACGGTGGTGTGGAGGCCCTGGTGCCAGGGCCCGATGCCCCGGCACCGCCAACTGCCCTGCTGAAAAGAGAGATGCCGGAAGGATATCCTTCCGGCATCTTCTAAAATTAAAACAGAGTCCTGGAGCCTCACAAGCTGTTTACGAAAAGAGAAGATCAGGGCTGACCCGCCTGGGCCAGCCCTGATGCTCACATATTGGCCAAAATGTCCTCCAGTTCCTCCCTGGAGTAGCGGTACACTTTGTCGCAAAACTGGCAGGACAGCTCCGCCTGGCCCTGCTCGGCGATCAGTCCGGACAGCTCTTGCCGCCCCATGCTGATGAGGGCGCGGGTCACCCGGTCTCGGGAGCAGTAGCACCGGTACTCCACCGGATGCTTCTCCAGGATCTCCAGCTCAAAGTCCTTCAGTACCGCTTTCAGCAATCCCTCGCCGTCCAGTCCATCGGCTAGAGCGTGGCTGACCGAGCCCATGGCATGGACCCCGGCCTCTATCTTGGATATCATCTCCTCGTCGGCGCCAGGCAGAAGCTGGATGAGATAGCCGCCGGCAGCGGTGACAGACTGGTCCAACCCTACCAGTACACCCAGGGCACAGGCGGTTGGGATCTGCTCGCTCTCCACAAAGTACATGGCCAAGTCGTCAGCGATCTCACCGGAAAACAGACCGATAGACCCCACATAGGGCTCCTTCAGTCCGATGTCTTTGATGACGGTAAGGGTGCCGTCGGTTCCCACCGCGGCCCCCACGTCCAGCTTGCCCCGGTACTTCTCCATCAGGTCCACCTGGGGGTGCTGGACATAGCCCCGGACGTTGCCCTCATAGTCGGACACCGCCAAAATGGTGCCCAGGGGGCCGCCCCCTTTGATTTGAAGGGTGAGGGAGCCCTGCTCCTCCTTGAGCATGTCGCCCATCATAGAGGCCCCCAGCAGAGCCCGCCCCAGGGCGGCGGTGGACATGGGCAGCAGCTTGTGGATGTTTCGAGCCCGCTCCACCACGTCCCGTCCAGTGACAGCGACAGCTTTGACCAGGCCGTCGCCGGTTATTGCTCTTACGATTTCGTCGCGCATAGGTATTACTTGTCCTTTCTCGCGGTGAAAAAAACGCGCTGTTCCCCGTCCACGGGGGGACGCATTTTCAATTCTCCGAATATCCTGATTTGGGAAAAACCCGCCTGCCGGAGCATGGCCGTCAGCTCCTCCGTGGTGTAGGCCCGCTCCCGGTGGAGCTCCTCCCCCCGCTCCCACTGGCCGGTCCTTTCGTCCAACTGGAAAATATCCATGAAATAGGAACAGATGCGGCCGCGCCGGGAGTACTCCGCCCGCCAGACGCAGTAGGCGTCCTCGGTTTCATCCAAAAAGACCTGACCATCCAGCCCCTCCAGCTTTTCCACCGTGTTTACGTCAAAGAGAAACAGACCCCCAGGCATGAGAAACAGGTGGACCCGCTCAAAGGCCCGCTGGAGCTTTTTCGGGTCGGTAACATAGTTGACGCTGTCCAGGCAACACACACAGGCGTCGATGGTGCCGTACAGGTCCAGCCTCTCCATGGGCTGGCACAGGAAGATGGGCTCAATGGGGGCGGCGCCCCGGTTTTTCTCCGCCGCCTCGGCCAGCATCTCCGGCGACTGGTCCACTCCGATCATCTCATAGCCCCGCAAGGCCAGCTCCCGGGTGAGGGAGCCCGTGCCGCAGGCCAGGTCCAGCACCGTCCTGCCTGGCAGGGGCTGGCGGCGGAAGTGCTTTTCGATATAGTCGGCCCAGGCGGGATAGCGGACATCATAGGTCAGCTGGTCATAGCAGCCGGCCAGAAAGCGGTAGCTGTTCATCACCGCCGCTCCTTCAGGCGGGGGATGACCCGCTGATAGCCCTCTGCCCCGTAGTGGAGGCACCGGTTCACCCGGCTGATGGTGGCGCTGGAGGCCCCAGTCTTTTCCAGAATGTCGCTGTAAATCAGGCCCTCATCCAGCAGCATGGCCACTTCCATCCGCTGCTCCATGGCCTTCAGCTCGGACACGGTACACAGGTCCTGGAGAAAGCGGCGGCACTCGTCCTCGTCCTTCAGGGTCAAAATGGCGCGATATAGGGTATCGCTGGCCTCTTTATCCAAAAATTTTGACATAACAGGCTCCTTTCTCCCGATGATTCCAAGGGTGGGGGATATCTCCATACTTCTATATTTTAACAGGCTACCATGTGAAAGTAAACAAAAAAATACAGCCAGAGGACCGGCACCTGAGGTCCGCCCCTCGTAGCTTTTTTCACCGGCCCATGATAAAATAAAAAATCAATCCGATGTCATATCGCGCGTTCTTTTACGTCTAGAAGGATGAATAGGATTTTGGAAGGAGGTGCGGCCGTGGAGGACACAGACATCATCCAGCTGTATTGGGCCCGGGACGAGGGGGCCATTGCGGCCACCGACGAAAAATACGGCACGCTGTGCCGCTCTCTGTCCCACAATATCCTGGCCAGCCGGGAGGACGCGGAGGAGTGTGTCAACGACACCTGGCACCGGGCTTGGAATACCATGCCTCCCCAGCGGCCTGCCTCCCTGCGGGCCTATCTGGTCCGATTGGTCCGCAATTTGTCCATCGATCGCTGGCGGGCCCGGAAGAGCCAGAAGCGGGGAGAAGGGCTGGAGGCGCTGGTACTGGAGCTGGAGGACTGTGTGCCAGCCGTCCCCAGCGCCGAGGAGGAGACAGAGGCGCGGGAGCTCTCCCGGACCATTGACCGCTGGCTGGACGGTCTGCCGAGAGAGGACAGAGTTCTGTTTGTCCGCCGGTACTGGTACGGACAGCGGCTGGATGAGCTGTCCGGTCAGCTGGGCTGGTCCCCAAACCGGGTGAGCCAGCGGCTGCTCCGCCTGCGGACGGGTCTGAAGCGGTATCTGGAGCGAGAGGGGGTAGTGCTGTGAGTGACAAGAGTGAGAGGATCTTTCAATCTCTGAGCGACATTTCAGACCAGAAGGTAGATGAGGCGGCCCGGAGACCGGCCGGAAAGCGGCCCGCCCCCCGTTGGAGGCGGTGGACCGCCCTGGCCGCCTGTCTGTGCCTGGTGGCGGGGGCGGCAGTGTGGTATCTGCCCCGGATGGGGGGGAGCTCATCCAACAACGGCCTGGGCGGGAGCGGAGCGGACGGGGTGACCAATTTCATGTCCTATGCAGGCCCGGTGTTTCCCCTGACCTTGGCGGAGGAAAACGGGGCTGTCACCGCCCAGCGGGAGATTACTCTGGACTTTCAACCCTGGGTGCCCCGGTGGATCTCTAATGAGGAGATGGCCGCCGAAGAAGCGGCCTGGGGGGAGGAGAGCTACGATAAGATCCTAAGTGATCTCCGGGAGAGCTTCCCCGATGGGGGTTACTCCAGCCGGTCCACGGATCTTCTGATCCGCGACCGCTATGTACTGACCAATCACTCCGACCAGGAGCAGAGGGTCCAGGTGCTCTACCCCTTTGTCAGCTCCCTGAGGGACCTGACGAAGCGGATGCCAACCCTGTCTGCGGACGGCGAAGAACTGGAAACTGTCCTTCACCCCGGCGGATACTCCGGCGGCTTTCAGGACACCGAGGGACAGACAGATGGGGAGCGGCTGAACCTGCGGGGGCTGGACTCCTGGGAGGCGTACCGGGATCTTCTGTCCGACGGCTCCTATCTGGAGGGAGCCCTGGGGGATTACCCGGACCTGACAGGCGTGCCGGTGACGGTCTATCGATTCACCGATCCCTGGGGGCCGGAGCAGGACGAGAAGGCCGACCTTCCAAACCCCACCCTCCGGGTGGAGTTCGAGCTGGACTATGACAGGACCACTGTTCTCTCCTACGGCTTCCATGGCGGCTTCTACGACCGGGAGGCGGGGATCATGGGCCAGAGCTTCTCCATTCCTCAGGAATGGGAACGGGATCACGACCGACCCTATTATTTAATTGTCCTGGGGGACGACGTGGCCAATATGACCACCCAGGGCTATAACACCGGGGGCTGGGACACGGACAAAAAGATAGAGGCCGGGGTGGATATCCAGCGGTATGAGAGAGATCTGGATACCGCCCTTCGGGAGGTGGCCGCCCTGCTCTATGAGACGGATATGGAGCGGTGGAGCGAGGACCTGTGGGGCCTGCGCCACCCCGTCCAGGCCACGGTGGACTTTGAGATGTACTACGGCCTGCTGTGCGGCTATCTGATGAGCTACGGCCTGCTGTCAGAGGACCCGGCGGAGCGGTATGAAACCGGCTGGCTGGAAGAGGTGGACTTTGAAGTGGCAGACCGTGTATGTTATCTGGAGGGGGAAGTGACTATCCCCGCTGGCGGGACAGTGGAAGTGACTGCCCAACTGGTCAAGAATGCCAGCTTCGATTTCTATTGTGCCCACACCGAAAACGAGGGCGTATACGGCTATGACCTGGTGACCAGGCTGGGCTCCGCCCTCACCTTTACCGGCCAGAGCGCCGTTCTGGAGGACCGGGAGCAGATCGAGATCGTTCGGCAAAACTTTGGGTTTGAGCCGGAGAGCGGGATACGGACCGTGGAGCTGAATCCGGAGGAGGAGCACTACTATCTGGCGGTCCGGCGGGTGGAGACAGAGGAATAGGAAAAGACAGCGGACTGTGACCAGTCCGCTGTCTTTTTATCCCGCAAGCCCCCAGCCGTCCGGCTCGCTGGGGAAGTCAAAGCTGGTGCTGAACCAGGTGATCTCATCCCCCTCTACTCGGGAAGCGGGGAGAGAGGGGGTGACTATCTGCCGGCCGTACTGGTCGGTGACCAGGGCGGCGAAGACCAGTTCATCCCCCTCCTGGAGATCCAGCTCCACGGAGGGAAGGTGGAACCACTGCTCCGCCTCCTCAAAGCCGTGATGATTGTCTGGACGGCTACATGGCTCCAGCCAAAAGAGCAGTGCTCGGTTTCGGAACAGTCCGAGCTGGACCTGCTTGACCTGGGATTGACCAATATCCTCGTTGACCGCAGAGACGGAGGCGGACAGCCCTGTGAGGAAGCCATAATTCTCTCTCACATGGAACAGGCCGTCCTCTCCACGGGGAATATTTAACAGGGCACTCTCCAAAAGAGAGATATCTACCACTGGTAGACTGCTGCCGTAGAGAGAGGAATAGTTACCCAGTAGTTGAGTCTGGCGTGTTCCCTGGTCCACCAGGACCGCGGATAAGGTGATGCTGTCTGTCAGAGGGCAGGTGATCTGGCCGGAGAACTCCTGCCCCGGTCCAGGAACGGCGGGAACGTCCACCAACCCATCCCCGGTATCAGCATGGAGAAGGATCTCCAGCCCCTCAGTATAGGTCTTGGGCACCACACGGACCGAAAAGGTGACAGTATTGGACGCCAGGTCGGCCGACTGGATATTGGTAGCGTAGTCGGCCACCAGACTGTTCTGGGATTTCAGGATCTCCTCCACCCTGCTGGTAATGGAGCCGATTTGACTATTGACCGAGTAGGTAATATTGCCCACGGAATTGGCCAGGTCGGTGTATTGGCGGTCCAGCTCCTTCAACCGGGCGAATAGGGAGCGCCCGGCCAGAAGGACAAGCAGCAGGGCCAGACAGGCGGCGCCGTAACGCAAGCGCCTGTGGCGGGGGGAGCGGCTTTCCCGAACCTTCTGCTCCACCAATTCCGACACCCGCTCCTGCTGTTCCGCGGTGAGCTGGCTGGACTGCTGATAGCGGGACAGGATCTCCTCGACCAGTTTCAACTGGGCAGGGGAAAGATCGTTGGAGATGCGCTCCTCCTGGTCCTCCTCCACACCGAGCAGCCAGCCGACGGATACATGGAACAGGCGGCTGAGAGCCACCAGTTTGTCCACATCGGGCAGACTGGAATCAGATTCCCATTTATAAATAGACTGTCGGGATACGCCGAGAGCCTCGCCCAGCCCCTCCTGGGACAGATCCAGCTCCCGGCGCTTGGCGGCGATACGTTGTCCGGTCGTCACGGTCATCGGCCTCCTTTGCATTCACCCTAGCAAAAAGGGGAGAAAAAGACCACCTCCTCGCGGTTTGAATCCTGCTAACCAGCGGTTTACATTCTCCGGAATCCATTGGGGCGCAAGGAGTTTAGAGGACCTCAGTCCACCAAAATAGCATTGGGATAGATGCGCTCCATGCGGCTGTCTGGGAAACGGCGGTCCAGAAGCTGTCCCAGCGCGGTGTCGGGCGGAGCGTCCATAGTCTGACGCTGGGTGTACCGTCCCATGGCCAGACAGGACACGGCGATGTTGACCACCATAAAGAGGATGAGGACCCAGGAGAGGACCCGGCCGATCCGGAGAGGGAGCCGCTCGATCCACTGGGAGAGCCGGGGGTAGATGGACTTGAGCCACACGACAGCGGCGATGCCCCAGAAAAAACAGTATAACAGATTGATGCGTCCGCCCAGATTGAAGGGCAGGTGGCTGTAATCCCAAAACACCGTGCCGAAGACCAACTCGGTAAAAACGGAGCAGAGATACTCATAGACGCCGCCCACCACGGTTCCAACAAGAAAGACGTAGCTGTCGCTCTTGTGCCGGTACTTGTACAGAACAGCGGTGAGCAGGACGGCCCCCAGCCCCCAGACAATGGAGAAGGGGCCGTAGACCACGCTGCTTCGGCTCATCCACACCCCGGCCGTGATACGGCAGAAGATGGTTTCAATCATGTCGCCCAGAAAGGCGCCGATCAAAAACAGCCACAACAGCTTGTAAAAGCAGCAGCCCTGGGCAAAGACTCCGGACGTTCCTTTTTTGGCGGCTCTGCGGCGGGCCTGTTCCTCCAGCCGCTCCCGCCGTAGGCCGTAGGCCCTGGCCATACGGCGCTGGATATACCGGGTGACGGCGTTATCCAGATGGTCGGTGAGACGACGGAGCCGGAGGGAGAGCTCACTGGGCTCCTTCAGACTGGTATTGAGCTGGAGCAGGGCGGCCAGAGAGGTAAGCAGGTCGCCGGCCAGCAGACAGAACAGGACCAGCAGGATGAGCTGACCGACAGAGCGGGGAATCAGTCCGGCCAGCCTGACCAGCAGGGGGTTGCCAAAATAGAGGCACAAAAGGGCCATCCCGCCCCAGAGAAGGGAGTATCCCAAACAGATGTGACCCTCGAATTGAAAGCGGTATCTGGAGTAGTCCCACCACTTCTGGCCGGAGAGATGTTCCAGTAGGATGCCGGTGAACAGTTCAAGGCCGGTGGCAATAATCAGGCCAAAGAGAAAGAGAAAAAAGGGCGTATTTTTCAGTTCGGGCAGAAAGATGGCGAACAACACAGCCGCCAGGCCGTAAACCGGGGAGAAGGGGACATTCAAAAAACCCCGATTGATAAGCCGCCGCCGTTTGGCGGCCGCCAGAGCGGTTTCACCCAGCCACCCCAAAAAGGAGTAGGCCAGAAAGAACCAGAGAAGCTGATATACTGTATATTCCATAGAAACTCCTTATCCAGCGGCGGAAAAGAATGCCTGGATAGCCCCATGATCCGCCTGGACCGAGCCCTGGACAAAGCCGGGCTTGCCGCCCCCACGGCCGTTGAGGCTTTGGTTCATCTCCTTGGCAAAGGTACGCAGGTCGCCCTCCAGTTGGCCAACGGCGTACTTGTAGCCCTGACCATCCACGCCGGAGAAGCAGGCGCACCGCCCGCCACAAGTCTGGAGGACGGCGTCGCACAGGCGGCGCAGACTATCAGGGGTCAGGCCCTCCTCAAAGAGAAGCACATCTCCTGCCCCAGTGAGCTGACGGGCCAGGGAAGCAAAGCGATCCTCCTCCATGGATAGAAGCCGGGACTTCAGAGCGGCGTTCTCCTCGGTCAGCCGCTGGACCGCTGCCCCAGTTTCAAAGGCCTTGGCAGACAGAAGGGTAGACACCTGGTGGTTCTGCGCTAAAATACTGTTTACATAACGCAAGGCCCGACTGCCGCACACCAGTTCGATGCGTACCCCCTCACGAAACTTCTGAACGGACAGGAGCTTCACAAAGCCCACCTGGCCGGAGGAGGCCACATGGGTGCCGCAGCAGGCGCAGGTATCAGCGCCGGGGAAAGAAACGATTCTTACCCGGCCAGTCAGCGCCTTTTTGCTCCGGTATTCCAGTGTTGCCAGCTGTTCCGGAGAAGGGAAGGTGATGGAGATGGGGTGGTCTTCCCAGATATAGCGGTTGGCCGCCTCCTCCAGCTCCTGGAGCTGGTCTCCGTCCAGCAGTACGTTTAAATCGATGGTAATGAAGTCGTTCCCCATATGAAAACCAACATTGTCGCACCCCCACTTAGCGTGGGCGATGCCGGACACGATATGCTCGCCGGAGTGGTGCTGCATCAAATCGAAGCGGCGTTCCCAGTCGATCTGCCCCTCCACCTGAGCGCCGGGCTCCAAAGGGCCGTCACAGGTGTGGACTACCCGGCCCTCACGCTCGTGGACCTCCAATACCTGGACCGGCCCAAGGACGCCCAGGTCATAGGGCTGACCGCCCCCCTCGGGGTAGAAAGCGGTCTGGTCCAGTATTACGTCATAGCCTCGCTTGCCCTGTATGCAGGACTCTACATGGGCGGAGAATCGGGTCAGAAATGGGTCTTGTTCGTAGAGCTTTTCCATGGTCATGTCCTCTCTCTATATTTTTTGTATCATAGCACACTGGGGGTGGAAAGGCAAATTGGAAAGATGTTTCGTTTGAGAATATGATTTCAGGTGGGCGGCAGGAAAGTTTAATGCGGATTTAATGCGGCGGCATTTTGCTTAATCCCATTTTTTTATGAAATGGAATAGGATAGGCTCATCCGAAAGGGCAGGATTCGGATAATAAAGTACAGAGGTGAGTCGTTATGATAGCTGATTATATGTTGCTTCGACTGGTGATTGCCGCTATCGTTATTTTAGTAGCGTCTGTTCTGGCTCTGTCCGTGAAGCTGGTATCTAGGATAGTCCGGTCTGCCGCCCATAAGAAGTCTGTAAAGGCATATTCCTGGGACAGGAGTAAGACTGCTGCTCGTTAAAGAAGCGGCCTCCACATTTGTTTTCCCCATTTGGTCAGAGAGCCGGGACACAAGCCTGTGTTCCGGCTCTCTGTATTTGTGAGTGGGGAGAGCGTTCAACCAATACTGCCGAAGACAGCCCCCAAAACCAGAACCAGCAGGGTAACGCCGCAGAACAGATATTTTGCCATTGGATAGAACCAGGACCCAAGAGGCTTGTGGCGGGCCAGGTTTACCTGCTTGAGTACATAGTCCTTGCCGCATATCCAGAAGAACATGACCGCGGCCAGCAGGGCGCCGATGGGGCAGATATAGATGGAGCACACGTCCATCCACTGGGAGACGATAGGGGCGATGAGCAGGCCCACTCCAATGCCGATGGCCCCGATGATGCCGACGGCAGCGGGCCTTGGCAGGTGGAACAGCTCCTGGAGGGTGGCGGTGGGGGCCTCAAACAGATTGACCAGAGAGGTCAGAGCAGCGAAAACCACCGCGACAAAGAATACCACCAGGATGACTGGCCCGCCGGGGATTCCGCGGATCACATTGGGGAGGTAGATGAACATTAGGCCCGGACCGCTCTCGTTGAGCTGCTGGCCCGCCACCGCCATTGCGGGAATGATGACCAGAGCGGCCAACAGGGCGGCACAGGTGTCAAAGAGGGCCACCATCTTGGCGTCAGAGGGGATGTCGGAGTCAGGGCTCAAGTAGGAGCCGTAGATCAGTGTTCCATTGCCGGCAATGGACAAGGAGAAAAATGCCTGGCCCAGGGCATAGACCCATACCCAGGGGTCCAGGAGCCCTTCAGGGCGGAGGACGAAGATGTACTGATAGCCGGCGGAGGAGCCGGGCAGAGTGACCAGGTAGACGGCCAGACCGATAAACAGTAGAAAGAACAGGGGCGTCATGACTTTATTGGCCTTCTCGATGCCTCGTCCCACGCCGAAGGCCATGATGGCGATGGTGACCGCCATGCCGGCGATCTGCCAGCCCAGGTTTCCAGAGGCGGTGGCGCCAAAATTGGCGCTGAAGGCGTCTACTCCGTCCAGGGCGGACAGAGCGCCGGTGATGGACTGGGCGGTGTACTTGAAGATCCAGCCGGTGACCACAGAGTAACCGATGGCCAGGGCCAGGGATCCCAGGACCGGGATAAGGCCCAGTAGCTTGCCAGGCTTATCGGTGCCGAAGCGCAGCTTGGTGGCCTCGCCAAAGGCGTGGACAGGACCGGACCGGGTGGCCCGGCCGAAGGCCATCTCCCCGATGACGCCGGTGGAGCCGATGATAACCACAAAGATCAGATAGGGGATCAGGAAGGTGGCTCCGCCGTATTTTGACACCCGAGCCGGAAAGAGCCAGATGTTGCCCATGCCGACCGCGGAGCCGATACAGGCCAGAATGAAGCCCCACTTAGAGCCCCAGGAATCTCGTTTCTTCTCATGTTTCATGGATGTTCGATCACGCCTCTCTCTTTTTGACAGGGAAGGTCCTGCGCAGATGTAAGCATACCATATTATAGGAAAAAAACAAAGGGGTGAATTTTCGTTGACAGAGGGGAGGGATTGGGATAGGATGGAAGTAAAAGGTGCCCAAATTGAGAGAACGGAGGATGGAGCGGTGAACGACCTCTCGGTGGACCTGTTTTTTATGAAACAGCCTGAGTTGCTGCTCCTCTATTTGGAGATTGAGAGGGCTGTCCGGGATAGGCTGGGTGACTTTGAAGTGGTGGTACAGAAGAGCCAGATCACCTGGAAAGGCCCAGGCTCTTTCGCCGCCCTATGGCTGCCCCGGTGGAAAAGGCCGGACGGGCGGATCTATGTGGGGCTGTCTTTTTTTCTGGAATTTCAGGTGGAAAGCCCCCGCATTCCCTACTCGACAGAGCCCTACCCCAACCGCTGGACCCACCACACCTCGGTGGCCGATCTTGGCGAGCTGGATGAGGAGCTAATGGGCTGGCTCTATCTGTCCAAGGAATTTTCCGGGCGCAGGCGGCGGAGAAAGAGCTGAAAATCTTGCAATACCGGGCAACCTATTGTAAAATGATTCGAACGCCCTACGATAGACCCCATAAGGAAGGTGAGCATCCATGAGCATGACGGCTGTGAAGTCAGTAGACCCTAGAAGTCCGGCCCACCGGGCGGGTATCCGGGTGGGCGAAACGCTGACCCACATCAACGGCCACATGATCGTGGACGTGCTGGACTATAAATTTTACAGCTATGATCCCAGGCTGGAAGTGACCCTCCGGGAGCGAGACGGCTCCACCCGCACCCTGCGGATCCGCAAGGGGGAGGGGGAGGACCTGGGGCTGGAATTTGAGACCTATCTGATGGACCGGGCCCGCTCCTGTGCCAACAACTGTATCTTCTGCTTTGTGGACCAGATGCCCCCTGGGATGCGACCCTCTCTCTATTTTAAGGACGACGATGCCCGGCTGTCCTTCCTGATGGGCAATTACCTCACCTTAACGAACCTGTCCCCTCGGGAGGTGCAGCGGATTATCGACCTGCGGATCTCCCCCATCAACGTGTCCGTCCACACCACAGACCGGGCGCTCCGGGCGGAGATGCTGAAGAACCGGCGGGCGGGGGAGAGCATCGATATCATGGAGCGGTTTGCCCAAAACCACATCACCATGAACTGCCAGATCGTATCCTGCCCCGGCATCAACGACGGCCCCGCTCTGGATAAGACATTGCATGACTTGGCGGGGATGTATCCGGCGGTGAACAGCATCTCGGTGGTCCCCGTAGGCGTGACGAAATACCGGGAGGGGCTGTATCCCCTGTCCATTTACAACACAGAGACCGCCGGAGTGGTCATCGACCAGGTGGAGGGCTTTGCCGCCCACCATCTGGAGAGGGCGGGGACCAGGCTGGCGTGGTGCTCGGATGAGTTTTATCTCCTGGCTGGCCGGGAGCTCCCGCCGGAGGAGTATTTTGAGGAGTTTACCCAGCTGGACAACGGGGTGGGGATGCTCACCCTGCTCTCCCGGGAGTTTGGCCGGGCGCTGGACCTGATGGAGCCGGAGGAGATGGCGGGCGCCACCCCGTTTTCCATCGCCACCGGGGTGTCCGCCGCCCCATATTTGGAGAGATTGATTTCCCAGGCCAGGGAGAAATGTGGTACAATAGAGGGCAGGGTCTATCCCATCGTCAACCACTTCTTTGGAGAGACCATCACGGTGGCCGGACTGGTCACCGGAGGCGATCTGATCCATCAGCTCAAGGGGCGGGAGCTGGGAGAGCGCCTGCTGATCCCGGCCAATATGCTCCGCTCCGGGGAGCGGGTCTTTCTGGACGACGTGTCGGTGGACGATGTGGAGCGGGAACTTGGTGTTCCTGTGACGGCAGTGGAGCAGGACGGCTATGAGCTGTGCGACGCAATCTGCGGACTGGAGATTACCCCTATGGCCCAACGCCAGAGCCAGGAAGAAACAGAATACTATCAATACAATCAAAGAGTATAGCGGGGAGCCGAATGTGGAAAGACCGGCATATTTCAGGCCGCCCCTCGCCGCCGCGAAGGCCGCTTCTCCCATAACGACGTCTGGGCATTTTTTGCTGCATTCTCTTGCGCCTCCTCCCCACATCAAACCCGCTTTGCTGGGCTTTGATAAGGGCATATGAAAGGATGATTACATGAAACCTCTTGTTGCTATTGTAGGCAGACCAAATGTCGGTAAGTCCATGCTCTTTAACAAGTTGTGCGGCCAGCGGCTGTCTATCGTGGAGGACACCCCCGGCGTCACCCGGGACCGGCTGTACGCCCAGTGTGAGTGGAGAAATCGCACCTTTGATATTGTGGATACCGGCGGCATCGAGCCGGGCACCGACGACCAGATCCTGGCCTTCATGCGGGAGCAGGCGGAGATCGCCATCTCCACCGCCACGGTCATTGTCTTTGTGTGCGACATCAAGACCGGAATGACCGCCTCCGATCAGGAGGTGGCCAATATGCTCCTCCGATCGGGCAAGCCGGTGATCTTGGCAGTCAATAAGGCAGACCAGACCGGGCGGGAGAACCCGGATATCTATGAATTTTATAACCTTGGGCTGGGCGATCCCATTGCCGTGTCCGCCCTCCATGGCCACGGCACCGGCGATCTGCTGGACGCCTGCTTCCAGTTCTTCCCCGAGGAGGAGGACGAGGAGGAGGACGACGACGTCATCAAGGTGGCAGTTATCGGAAAGCCCAACGTGGGAAAATCCTCTCTGGTCAACCGCATTTTGGGAGAGGAGCGGGTCATTGTATCCAACGTGGCAGGCACCACCCGGGATGCTGTGGACAGCGCGTTTGAGAACCAGCACGGAAAATATCTCTTTATCGACACCGCCGGGATGCGGAAGAAGTCCAGGGTGGATGACCGGATCGAGAAGTTCTCCGTTCTGCGCTCCACCATGGCCATCGAGCGCAGCGATGTGTGCCTGATCATGATCGACGCCCAAGAGGGAGTCACTGAGCAGGATACCAAGGTGGCCGGACTGGCCCACGAGGCGGGTAAGGCGTGCATTATTGTGGTCAACAAGTGGGACGCCATCGAGAAGGACGGCAAGACCATGGACAAGATGCGCCAGGAGGTCATGCGGGACCTGTCTTATATGACCTACGCCCCTATTGTCTTTATTTCCGCATTGACCGGCCAGCGGGTGGACCGGCTCTTTGAGCTTATTAACTATGTCAACGACCAGTCCGCCATGCGCATCACTACTGGAATGCTCAACTCGGTCCTGGCCGACGCCACCGCCCGGGTCCAGCCTCCCACAGACAAGGGGCGGAGGTTGAAGATCTATTATATGACACAGGTGGGCATCCGTCCGCCCCACTTCGTCTGCTTCTGCAACGACGCCCGGCTGTTCCACTTCTCCTATCAGCGATATCTGGAAAATCAGATCCGCTCCACCTTCGGCCTGGAGGGCACCCCTGTCCGGCTGACCGTGCGGCAGCGCAGCGATAAGGAGGAGTGATAATGGGCTCCGCAATTTTATTTTTCCTCACTCGGATGGATTTTTGGATCGTGGCAGTCATCTCTTATTTCTGCGGCTGCTTCAACGGGGCGGTGATCGTATCCAAATATATCCTGCGGGACGACGTGCGAAACCACGGAAGCGGCAACGCGGGGCTGACCAATTTCTACCGTACCTTCGGCGGCCCATTGACCTTTGTGGTTATTCTCACCGATGTGCTAAAGGCAGTGGTGGCCATTCTGATCGCGGTTAAAATTGGCGGCGGATATGACCCGCGCATCATGCCGGACTTCCCTTTGGATGGTGCTACGGCCGCCTATTATGTAGTCCTGTTCAAGTATTGGGCGGGCCTGTTCTGCCTGTTGGGCCATATGTTTCCCTGTATGTTCCACTTCAAGGGGGGTAAGGGCATCCTGTCCGGAGGAACCATCGCCATCATGATCGACTGGCGGATCGCTCTGGTCGTGTGGGGCGGCTTTCTCATCCTGGCCGTCCTCACTCGATATGTGTCCCTGGGTTCGGTGTGGGCTGGGGCCTCCTTCCCTGTGGCCACTTGGTTTGTTTACCAAGACTGGGTCATCACCCTGTTGGGGCTGCTGCTCGGCGGGCTGGTGGTCTATATGCACCGGGCCAATATCAAGCGGCTGCTCTCCGGAACGGAAAATAAGTTTTCTCTGCGTAAAAAGAAATGATATGACCGCGGGGGCGGCCCCATGGAGCTGCCCGCCCGGGGGCGCATCGTGCTGTGCCCCTACGAAATGAGACCGTGAACTGGAGGGCCGTCGTGGACACTGGCCCCTACAATATTACATTGGGAGGTAAACTCTGATGAAGATCACCGTAGTAGGCAGCGGCGCCTGGGGGACTGCCCTGGCCCTGCTGTTACTGGAAAACGGAAACGATGTCACTCTCTGGTCTTATCACCAGGAGGAGTCTAACCGGATGCGGGACACCCATGAGAACCCCATGCTCAAGGGAGTGCCTCTGCCGGAGGAACTGAAACTGACCACCGACCTATCCTCGGTCAAGGGATGTGGTCTGGTGGTGCTGGCGACGCCCTCCTTCGCTGTTCGAACCACCGCAGCCCAGTTGCGGGAGCTGGTGGACCCAGGGACCATTGTTGTATCAGTGTCCAAGGGAATTGAAAAGGATACCTCGCTCCGCCTAAGCCAGGTCATCGAAGAGGAGCTTCAGGGTAAATGCCCTGTGGTAGTGCTGTCTGGCCCCTCCCACGCAGAGGAGGTGGGGCGCCGTATTCCTACCGGCGTGGTGGCGGCGGCGGACGAGCTGTCTGTAGCCCAAAAGGTCCAGGACCTGTTCATGAACTCCCGCTTCCGTGTCTATACCAGCGACGATAAGGTGGGCACCGAGATCTGCGCCGCCCTGAAGAACGTCATCGCCCTGTGCGCTGGCTGCTGTGACGGGATGGGCTATGGGGACAACACCAAGGCCCTGCTTATGACAAGGGGACTGGCCGAGATGGCCCGGCTGGGCGTGGCCCTGGGGGGCAGAAAGGAGACGTTTACCGGCCTGGCTGGCGTAGGCGATCTCATCGTCACCTGTACCTCCATGCACTCCAGGAACCGCCGGTGCGGTATCCTGTTGGGCCAGGGCAAAGAGATTCATGAGGCCATGCAGGAGGTGGGCGCCGTGGTGGAGGGCTACTACGCTGCTGCTAATGCCCAGGCCCTGGCGGAAAAGGCCGGAGTGGAGATGCCGATTGCCCAAGCCGCCTATGAGGTGCTCTACCAGGGCCGAGATGTCCACGCGGTCATCACGGACCTGATGGGCCGCGCCAAGCGGTCCGAACTGGATGAGAGCTGGAGCTAAGATCAAAAGCTAAAAGCCGCCTGTTTTTATAACAGGCGGCTTTTTTTACCACCCCGAAGCACAACAACCTGTACGCCGACATAGTATGGGGAAAACAGAAGCGGGCAGAACCCGCGGACAGGAGGGCGCATATGGACGATATTGGTACATTGATTATCAGGGTTTATACCTCGCGGGCACAGATTCCAATTAGCGGAGCCACCGTGGTGGTCACCCATGAGGGGAAGGGGGGCAGGCGGGAGCTGCTCTCCCTCCAGGTCACGGACAGCAGCGGAGCCATTCTTCCGCTCCAGATATCGACTCCGCTGCTGGGAGAGAGTACCGCCCCGCATACAGATGGCCCCGTTCCATTTGCCATATGCAGCGTGTGGGCGGAGCATCCCGGATACGCTATGCTCCAGGTAGATGGAGTCCAGATATTCCCAGGGGTGGAAACGACCCAGGACATGGAGCTGATTCCGCTGGCCGAGGGCCAGTCCAGCCTCCAGGTAAGGGACCAGCGGGAGATCACCGCCCAGAGCCTGTGAGGTGGAACAATGCCGGTCATCATCACTCCTTATATCCCAACCAACATTACGGTCCATCTGGGGCTGCCCAGCCAGTGGGCGGAAAACATTACGGTCAGCTTCCCGGACTATGTGAAAAATGTGGCCTCCAGCGAGATATACCCTACCTGGGAGCTGTCGGCCATCCGGGCCAATGTGTTGGCAATCATCTCCTTTGCTCTCAACCGGGTGTACACGGAGTACTACCGTAGCCGGGGCTATGAGTTTGATATTACCTCCACCACCCAGTACGACCAGAAATTCATCCGGGGGCGCAACTTCTTTGACAGCATCAGCCGGGTAGTGGATGAGATCTTTAACGACTATATCCGCCGTCGGGGGTTTGTAGAGCCTTTGGCCGCCAAATTTTGCAATGGGACCACCAGCACCTGCGACGGACTGTCCCAATGGGGCAGCCAGGACATGGCGAAGCAGGGAGCAAACTCTATGGAGATCCTCTACCGCTACTACGGCGACGATATCGAGCTGGTGGTGGAAGCGCCGATCCAGGATATGACTCGCTCCTATCCCGGCTACCCCCTGCGGTTGGGGTCAGCGGGGGAGGAGGTCGTAGCGATCCAGACCATGATTAACCGCATCTCGCAAAATTATCCCGCGATTCCCAAAATTAGGCCGGTTACCGGCGCTTTTAATGAGAAGACAGAGGAGGCCGTCAGAAAATTCCAGCGGATATTCAATCTAACCGCGGACGGAATCGTGGGAAAGGCAACCTGGTATAAAATGGTCTCTCTCTATGTGGGTGTCACCAAACTGGCTGAACTTATCAGCGAGGGCCAGACCTTTTATGGGATCGAGTTCCAGTTCCCTGGGACTCTGCGGGAGGGGGATACTGGTCCTGAGGTCCGAGTCCTGCAATATATGCTGGCCGTGATGGCGCAGTTCGACGAGGCGTTGCTGCCCATCGAGGTAGACGGGGACTTTGGACACAACACAACCCAGGCTGTCCGGCAATACCAGGGCCTGGTTGGGCTTACGATTGATGGGGTGGTTGGGGAGGTCACTTGGAACTCCATCTATGGCCACTTTGCTCTGGCGGACCAGTTCATGCGCCGGGATATGGTCCGTTTCCCCAGAACAGCCACTGAGATTATGCCGGTCTCGGTTATCAATGTAGGCTCGGATGCCAGCAGCTATGCCGACACCCCACGGGTCGGGCAATTTCCAGGGGAAACTGTGCGGTTTGGCCAGACGGACCGGAGAGGAGAGGTGTTGGTATGACACGAGATGAACTGGAGCGGGAATTGCTGGCACAGCCGGTCAGAAGTCTGCAGTATATGCTGCGGAGGCTGTCGCTGCAATATCCCTTCCTGCCTGAGATTGTGGCGGATGGTGTGTTTGGCGAACGGACTCTGGAGGCGGTGATGCTCTTTCAACGGGAGCTCCATCCTCCAGTGACCGGCATGGTGGACGAGGAAACTTGGAACGACATCCGGGAGCGGTGGATCCTTCTCGAGCGGAAGCTGGCAGAGCCCCGGCCGGTGCGCCTGTTCCCCGGACAGGAAGCCCGGGTCTATCCAGGAAATGAGCAGGAGTTCCTAATCATTCCACAGGCGATGCTCCGAATACTGGCCCGATATTTCGATGGGATTACGGCAGATCAGGCAGACGGGCTTCATGGGCCTGCTTCGGTGGCCAATACCCGCTGGCTCCAGAGGGCGGCGGGGCTAGAGGAGAGCGGGATCATGGACCGGCAGACCTGGGAATTGCTGGGCCGCCTGTACGAGATGTTTGTGGTCAAAGAGAGAAAACAGCAGGACAGCAGCCGCTATCAGGGCAGGGGGTGAGCTCCCTGCCCAAAAAATAAAATGAAAAAAGTTGAAAAAGGGGCTTGCTTTTTTTTCTCCGGTATGCTAATATATACAAGCTGTCTGACTGATGAAAATTCTGGCAGCTCTTTCCGGGTGTGGCGAAGTTTGGTATCGCGCTTGAATGGGGTTCAAGAGGCCCCGAGTTCGAATCTCGGCACTCGGACCAAACAATGATGATCCGAACTACATTATCCAGGCGGGTAATGTGTTCGGATTTATCATTTCTTTCGACAATGTAATATGACAAGCAAGGGCAGGAGAAACATTCCTGCCCTTGCTTTTTATTTTCCCTGCTGTTATCATATTTTTATAGAACAAATCGGAAGTTGCAGGGGTGGGTTATTATATGAAAAAAGTTTTTCTAAAGATAACGCTGGGGGTTGTTCTCGTTTGCATTTTGTTTGTTGGATTTCTCTATGTCAACAATGATATTGGGGTGGCTTCAACCAATTTAGAAGCGGATATTCGTTCGTCGCAGAAGATTAAGGATGATTGGACAGTCGAGGGAAATGTTTCCGGCACAATGGCTGCGTATATTTCTTATCCCCAGGATATGAGTGACCACACTTTTTCTGTCTATGTTAATCGTCCAGGGCTCTCCTTTGGATATTTCTTTCGTGGCGGTGGGAGCCTTTCAGGAGTTGAAAGGGAAATTGTAGAGTTCACAGTAGAGGAATATAAAGAACGAGCATTTATTTCTATGAATCAGCAGCAGGTAACACAACTACAAATAGATGATGGTAACTCCATTCAGGGGATTTATATTGATAGCAATAAACCTTTTGCGATTGTCTTGCCTATAAATGCTGGTACCATTACTTTTTATGATGTGAACGGAAATATCGTGGAATACTGGAACGATCCTCTTTGACAAATTCCAGTTTGTCGAGGCGTTGAGAAAAGGCGGGAACATCATTTCAGATGTTCCCGCCTTATGTATTAGTTCTGTTTCTTTTTGTCCTTCCCCTGTTGTGCTTTCTACTCGGCAAACTCCCGCTGTCCTTCCTCGCTCTCGAAAAACGCCTGTATCTCCGGGAGCAGGACACGGGCCAGGGCTTCCACCTCGTGATAGGGTATCCCGGTACCGTAGTGGTTGAACTTCTTTTTCCTTGCCACAGGAGCCGCCCCCCAGTCTTAAAGCTGACCCTCGTCAAACAAATAGCCCTGGAATACAGTGCCGTTCCCGGTGATGAAACGGCCCCTTGCGTCCTTGGGGATCTGATCGGCGGCGCTGGTGTTGTCCAGAATGATCTGAGAGAGTACATTGTCCGCTCTGCCGCACACACGGAAGTCCAGGTTATTCTTGATTTGTCCTGGGATGATGTTGGCATGTGGGCGCTGGGTGGCAAGAATGAGGTGGACACCAAAGGCCCGCCCCAGCCACGCTATAGTGGCGAGCCTACTTTCAATCTGCGCCAGCAGTTCCGTTGCCTGTATCTGCTGGGTAAACTGCGAAAGCATACGGCCCCACCCAAGAAACGGCGGTATAATATGGCGGAGGTTATTAAATTTGACCGCTACGTGGTGCAGGCCAAGCTGCTGATGAAGTACAAAGTGGGCATCTGGGAGGGGTTGCACACACTGACCGGGGCGATACAGGGGGAAATAGAGAGAGACCTTCCGGCCAGCGGAAAGGACTCTACCGCCAAAAGCGGCGAGAGCTCCAAAACGAAACCCTCTCTCTGCGTTCAATCCATCAATCAATCCAAACGTACAGGTGGGAGTTACGGATATGCGCCCGGATTGAAGTAGAGGCCCCCAACATCCGGCTAAAAATTCACAAGTTATTGCCCACTCCCAAAAAGGAGAAAAACCTCCCCACACACCGCTGTGCCAAACCACTCCAGCGGTGAGGGCGTTTCCTTCTGTGAGAGGTACGCATCCACCTAACCTCGCACAATGGTGCCGTAGCAGAAACAGGGTCGAACAGTCAGGGCCCCACCATACGGCGGGGCCCTGGTACATTAAAAATAAATCTCACGGTGATATACGCCCAATAAAGTAGACAAGTAAAAAAGTAGAGCGAAAGGGGGCCGCATAAGGGGAAACTGCCAGTAGAAAAGAAAATTTGAGTAGTTGAAAATATTATGCGAGGAGAAAGCAATAGCTACTGTGTATCGAAAGTGTATTGTCTCTCAAATTAATTGAATGCGACTGTATGAGATGTACAGGGGAGAGGGGCTATATCCTATGTAAAAGAACAAAAAATATCCAGTACAGGTAAAACTACAGGCAGTAAAGGAATATCTGAACGGGGACATTAGTTATACGAATCTATGCTTGAAATACAAAATTGTAAGCCCCTCTGTTCCCTGCGGATAGATCAAATGCTATAATGACCATAGAAAATTCAAAGACCTCTTAAAAGCCGGAGGGATTCAAATGGCCAAACGGGATACAATGTTGGACGAATGGGTCGAAATTGTTAGAGCTTGTCTGGCGGAAGGAAAGAGCTATCAAGAAATCGCAGAGCGGGAAAAGAAGGAGCTGGAAAGGGGAGGAAAAGAGGTTGAGCCGAGTCTGGCAGGAAAGAGAATATCTTGTTATTCAGGTGATCCATCACGAAAAGAAATATCCAATTGCGGAACTATGCGGAATTCTGAAATTAAATCGTTCTTCGCATTACAAATCGCTTCAGAGAGATGTATCCAAGCAGGAACAGTTCCATAAAATCCCTATCAATTCCTTACAGACCTTCCTATGTTGAACATTACATCCACCTGAAGATGAATCTACTATTTAGTATGGACAAGCTGCCTATAATCATGTAAATTTAATTTAAACTTTATGTGCTGTAGAAAAGTGAAGTATATATTAACGAATGTTCATGTGAGGAGTGCGGAGAAAATGACTATTGCACAACTGAAATATATATTAGAGATTGCAAAAACATCTTCAATTAATAAAGCAGCACAAAATTTGTTTATCCCACACTCAGCTTTGTCAAATGCAATTCAAAATTTGGAGAGGGAATTAGGAAATGAAATATTTATTAGAACGCCTAAAGGTGTTAAGTTAACACCCTTTGGACATCGCGTTGTAGCATATCTAAAACCCCTGCAAATTCAGTTAGATCAATTGGATATGTTTTTTGAAGAAAACAAGCGTAATGAAGTTTGCTTTTCTGTAGCAAGTATGGGTTTCCCTTTTGTGTCTGCTCTATGTGGGAAGCTGCTGGAAAAGTATAAAAATGAATGTGTATGTATCCAGCAGTATGAAGAGTATGAACCTGATGTTCCTACTTTGGTGGCAGATAGGATTGCGGAGATAGGAGTATATCGTACTTGGAGCTGCTATTTGCCTGCTGAAGAACAGAAGTTTAAAGCCCAAAAGATACAATTCTATTCTCTGGCCAGCTTAGAAGTTGGTATTACTGTGGGGCGTTCGAATCCTTTGTTTCATCAAGAACAAAGCAGTGTTTCTCCTGATGCTTTAGCAGGGTATCCTGTTATTCTTTATTCAGGACAGGCATCCGGACCATACTCTGATATCTTCCGAAAATTGGGAATTCCACGTGCGCGGCAGCGGATTGCTACAACATCCCGATCAGCTATTTTTGAACACCTGAATACAACACATGGCTACTATTTAAACTCTATTTATAGTGATAATATTTATCAATCCTCACCAGAAACAGCCACTAATCGTAGAACGCTCCGTTTAGAAAACTGTAATATTCGCTCAGAAATTGGCTGGATGAAGCACCAGGACTATATTTTGTCAGACATCGCTAAAGAATTTGTTCGTGGTTTGAAGGAATACTTTCCCGGGTCTGAGACATAAATTATATTCCTTAGTTTAAAAAAGGAGAAGCTGCCTTGAGCTTCTCCTTTTTTATTAAACAGTTGTCGCTTTTTCATACTACCTGTAAAAGGCGGAGAGATTATATAATATTCACATAAAAGGATGTGGCCGCACCTTTAGATTCAAGGCGATTATTACAAGAAGGAGTGAGAGGAACAGATGAGTGGAATTGATTATATTGTAATCCTGGTTTATTTGGTTAGCGTCGTATTAGTGGGCCTTAAATGTAAAGAGAAAACTAAGTCATCTGCAGACTACATGGTAGCAGACCGCAAGCTAGGTATTTCCATCTTTATGGGAACCTATTTGGCAACTGCTATTGGCGGAGGTGTGCTTAATGGTTGGGTGGGAAATGTATATGAGTCAGGTTTGACTATCCTTCCCTCCATGATTGCGATTTACATTGCCACAATTGTGACAGGATTATTTTTGGCAACGAAGCTTCGCAACTTTGGTGGATTTACTGCGCCAGATGTATTAGGTCGGATGTACGGAAAACCGGCACAGGCATATGGTGGATTGTGCAGTTTCCTGTATCTGATGGGAACTGGTCCTGCCATGCAGACTGTGACCTTTGGTACTGTAATCAATGTTGTCACTGGAATTCCTTTTGTTTACGGAGCTATCATCAGCACAGTCGTCATTCTCCTCTTTACTTATTTTAGTGGCTTTTGGGGCGTAGCGGTAACGGATTATGTCCAATTCATTATTATGGGATTCGGCGTTGCGTTTGCTGCATGGCTCTGCTTTGAGAATGTAGGGGGCTGGGAAGGGATTGTCGCTGCTGTTCCCCAAAGTCACCTAACTGTTCCCAATGATATCACCGCCATTATACGTTTGATTTTTACGACATCTTTAACCACGCTAATTGATGGAAACCGATATCAGAGATTTTTTGCCTGTAAGGACGCAAAAACGGCCAAAAAAGGCACTTTGCTTTCCCTGATTCCTTTGCATACCTTTTATATGGTAATCCTACTGCTGGGTACCTGCGCCTATATTTTGATTCCTAACATTAAGCCGGATGCAGCATTTTCCAGCCTGCTTCTGTATGAACTGCCCCCTGTCCTACGGGGACTGGTTTTTGCGGCATTATTGGCCGCCATTCTGTCTACATCAGACTCCTATTTGTTGGTTGCTGCAACCAATTATTCCAACGATATTTATAAAAATGTGATTAACCCGGAGTGCGATGATCAGAAAATGCTGAAGATTACCAAGCGCACCACACTGGTATTGGGATTAGGCGGTTTGGTTGTTGCCATTTGGATGCAGAGTATTATGAGTATCTGGAACTTGGCTTCTGCGGCCTATGTTGGTGGATGTTTCATTCCCATGCTGTATGCCTTGTTCTTTAATAACTGTAAAAAGTCTGCCTTGGCCGCAAATTGTGCTATGGTCGTTGGTTCTGTGACAGCGGTGGTATTTGAGGTAACAGGGATTACCTTCTTGGGTTTGCCGGGAGCCGCGGTTGGGACACTGGCTAACTTTATAGTGTTTTCCCTGATTACTCTTCTTGATCCTAAGGCGACAGTGAAGAGCCTGTGATGGGTAAGAGTGGAAAGGAGAAAATTGTATGGAAATTTTGATTTATTTGCACATTTTTGCGCTTATTTTCTTTATGGTTTGGATGATTTGGATCTTTTTTGACGAGAAGAAAAAAGATAGGGGAAAATAATGCTGGATTTAGCGGAAAACCGATTTGTATAGATGTTATCAAGAGTGAGTAATTGTGGACACAAAAGGAGTTTGAACATGAATACGCAAGAGGAAATCAAAGCACAATTTCAGTTTAACTGCTTTGGAAAGTTGTATGCCTACCTGTCCTCGTCACTGATACATTGGGGAGGGGTAAAGGGAGAACGTCTTGTGCGGCAGTCTGTTGTGCAGTATGCTCAGGAAAAGGGAGAGCGGATCCGGCGGCATCAGGTAGAGGCTGGCATATCTATTAACCTGAAAAACCTGTTTGCTGAAGAGCCCTGCTGCGGAGCGGACCCTAGATTTTACCGGGTGACTCTCCGAGATACAAAACAAGCACAGTTACAAGAGGTATACAGTTGTCCCCTGGCAAAACAGTGGTCAGCGCTGGATGAGACGTTTGCCGGGTCATTGTATTGCGAAGAATATGCCCATGCGCTTATTCAGGGCTACACATCAGGGAAAGGACAGGCCAATGTATCCAATTCTTTGACTTGTCCTAGAGATAATCGTTGTGTGCTGGCATTTTATTACCGAACAGCTAACATGACGCCCCAGCAACAGGAAGCATTCGAAAATGGGACAGAGGCATCGCCGGCGTGGAGCACCGGACGCAACCTCCTTCATCTTTATGATGCCTTTTATCAAAATGTAAAGAATCAGGGAGTGGATGGGGTTGCCGCTTTAGCCCGCGGACTTAGGGCATTTGCAAAAGACATAATATGTGCCGTTCCAGACCAGGCGAACCGTGCGGGGTGGGCGCTTGACACGGTATTTATGAATGCGTTTCTTCCAATGCCCTACAACCAAAAAACTTTTACCAGTGCAACTTCTTTTTTAGAAGACGCAGAAAAGGAAATTTTTTGGATTAATGTAGTAGAACAAATCCAAGCGACTTTTGCGCTGTAGAAATGAGGGCAGGTCTATGTATACGCGAGAAGAAATGGAAATCATGAACTTAGCCGATAGTTACACATTGCTGTACTCTTTTTTAGCTGGTCCGCTGTTGGCACAGTTTGGCGTGGAGGGAGAGCGAGCACTGAGAGAAGGAACGCGAAAATTTGGTCGCGATCGGGCAGAAAGCTTGCGGGAAAGGCATCTGAAAGCCAACGTGAAAATCAATATGCACAGTTTGTTTGCAGTAGGACCCGATTTGCCGCCTGATCCCCGCTTTCGTCGGGAACTGCAGACTCTGAATGCACAGGAGAGGGTATCTCATACGCTGTTTTGCCCTATGGCTGATATTTGGAAGCGATATGGCGTACTTGAACTTGGAAGGATTTATTGTGAAGAGTTTCATAATGCTAGTTATAGTCATTATGCATATGGCTATTCAAAGGTAAACCTCGCCAAAACACAGACTCAACCCGAAGATGAGTATTGTGCATTCAATGTCATTCTGCGCCCAGAGAATCTCCCGGAAGACTTAAAGCCTGTTTGCTTTGAGGAGTATGATCCCTGTTATACCGGACCTACGAGTGAACTGAAGCAGGCATATGGAAAGGCCGGATTTGGTACGCTATTCATTAAACTCTATTCTCATATTGCCACTACAGCACTTGCACAACTGGGAGAGCAGGCTATGGATGCCATACGTGAGGGCTTACAAAATATGGAAAAAGATGCAGCGGAACGGTTGAAACAGTCTGCAAAAGAGCAAGGCCAACCGCTCACAATTGATTTCTTTTCCAGAAATTACCCGCTGGAAGCAGATTCTTCTAAGGAGCCTATGTGGGATATTTATGGAAAAAATGGGCTGAAAGAAGCTATGGACTGTTTCTTTTACCAACCGCTATTCCAAGAGCTAGGACTCGCCCCCCAATGCAATTAACATACAACCAGCGTGAAGATGATTAGAATCGGGAGACCATGACGAGCATCCGTGCGGAGATAAGTTTTTTCTGATTCCTCTGCACGGATGCTCTTATTTTCTTATGTATGATATCGAAAGAATCAAATTGAAGGAGGGGTTGATGTGGATAGGCAAGATGCAATTTATCAAGAATATGTAGAGATACTAACCCGTGAATTGGTTCCTTCTCTAGGATGCACGGAGCCAATTGCCATTGCGTACTGTTCAGCCGTTGCACGCTCGGTATTGGGGCATGTACCGGATAGAATTCATGTAGAGGCCAGCGGCAATATTATAAAAAATGTGAAAAGTGTAGTGGTCCCCAATACTGGAGGCCTGAAAGGAATCGAAACAGCTGCGGCTATTGGTGCACTAGCAGGCGACGAAAACGCAGGGTTGGAGGTTATCTCTAATATTGGCGAGGAAAACATTTTGAAAAAAACGGGATATCTTGACAACACTAAGATTACCGTTTCACCAGCTGCTTCCAATCTGGTACTGGATATTATTGTAACTGCCTTTTATAAAAAGGAATGGGCAAAAGTTCGTATTGCACAGACTCACACAAACATTGTGCTGAAAGAGAAAAACGGAACAGTTCTGTTTTCTGCACCTATTGTTTCTGAAGAAGCACATGAATCTAATCTAACAGTATTAAACATCAAAGATATATATAAATTTGTAGAGATTTGTGATCTAAACGATGTACAGGAAGTGTTGGAACGGCAAATTCAAATGAATACCAATATCTCCCAAGAGGGATTGCAGAGAAACTATGGTGCCAATATTGGAAAAGTATTGCTGAAAGCTCATGGAAATGATGTACGAACTCGGGCAAAAGCCAGGGCGGCTGCTGGCTCAGATGCCAGAATGAATGGATGCGAGCTGCCCGTTGTAATCAATTCGGGCAGTGGGAACCAAGGGCTTGCTGTTTCACTGCCTGTTATTGAATATGCGGAGAACTTGGGTGTGGGTAAGGAGAAGCTTTATCGTGCTCTCCTGTTAGCTAATTTAGTTACATTGCATGAAAAGGCTGGGATTGGCCGCTTGTCGGCATACTGCGGTGCTGTCAGCGCAGGGGCGGGAGCGGGAGCGGGAATTGCCTATCTGCATGGAGGTACCTATGATTGTATAGTGCACACAATCGTTAATGCGTTGGCTATTGCGTCTGGAATGGTATGCGATGGAGCAAAAGCTTCCTGTGCGGCAAAAATTGCAACGGCAGTAGAGGCGGGCATTTTAGGTTTTGAAATGTACCAACAGGGACAGCAATTTTATAACGGTGAAGGGCTAGTTGCTAAAGGAGTAGAAAATACCATTGACAATATCAGTCGTCTTGGCCGAGTTGGCATGAAGGAAACTGACCGAGTAATCATTCGTATGATGGTGGAGGCTGATTATGAGTAATACCTGCACTGGAGTCATGGATTGGGCGGTTGCTGCTTATCCAGAGTTATGTTCGGTAAGAGAGTACTTGCACCGGCATCCAGAATTGGGGCATCAGGAACAACAAACCACATCTTTTATTTGTGAAATGTTGAGATCTTATGATATTCCGATTTTAGACCTGGGCCTGTCGACAGGTGTGGCAGCAAAAATAAGCGGGGACCATCCCGGAAAGTTGTTGGCTATACGGGAGGATATCGATGCGCTGCCAATTCAAGAAGCTACAGGATTGTCATTTTCCTCCCAAGCTACTGGAATTAGTCATGCCTGCGGTCATGATATCCATACTACGGCGCTGTTAGGCTGCGCGCAGTACCTTGCGCAACAGCGGCACCAATTGCATGGCGAAGTCCTTCTTATTTTTCAATGTGCTGAAGAAACTTGCGATGGCGCACAGAGCATGTTGAAAAAAGGAATCTTTTCCCCAATTCCGGATGGTATTATTGGCTTTCACTGCGCACCAGCGCTTCCTCTTGGAACGATAGGGATTTTACCAGGTATCTGTAATGCAAGCTGTGATACTATTACAATAACAGTGAGTGGGACAGGGGGACATGGAGCACATCCAGAGGATTGTGTGGATCCTATTGTGATGAGCGCAGGACTGTTAATGCAACTGCAGACTGTGATTAGCCGTAATAATTGTGCAACAGATCCCTCAGTTCTAACTTTTGGTACGATTAGTGGAGGAACAGCTCCAAATATCATTCCAAATACGGTCACATTGTGTGGCACGCTTCGGACCTTTGATGATTCTGTCCGTCACGCTCATCTAAATCGTATCTGTCAACTAAGTCGAGACTTTTGTGTGGCAATGGGTGGACAGTGTACAGTAGCTATAGAGAAAGGGATGCCACCTTTAATCAATGAACCCAAGATTTGCGAACAGTTGGAGTCATCCGTAAAGCGTGTGTTGGGAGCAAAAAAAATAAATAAAAATTTAAAACCATCAATGGGCTCCGACGACTTTTCCTGTCTGTTGAATGCCTGTAACAATCATGGGGCACAATTTCTGCTTGGAACAGCTATAGAGAGCAAGCCTAATACATCACTCGGACTGCATGTGGCTGAAAATATATTTCCTTCTGAGACGTTGCCATATGGAGTTTCTGCTCTGGCGCAATTCGCGGTTGATTTCCTTTCGTTATGAGTAAAATTGTCTTTTTCCATTACAGAGGCAGCCGCATTTCTGCAACTCGTTCATCTTGACCCGTACATTCATGGCTTCCTGAGTGCATTCCACCGTGCATTTTCACCATCGGGATTTTATAGACCTCCAGCGTATCATCCGTACCCCCACCGCTGAGACACTTTCCTCGATGTGGACCGTTAGGGTGGACTTCCGCCTACTTCTCTACTAATGTGTCTTTGCGCTTGCGCCATGCCCGACGTGGTCTTAGAATAGGCGTTTCCGGGCGTTACCCCGTCATTCCACTTGTCGGAATATCAGTTCTATGAAACTGATTTATCTGTAAAGCTCCTTCCTATTCTTTATTAGATTTCAGCTTAACGCCTAACCTTTTCAGTTAGGAACGTGTCGCATATTCACAAACGCTGCTGACCAATCTTAAAAAACTTATTTACTAGCCACTCCTTACTGGCGGGGAGTGTACTGCTCACGGCCCGGGCTGACCGTTGGGCTGGCGCCGGTGCCGCATGGTCATCTCCGTGCTCATGAGTCTGCGGCTCAGCAGACGGATGTTTGGCCTATCGAGCGGGAGCGCCAGCACATTGGGAAGGTGGTGCAGGACAATCGGTCTGTGTACGTCTGTCGGGTTTGGGACGACGAACTGGGGGGAGCTGGCCTGGCACTTCAACAGTATGGCGGTCACCCTGAAGGAGACCAACAGGCGATGATCGAAAATCAACAGGAGCTGAACCAGGCCTAGATTCGGATGCTCCAGGCCTAGCTCAACTCCTACTTCTTGTGTAGCACTCTGGACACTATGAAGTGAATCAGCAAAACCAACCAGGTGCCCTCACGTCCACGGACCTGGTGGGCATCCTGCGCTTTTGTATCTCCCCGGACGAGTTCGTTCCCCTGAGGTATCTGAGCCACACGTTTAAAAAGAAGAGGGACTACACCGTTTTAAGTTACCTGACACGTTGTTGTATCCTCATGGTCAAGTAGTTGCTGCGTGACGTGTACGTCAAAGTGTACGAGGTGGCCGAGCTGGTGAGTTGCCGGAACATCACCCACTTCTCCGCCACCTTCAATCGGGTGGTGGGCGTCCCCCTCTGGGGATACCCAGGATACCTGCCGGCTAGGGCGACGAGACTGCCAAGCCCGTAGCGACGGAGCATATGGACTTTATCTGATTCGTGCCTCCGGGCGTTGCGAAATTTTTTAGCAGAGGCTCGATTCGAAAGAGCGTATACTGATGATCTAAGTAATTTTGTTTAGCCTGGACGGGGTGCTTGTGGGCACGGATATCCTCCATCATTTCCGCACTTAGCAGGAACTGGTCCGCCAGCTAGGGATCCCCTTCCCCCGGGAGCAGGGGGAGCGATGCCGGGGGTGTGCCAGCTGGACAGCCTGGACATTTTGATGGCGGGGGCGGACCGGCCCTTTTCCCTGACGGAGAAGTTGGCCTTGGACTTGGGTAGCAGGAACGTCGGCCGATTTTGGTACGCCCTATATCATGGACAACGCTGTCCTGGACCTGTACAGGCGGTTTTCCGCCCACCGCCGCATAGAGGATGCGACGTACGCGCAGGGCACAGAGAGACACAAAATACCCCACAGCCTCGGCTGTGGGGTATTTTATGAGAGACTCTACAGAAAAATGCCCCGGCATCGATGTGTCCCGGGCGGATACCGGCTGCGCAAGGAAGGGACGGATCAGCCGCCGCCTTTGTAGAGCCGTTCCAAAAGCGCATAATCGGCAGAAAAACGGGCCTGGAGGCCGGCGTATTCCACCTTGCGGGAGGAGTCAGGGGTCAAGCGGCTACGCACCTGATTCCATTGAGCGGCATCTTCCCGGCGGAGAAGGCCACAGGCCATGCCTCCCAGGAGGGCGCTGCCGATAGTCTCTGTTTCCACCTGCTCTGGAAGTAGCAGCTCCCGCCCCAGCACGTCACAGAGAATTTGACTCCAAACGAGACTTTTTGCCCCGCCGCCGCCCAGATACACAGGGTCTTCACACAGACCGCCGCATTGAGCGAGTAAAGCCTGATTTTCTCCCAGGGACAGGGCGACCCCCTCCATCACGGCCCGGATCAGGTGGCCCGGCGTGTGGTAGGCCTCCAGCCCCAGAAAGGTGCCCCGCACAGCCTCACTCCAGTGGGGGCAGCTAGCTCCGTTGAGGAACGGGAAAAAACGCAGCCCCTCGCTGCCGGGAGGTACCTGTTCCGCCAAGCGGTTGAGCTGGTCGTAGCTGACGTCCTGGATGTCCCTGCCGGAAAGAAGGAGGCTGCGGACCCATTTCAAAGCGGTGCCCGCATTGTTGACCGGAGTCATGCTTATTTTTTGGTGTCCGTCCCAGGAGAGCGTGTTTAAAAAGCGGCAGTCCCATTGGGACACTGCGGCGGCGAACCGCCCCACGCTTCCCATGATGAGGACATCGCCCGGAGTCCCGCCAGAGAGTCCTAGCATGGCGCAAATAGTGTCGATTCCGCCTGTTGCCACAGGGATACCCTGGGGCAGGCCGCAGCCATCGAGGGTATGCCCCAGCAGAGCGTGGGGGGGAAGCAGGGCAGGCTGCTCTACTTCAAGCAGGCCGAAGTACCGCCAGAGCTCACCATCCCAGACCCCGGTCTCTGGACAATACAATAGCGTGGTGGCCGCACGAGTTATGTCCATGGTATATTTTCCGGTAAGACGCGCCGCTAGGTAACTGGTGGGATTACACAGGCGCTTGGCCTGTGCTAGGCGTTCACCCTCGTACGTCTGGAGCCATTTCAGCGTTGGCCCCCACTGATAGCCAGGGGCGTTTCGGTTGCCCGTTCTGGAGAACAGCCAGTCGTCACCCAGTTCCCGCCCTACCTGGGCGACCATCTCCGCCCCGCGCTTGTCAAGCTGCATAATGGCCGGAAATACGGCGGAAAAGTGTTCATCAGTGAGAACCATGGCATTGGCGCTGCTGATACCCAGACAGGCAACCTGTTTCAACTCAAACTGGGCGGACAGCTCCTTAAAACAGCTTTGTAGACTCTGCCACCAAATCATAGGGTTCAGAGTGGCCTGCCCGTTTGGTCCATAGTCGATGGCATATTCACGATAGGCGTAGCCCACTCGGCGGCCATCAGGGACATAGAGGGCAACCTTCAGCCCGGTGGAGCCCACGTCAACGCCCGCTAAAAGTATCATGGTTCGTCCTCCTCATGAAACAGTACACGGGTGGCCTGATACGCCTTTTGGAATTGCCGGTAGTTCCGTCCGTAAACAGAGCTCAGCGCCGAGTCCGGGTGATAAAGAACCTCCTCCGTGTCCCTGGGAGGTTTCGGTACCGGGACCCCGACGGCCTCCATGGCTATATAAGCGGAGCCCAGCACGGCTGCGTCGAAGGTGGTTTTTCTGGCACAGATGGTCCGTCCCAGAACATCCGCCTTGATTTGAGACCAGAGTGCGCTGCTGTAACCTCCGCCGGTTCCCAGAATAACGTCAGACTGCTTTTGATTCGCTGGAAACTCCTCCAAAATTGTGCGCAGGGCGTAGGCGGTCCCCTCCAGAATGGCGCGCAGCAGGTCTTTCTTCCTGGTGGCGCTGGAAAAACCCAGACACACGCCCCACAGGCGGCTGTCCCACAGGGGGGCACGTTCGCCGTTGAGATAAGGCAGAAACAGTACGCCGCCCGCACCCGGTGGGGATTCCTGAGCCAGAAGGCTGTAGGTTTGAAAGCAATCCGGGTCCGCCAGCTGGTCCACCTGATCCCGGTACCACTTCAGGGCACCTCCTGAGCAGGAGGTGCTCCCCTTTAAGAACCACTTGTCCTCCCGTACGTGCTTCATAAGAGACAGGTTGGGGCAAAACCGGGGGTTGGAGAGAATCACGCCGATGCCAGAGGAGGTGCCGGACATCTCAAAGACATCCCCCTCAGCGGACAGGCCCAACCCAAGCGGGGCGGCCGACCCGTCCACACAGCCGGAGGCTACTACGGTCTGGGGCGGAAGCCCCCACAGCCGGGCGAGCTCGGGGCGTATGATGCCCGCCGCTGTGCCGCAGGAGACGACCGGCGGCATCTTATCTAGATTGAGATCCAGACGGTTAAAGATGCCGCGATCCCAGTTAAGGGTGTAGACGTTCAAAAGCTGCGTCAGGTTGGCGTTGGTTACATCCATCAGCCGGCTTCCCGTCAGCTGATAAACGAGCCAGCCGTTGATCGAAAGGTAGCTGTCCGTCCGGGTGTAATCCTGGGGATGATACTGCTTCTGCCACACCAGTTTGGAGAGCATATAGTAGGGGTCGATCCGATTGCAGGAGTAATGATGGACATATTCCGCATGCTCCCGTAGCACCCTGCGGCACACCGGTTCCGCTTGACGGTCCATCCAGATCAGGCCTCGCCCCACTGGACGCCCGTGGCGGTCCACTCCAAACAGGGTGGGGGCCTGACAGCTCACAGAGACGGCTTGTACCGCCCGGGCGAGATGAGGCGCCTGCTTGACCAGCGTCTGCACCGCCCGAGTGGCCGCGTTCCACCAGTCGAAGGCATTCTGCTCCACCTCTCCGTCCTGGCCGTAGAAGGTGGGGTACTCGGCCGAGGTCTGCAGCAGACCTCGGCCGTCGGAAGAGACGAAGCCGGCCTTTACGCTGCTTGTCCCGACGTCGATGCCCAGGAAGGTCGGCTCATTGGATGACATGGATCGGTTTCCCCGTTTCAAAGTAGGCGGTTACGTCCTCCATCACGATGCGGGTCTGCTGGGCAATAATATCCCGTGAGGCCCCACCGATGTGGGGGGTCAGAATGATGTTGTCCAGGGTCAGGAATTTAGAGTCGTGGAACATAGGCTCATGGACCTGGGCGTCCAGGGCGGCGCAGGCAATTTGGCCGCCGGCGAGAGCCTCATACAAGGCATCCTCGTCCACCAGGGCGCCCCGGGCTGTATTGATGAAAATACTGGTAGGTTTCATGTGCTGCAGGGCGGCCCGGTTTACCATCCCCCGTGTGGTATCGGACAGCTTACAGTGCAGACTGACCACATCGGCGGTGGAGAACAGCTTCTCCCAGTCGACACTGGTCACGCCCTCTGGCCACTGAGTGAGGAAGGGGTCATAAGCAATGAGCTTCACGTCGAAGCCGGACAAAAGCTTAGCCACCCGGCGGGCGATGGCCCCATAACCCACCAGACCTATGGTTTTGCCGCACAGCTCGTATCCGTCGAAGGTTTTGAAGGACGTGTTGCCGGCGATGTCCCAGGGGACCCTGTCCCACTGCTGGGACATAATGTAGTGATGGGTCTTGGGGATATGACGCAAAGCGGAGATCATCAGGCCAACCGCCAGCTCCGCCACCGCGTTGGCGTTCCGGCCCGGAGCGCTGGTGACCCAGACGCTGTGGCGCCGGACGGCCTGCCGGTCGATGTTCTCCACGCCCCCGCGGGAGCAGGCGATCAGCTTCAGGTTGGGCATATGATCCAGGACATAATCGTTGATTTCCTAGTAGCATATGACCATGATCTCGCAGTCGGAGGCGGCCTTCACCAGTTCCTCCGGTGTCAGCTTTTTTCCGGTATGCCCCCATCCCCCCAGTTTGATTTGGGCGTACTGGGCGAGCTGATCCAGCCCCTCCTGAGTCAGCTGTGCAGAAACGAATGCTTTCACAGATTATACTCTCCTTTTCCCCGGCTTAGGCCCAGGGATCCATTATAGTTTTTACGCCGACATAGTTGGCCTTCATTTCAAATGCGGTGCGCCACTCCTCTAGGGGGAAGCAGCCGGAGATCATCCCGTCGGTGCTCACCTTACCGGAGGATAGCAGCCGGAACACCTCGGCCTGATTGATGGCAGAGGAGGAGGAAGACCCGGTGAGTATGATCTCCTTGTAGTGGATGGTGTTAGGGTCGATGGTGATCTTGCTGCCTACGGGCATACCGGCAAAGATGACCACCCGCCCCCCCTTCTTGACGTAATCCAGGGACTGCTCCAAGGCGCTGGTTACTCCTACATCCACGATGACGGCGTCGGCACCCTGCCCACCAGTCTGTTCAAAGATGACTGCCTTGGCGTCTTGGACGGCAGGGTGGATAACAAAGTCCGCCCCCATCTCCAGCGCCATTTTGCGCTTTTCCGGAATAGGTTCAATGACGATCCGGCGGGCCAGATTCACACTCCTGGACAACTGGGTGTGAAACAGGCCTATAGGACCTGCGCCGATGATGACAAACGTCTCTCCATCCCGCAGACCGGCCTGCTGCATCCCATGATAGGAGGCGGCGATGGGCTCCGAGATGGCGGCGATTTCGTCCGAGACGTTGTCCGGGATGGGCACCACATTTCCGCACTCAATGGCCCGCTTGGGGATTTTGACATACTGAGCAAAGCCGCCATCGATCTCATAGCCGATGGTGGTGCGGTTGACGCAGATATTTGTTCTGCCCTCCCGACAGCAGTAGCAGTGGCCACAGTAAAGCATGGGATATACGCTGACACGCTGCCCCAGCTGATAGCCCTTCACATGGCTGCCCAGCCGCTTAATGGTTCCGGAAAACTCGTGCCCGGTGATCCGCGGCGCGGCAATTACCTTCGTTCCCTGATAGATTCGGTTGTCCGTGCCGCATACGCCGGCAAAGCGGACTCTGACAAGCATCTCGTCTGCACCACATTGGGGGATGGGGACCTCCTTCACCTCAAATTGCTTAGGACCTTGAAAAACCAGGGCCTTCATAAAGTTCGCCTCCATGCCGCTGCCTCCTTTTAAATAAACGTGTTTCAATTATAGGGCGATTTTCTTCAGCAGATGCGCTACGTTCTCCTCCGAGAGGATATGCAGCCTGCCTGCGCCTAGGGCGAGCAGAATGGCGTTGTTCTCTACCTCATTGGCCATAGACACAGCCGCCTCCATATCCTTTCCAACCGCAACCACGCCATGGTTGGCTAGCAGGACGGCGTTGGAGCGCTGGAGCCCCTCCTCCACAAAGCGGCCCAGCTGCTCTGAGCCAGGGTGGGCATAGCCCTTGACCTCCACCAGGCCCACTTTGGCTGCCACACTGGGGGTGCAGATAGGCATTACGGTGCCCGGCTCCACGGTGCTGGCATAGGCCACTGCGTAGACGGAGTGAGTGTGGCACACGGCGTGCACATTAGGCCGGGTTCGGTAGACTGCCAAATGGAGCGGGACTTCCTTGGTAGGCTTGTTGCCGCTGAGCAGGTTGCCCTGCATGTCACACCGGCTGATACACTCCGGCGTCATATGGCCCAAGAAAAATCCGGTGGGGGTAAGCAGCACTGTACCGTCTGAAAGCCGGATGGACAGATTCCCCCCGCTCCCTTTGACCAGGCCCTGATCATAGAGCTCTTTGCCCCATTGGACCAGGGAGAGACGGGCCAGATGTTCTTCTTGATACAATACTTGTTCACTCATAATAAACGCTCCTTTATCAATACCGGACCGCTGATGCGGGTATGGGCGTCAGAACGGGCCGTTTGGGATGATTACGCCAGCAGTCCAGGTACGAACAACACCAAGGACGGGAACAGGGTCACGAGCAGTAGGCAGGCCAGCAGCGGGATATAGAAGGGCAGCACCGATTTAATCATCTGCTCCAACGGCAGGTTGGCAACCCTGGATACAGTGAACAGGCACATGCCAACAGGAGGCGTCAGCAGGCCAATCATTAAGTTCAGCACCATCACGAGGCCCAGGTGGGTGGGATCGATGCCAACTGCCGTAATCAGAGGCCAGATGGCCGGGGTCAGGATTATAAAATGGCCGCGTTTGCATCCATGAAGCAGCCAATGATAAGAAAAATCACGTTTAAGATCAACAAGACTACTACGGGGCTGGTGGTAAAGCCGGACACCGCTTTGACCAGCAGAGCGGGGATTTGGGCCCGGGTAAGCAGATAGCCGTACATATTTGAGATACAGACGATAAACAGGATACCGGCTGACTCCCGGGCCGTCTCTATGATGATGCCCCATAGCTGGGAAAGCTTCACCTCCCGGTAGATGAACACCGTCAGAATAAAGGCGTAGACAGCAGATACAACGGCGGCCTCGGTGGCGGTAAACACGCCGGAGAGCATCCCGCCAATCAGGATGACTGGAGTTAACAGAGAGAGCACCGCCTTGCGAAAATCATCCCAGATCTGACGCAACGTGGGGAAAGGCATCTTTGGATAGTGTCGCCGTACGGAGATGATGTAGACGGCTATGCTCAGTCCGATGGCCATCAAAATACCCGGTACAATTCCAGCAATCAGCAGATTGGATACAGACACGTTGCTGGCCACGCAGGCGTAAACGATAAGGGGAATGCTGGGCGGGATGATGGGTCCGATGGTAGAGGAGGCGGCGGTAACAGCGGCGGAAAAGCCTTTGTCAAACCCGGCGTCCTCCATGGCCTTGATCTCAATGCTGCCAAGCCCGGCTGCGTCCGCCACGGCGGAGCCGCTCATGCCAGCGAATACCACGCTGGCCAGTACATTGGCATGGCCCAGCCCGCCGGGAATCCAGCCGATGACGGTGTTGCAGAAGCGAAAGATGCGGTTGGTGATCCCGCCGGTGTTCATGAGCTTTCCAGCCAGCAGGAAAAGGGGATAGCCATGAGCACAAAGCTGTTTCCCGAATTGACCACCTTTTGAGCCAAGGTGTGGAAGGGGAAGTCGGCGAAGCCGTTGTTCATTACCAGCACGACCATGCATACCGTACCGATGGCGTAGGGCACGCCGAACCCCAGGCAGAACAGCAGGATCAACAGCACGACAAAGACAAAAAGTTTTAACGCCATAGCTCAGCCGGCAACTCCTTTCTTGGGAAACATCGTATGATAGAACTCAATGTTCTGGACGACAAGATAAAAGATCATTACGGGGGCCGCAAGGATGAGAGGAATGTACAAAAGCTGGTAATTCCAGATGGGCACAGTGGAAAAGGTCATCATTTTCACTGTGTTCCAGGACTGAATGCAGCCGACGAACAGGCACAGGTTAAACAGAATTTCGACTGCATGGATGACTGTGAGCAGTATAAACCGGGGAGTATTTCTCATCCGCTGGATAAAAATGGTGGTGGATACTTGGCCGCCCTCACACTCCACGATGGCAGAACCCAAAAAAATAATCCACACAAAGCAAAGCCGGGCCATCTCCTCGGTCCAGGGCACACTGATGTTGATAACAAACCGACAGAAGATCTGGGTTACCACCAGAGCCACCATGATCAGCATAACTAAAAAGACGCCCAGTCTAATGGGCTTAATCAACTGTTTGGATAGCTTGTCTAACATAATTTTATCCTCATTCATGTCCGGAAGAGGGCCCCTGCCCGCATACCGTGAGAGACATCGGCAGACAGGGACCCCCAATTATCGCAATCAGCCTTCCAGCAGGGAGTAGACGTAATCCTTGGCGGTGTCATTCAGCGGCTCGGCCGCAAGCTGGATGCCGGGGATGGCGGCCTGCTGCCAAGCGTCAAAGTCCACGTCCACGATTGTCATCCCGCCGGCGGCCAGCTCCTGCTCATAGTAGGCGGTTTTTTCCTCCGCAATTTCAGCACAGTAATCAGAGCACTCATCGGCCGTTGACTGGATAAGGTCCCGGTAGCTCTGAGGCAGGCTCTGCCAGAAGTCTTCGTTGAAGCACCAATAGAAATACTGGTATACATGGTTTGTCTTCATCATATAGGAGTTGACTTCCTGGATGTTGGCGGTGTAAGCGGTAGCCGCTGGATTCTCCTGGCCGTCCACAACGCCGTTTTGCAGGGCGGTGTAGGTCTCGTTCCAGTTGATCGCGGTGCAGTTAGCGCCCAGGGATTTCCATACTGTGAGCCAGGAGGTGGTCTCGGGCAGACGCAGCTTGAAGCCATTTAGCTGGGAGGGCTCGGAAATCTCATAGTCGGCGGACAGACAGCGGCTACCTCGTGTCAGCAGATCAATCATGCGGATGTTGGAGGTGGAGATGGACAGCTCCTGCATCTCATCCCAGTATTTATACCAGTACGCCTCTACATCCTCCATGCTTTTGAACAGGAAGGGAATGGCGGTGGCATCCCACTCGGCAAGGATATTGCCAGAGTACAGGGTGGACAAAATGGCGCATTCAATTTCACCGGTGCTCAGCTGGGTCACATTTTCCGCTTCGGTGCCCAAGGTGCTGTTCTCAAAGACATTGACGGTAATTGCGCTGCCGCTGGCCTCTTCAATCTTGGTCTTGAACAGCTTGACAGCCTCGTCGTGAATTCCGTCAGCCGTATGCAGGGCGATATTGATTTCCACGTCCTGGTCAAACTCGCTGGCAGTACCGGGGTTGGAGGTAGAGGCGCTGGAAGCTGAGCCGGGCTGCTCGGATTTTGAGTCGGAGCCTGAGGGCTCCTTGGGGCTGCAGGCCGTCAAAGACAGTGCCAGGGACAGTGCCAATACAAGTGCGGTCATTCTTTTCATCTTTTTTACTCCTTTTCTTTTTCCTTGTGATGCATCTTCCAGAATTGAACTTCTGCGTATCTTAATTAATCATAGCATGGAACAGTCGGGCACTCCTATGTCCGGTAGCTCAAAAGAATACCCAAAACCTTGTGCCAGTAGCACAAGGTTTTGGGTATTCTTTCTATTATAACCAGTTTTAAAAGAATAAATTTGGGCAATTAAACAATGCGGTATTACTGGCACTGTTGGAGATAGTAGAGAAGATTGTTAACAAAATCACGATCTTTTGGATTTTTTACAGGATTTATATTGAGAGATGTTTTAATTTTATCCAACCGGAAGGCGGTTGTGTTTTTGTGGATAAACAGCTTCTGACTAGCTTGAATAAAGTTATAATTACACGACTCCAGAGTGCCGATCAGATCGGGGAAATACTCCAGCGTATTGGCGTCGATCAGCTCTGCGTAGGTCTGGAATACGCTGCGGTGTACCTCGTTGGGGACAAGGCTGCGCAGATATTGGTCCGTGAAATCATAAAACCAATTCAGCTCCTCCCGACACTTTGCGGATGTCACCAGCCATACCGCGTGCTGGTAGGCCTCCCGGTAACGGATCAGCTTGTCCTGAATGGTCCCAATGTTGAACTGCACCCGGACCCCCATATCCATCAGCTCCCTGCGCCACCACTTTAAGTATTCCTCCACCATATAGCGGTAATTAGCCAAAAGGCCCTTGTCACGCTCCAAGTGTTTAAAGACCGCAATTCGGTTGCTACGGCTGATGGCCACGATATCCTGCTCACTGGCCAGGGGGTTGGATGCACTGCGCTGGACGAGTTGGGTAAAATCACTTTTGGGCTCCGTAACAATAAAAATAGAAATCTGCAGACAGTCGGCCTGTATGCCCAGCTTCTCTGCCCGGGAGATCAGCACCTCCTTGGAGATGTGTTCACCATACATGAGCGCCTGGCAAAAAATGTCCCGGCTGTTGTTGTACTTTTGAAAGCTTTCGTACTGGGACTCGTACGCCAGCATTGTCTCCAGCGTGAGCTTTACTACTTCAGCGACGGAGTGTATGCTGTCGGGGGGACCGGAAACACCCACGGCACCCACCCGCGCACCGTTTTCTTTTACGACAAAAATGACACCCTGTGGTATTCCAAGGGTATCCAGACTTTTTTCCACGTTGACAAAATCCCGATTGCCCTTGATCAGATCGTAGGCTATTTTATGAAAGGAACCCACGCATTTGTGGTTTAGACTGGCCTGAATCACGCCCTTTTGGTCTATGACATCCACAAACAGATTGGTGCCCTCACGCAACTTTGCCACAAGCTGTTCTGCTACTTTCCGGCTTATCATATCAAACCCTCGTTTTTTCTGTACACAGTAAAATGGCGGATTCCGCTCGACATCATAAATATAAGCTGTCAAAGCCGCTTTGTCAAACCGTGAAGGGCTGGTAAAAGTTTCATGGTCTGTGACGACTCAGTCAACCATGGCGCAAGCTTTTCCGCAGACGGGGGAGTGCTTTTACTTGTTGCTTAATATATCTTACATTGTCGCGTTTGAAAAAATTATAGAAGATTTTGATGATGATAATATATTTTGATTGATAACTGACATAATCAGGGCGGGGACATCGTTATAGATGTCCCCGCCTTGTACGTTAGTCCTTTTTCGCTTTGTCCTGTTCCTGCTGCGCTTTCCACTCGACAGACTTCAGCCGTGCTTACTTACTCTCAAAAAACTTATATCTCTGGGAATAGCGGCAATCCTCTCCTAAAAGAGCCATTTCCCTGGTGGAAATACAGAAGGGAGGCCCCATGGTCAGTGGGAAAGGTCAGGCAAACCAATCAGTCCATAGGCGGATTTCGCCGTCTGGACAGCTCGAAGGATCGCCATCTCCATGGCCTGAGCGGCCAGGGCACCCACCAGATTGATGTCACCCGGAACAGAGCCCACGGAGAGAGCATAGATGCTGTCTCCGTCAGCGGTGGTGTGAACCGGGCGAATGGCCCTGGCATAGCCGTTGTGGGCCATACCGGCAATCTTGGTCAGAGGGGTTTTGGAAAATTGTGCGTTGGTGACGATGACGCCTAATGTAGTATTGCCAGTAAACAGATTCCCGGTTGGAGAAGCATCGGAAAACAGCTCATCCAAGGTGCAGGACAGCCCTGATTTCTTCTTATCAAGCAGCCCGGCGACCACTTTTCCGTCGGGGCTATACACATCACCCAGCGCATTCACCGCCACCAGGGCGCCCACCTTAACAGGGCCGGCCTGAAGGGCAAAGGTGCCGAAACCTGATTTCATCGCCCTGTCTATTCCACGGTACTTTCCAATGGAGCAGCCGGTGCCGGCGCCCACATTCCCAAGGGCGGGGGCGGATCGGCTGGCGTTCTCACAGGCCTGATAGGCCATGTCCGCAGTGGGCCGCACCTCCTTGCTGCCAACACCCAGGTCAAACAGGCAAGACTGACTTACCAGGGGGACTTTGGCCACCCCTGTGTCAAAGCCGATGCCTCGCTCCTCCAGATACCGCTGGACTCCGCCGGCGGCATCCAGACCAAAGGCGCTGCCACCGGACAGCAGTACCGCGTTGATCCCCTCGGCGGCAGCCACAGGATTCAATATTTGGGACTCGCGGGATGCCGGTCCGCCGCCCCGGACATCCAGTCCGGCGGGGCTCATCCGGTCACAGAGGATGACAGTGCATCCAGTGGCTCCCTCCAAATCTTGGGCGTGACCGACCTGAAAGCCGCCCACATCCATAATCCCAATCTCTTGCATGACCTCTCCCCCTTCACTGTTTCAGCACGACGCGCAGGGCCTTACAGACAGATCCGCTGATGACGCAGCCCAGCGCGGCTTCGATTAGGGCCTGGACACCCACATAAGCGGCCACAAATAACAGGATGTTATCCTGGAACTTAGCCATCAGCTCCTCGCCCAGAAGATCTTGGAGGGTGGGGGCGTTCAAAAAGATCAGGACCAGCACCGTCATGTAGAAAAGGGTGTTCAGCAACGCCGCCGCAATGCCGCCGATGTAATAGGAAATCGTGTTTCCCCGGTCCAGTCTGCTGGCGGCCCGGTATACCCAGCCCACGCAGATACCCATCAGGATGCGAGGAATAACAGTATTGACGAAGCTGAGAACTACCACTATACCGCCGGTGTAGCCCGCAAGGAACAGGGTGCTGAACCCAGTTTTGATGGCGGTATAGAAGCTGATACAGCCCATCACACCGCCCAGAACTCCCCCAGCTAAAGGCCCAAGCATCATCGCGCCCACAGCCACTGGTACAGTCATGATCGACGCGTACTGTCCAGGTAGAGGGATCATCGCCAGTCCTGTAATGTTCATCATCAGCAGGATCCCGACGAGCAGGGCCAATTCGATCAGGTACGTGAGATTGGTTTTTGCCTTTTCCATATTCAGTTCCTCCTGCTGCCGCTCCGCCATATTGCGGATGCAGCGCAATTTTTTGGGCGTTCTTCATATCAAGAAGAACACTGGAATGCCAAGGGCAGTATACCCTACTTTGTACTCTTTTGCAAGGGGCGAGGGACCTTTTTACGATTTACTCTTGCGGGAAGGGACGCGGCATGATAGGATATTTGAGAGAGAAAAATAAGGAGGCATTTGCCAATGAAACAGGATATGATCGTCATTCTGGATCTGGGCAGTGAGGAAAATCCTAGACTGGCCCGTGAAATCCGTGCCCTTGGCGTGTACAGTGAGATACACCCCCACGACATCACGCTGGCCGAGCTGAGAGCCCTGCCCAATGTCAAGGGTATCATCCTGAACGGGGGCCCCAACCGGGTGGTGGATGGTCTGGAGATTGACGTGTCCCAGGACATCTACAACTGCGATATCCCTGCGCTGCTGGTGGACCACAAGGGAGATTCCCCTTGGCCGGAGAATGCAGAGGAACGCAAGCAGGCTCTGTCCAACTTTATTTTTACCATCTGTGGGGCAGAAGCCAACTGGAATATGGAGAACTTTATTGCAGACCAGGTGGAGCTCATCCGCCAGCAGGTGGGCGATAAAAAGGTGCTGCTGGCCCTGTCCGGAGGAGTGGACTCCTCTGTGGTGGCCGCTCTGCTCATTAAGGCCATCGGCAAACAGCTCACCTGTGTGCATGTGAACCACGGCCTGCTGCGTAAGGGGGAGCCCGAACAGGTGGTCAAGGTCTTCCGTGAGGAACTGGGCGCCAATCTGGTCTACGTGGACGCGGTGGACCGCTTCCTGGACAAGCTGGCCGGGGTAGCTGATCCGGAACAGAAGCGTAAGATCATTGGAGCGGAGTTCATCCGCGTCTTTGAGGAGGAGGCCCGAAAATTGGAGGGTATCCAATTCCTGGGTCAGGGGACCATCTACCCTGATATCATCGAGAGCGGAACCAAAACCGTCAAGGCGGTCAAGAGCCACCACAACGTGGGCGGTCTGCCGGAGGATCTGAACTTTGCGCTGGTAGAGCCGCTAAAGATGCTGTTCAAGGATGAGGTGCGGGCCTGTGGTAAGGCTCTGGGCCTACCCGATTCCATGGTGTACCGCCAGCCCTTCCCCGGTCCTGGCCTGGGAGTGCGCTGCCTGGGCGCGATTACTCGAGATCGCCTGGAGGCTGTCCGGGAGTCGGATGCCATTCTTCGGGAGGAGTTCGCCAAAAACGGCTTGGAGGGGAAGGTATGGCAGTACTTTACCGCCATTCCCGACCTGAAGAGCGTGGGCATCCGGGAGAACAAGCGGGCCGACGAGTGGTGCGTCATTATCCGGGCTGTCAATACCGTGGACGCCATGACCGCCACAGTGGAGAATGTGCCCTTCGACTTGCTCCAGCATATCACAGCCCGCATTACCAGCGAGGTAAAGGGAGTCAATCGAGTGCTGTTTGACCTGACACCAAAGCCTACTGGCACCATAGAGTGGGAATGAGTTTTTGAAACTACGAACCCGTTGCGGCACAACGGATAGGCAATTTTCTGTCCCTCTTTTGACAACGATTTGATAACGCTCCCCCCAGGCCGCGTTATTCTGCATCCCCGATGGATTGCAGGTGAAAAGTGTTCCTTTGCAGCTTGTGGGTGACAAAAACCATATTACAAAGCCCTTACCGATGGCAACATCGGTAAGGGCTTTTTGCCGTCTGTCAATCCTTTCCCAGCCTGTCCTTGAACGCTTCTACAAGGAAGTCGCTCAATTCCTTGGAGGGGACTTTGACCCATTTCCGGGTGGTGTCGTACTTGGGGTAGTTGTAGCGCCAGCGGTCATAGTCCTCCCTGGTGATCTCCCCGGCCTCCAACTTCTTGGCCTGCTCCGCCCAGGCGGACAGCATTTCAAGCATATCAACATAGGTCTTGCCTTTGGACTTGTCCAGCTTCAGACAGATTTCGCCGTCAATCTCTCCGATGGTAAGGCCCCGTATGTCCTCCAGTGCAAAGAGGGTGTGCATGAGGCCAATGTCGCTGTCTATGTCAGGAACGGTCAAGGCGTCGGTGGAGACTTCAAAGAAGCCCGCCAGCGTCCTGGTCAGGTCGGCCTTGGGGGTGCGGCTCCCGGTTTCATACTGCGCCATACGCACATCGGCGGAGCGTTCCGGGAATCCCACCACCTGACCGAGATACTTCTGCGTGACACCTTTCTTGTTGCGGAAAAAGCGAATACGTTCACCGATTGCCATAACTGCCAACTCCAATCTATGTAATGGGGACACTTGGAGTATAACAGATATGTTTAGAACTGTCAAGCGAAATATAAATAAATTTGTTTATATTTTCTTCTTGGAAAGCCTTGACATAACGGAATAGAGTTAGTATAATAGGGTCAACGTTAAACAAATAGCGTTATCATTCAAGAAAGGAGGAACCAGCATGGAGAACAAGTTTATCCGGGTGGACGAGGTAGCGGACGAGCTGGGCGTGTCGAGGCCCTACGCCTACAAGCTCATTCGGCAGCTCAACGAGGAACTGAAAGAAAAAGGCTTCATCACCATTGCGGGGCGGGTCAACCGCCAGTATTTCAACGAACGGCTCTACGGGGCCGGAAAGGAAGTGAACGAAAATGCCGGTATTTAAGGACGAAAAGCGGGGCACATGGTACGTCATGGCGTGGTATCGGGACTGGACAGGGGAGCGTAAGCAGAAGTGCAAGCGGGGCTTTCCCACCAAGCGGGAGGCCCAGGACTGGGAGCGCAGCTTTCAAATGCAGACCGCCGCCGACATGGATATGACCTTTGAAGCCTTTGTGGAGCTTTACACCAAGGACGTGCGGCCCCGGCTGAAAGAAAACACCTGGCTGACCAAGGAGAACATCATCCAGAAGAAGATTCTGCCCTACTTCGGCAAGCGGAAGATCAGCGAGATCACCACCAAGGACGTGATCGCATGGCAGAATGAACTGCTGGCCTATCGGGACGAACAGCGCAAGCCCTACTCCCAGACCTACCTCAAAACCCTGCACAACCAGCTTAGCGCCATTTTCAACCACGCTGTCCGCTTCTATGAGCTTCGCTCCAACCCCGCCGCCAAAGCCGGGAACATGGGGACAGAGGAACGAAAGGAAATGCTGTTCTGGACAAAGGCGGAGTATCAGCGGTTTGCGGAGGCTATGATGGACAAGCCCCTCTCTTACTACGCCTTTGAAATGCTCTACTGGTGCGGTATTCGGGAGGGGGAGCTGCTGGCACTCACCCCGGCGGACTTCGACTTTGAGGCCGGGACGGTGAAAATCAGCAAGTCCTACCAGCGGCTCCACGGCGAGGATGTGATTACCACCCCGAAAACCAAGAAAAGCAATCGTACCATCAAAATGCCCAATTTCCTCTGTGACGAAATGCGGGACTACCTGGGAATGCTCTACGGGGTCAAGAAGAAAGACCGCATTTTCACCGTTACAAAAAGCTATCTCCACCATGAAATGGACAGAGGGGCGAAAGAGGCGGGGGTAAAACGTATCAGAATCCACGACCTCAGACATTCGCACATTTCACTTCTAATTGACATGGGCTTCTCCGCTGTGGCGATTGCCGACCGGGTAGGCCATGAGAGTATCGAAATCACTTACCGCTACGCCCACCTGTTTCCGTCCAAGCAGACGGAGATGGCGGATAAGCTGGACTTTGAAAGGACGGGAGCATAATGTCGGCTAAGAATTTGGACAATCACAACCGCTGGCGGAACAAGGCCGTGGCATTCCGGGTGTCCCCGGAGGAGGACGAACAGCTTGAAATTGCCGTCCGCCTGTCTGGGCTGACCAAGCAGGACTACATCACCCGGCGGCTGCTCAACCGGGACATTGTGGTGCAGGGCAATCCCAGGGTCTACAAGGCCCTGCGTGACCAGCTCGCCGCCGTCCTGGGTGAGCTGCGACGCATGGAGGCCGGGGGCGGGGTGGATGATGAACTTCTCGCCACCATCCGCCTTATCACCGTGACGCTGGACGGCATGAGGGAGGATTGATAGATTGATGGATTCCAGGGAAACGAAAAGGACTGTCCCATATCCGTCTGTTGGCGCAGGCGGGGAACAGCCCAATTCACAAATATGTACCACAGACAGTATATCAGAAGCGGCTACCGAAAACAACCCCCAGGAGAAAAGTTTGGAGGAAAGGCTTCTGGAAATGCGCCGCATGACCGACCCGGCCTATCTCCCCACCATTTCCATGAGTGAGCTTTACCAGAATGTCTATCAGGGCAGACCGCCAATCATTGACGGTCTGCTCTACCCTGGGACGTACCTCTTTGCGGGAGCACCCAAGGTGGGCAAGTCGTTCCTGATGGCCCAGCTTGCCTATCATGTGAGCATGGGCCTCCCCCTGTGGGGCTACCCCGTCCACAAGGGCACCGTCCTCTATCTGGCGTTGGAGGACGACCACCGCCGATTGCAGGGGCGGCTGTATCGGATGTTCGGCATGGATGGCACCAACGACCTGCTCTTTGCAATCCACGCCAAACAGCTCGGCGTTGGCCTGGAGGGACAGCTCAAAATGTTCGTCCGGGAACACCCCGATACCAAGCTGATTATCATTGACACCCTCCAAAAAGTCCGGGAGGCTGGCGGAGACAAGTACAGCTATGCCAACGATTACGAGGTGGTGGGCACGTTGAAACGCCTTGCCGATGATTGCGGTATCTGTCTCCTGCTGGTACACCACACCCGGAAGCAACAGGCAGACGATAAGTTTGACATGATTTCCGGCACCAACGGCCTGTTGGGAGCTGCGGATGGGGCCTTTCTTCTTCAAAAGGAGAAGCGGACGGACGGCAGCGCCATTCTGGACGTGGCCGGGCGTGACCAGCAAGACCAGCGGATGTATCTCATCAAGGACAGGGAGCGCCTTGTGTGGGAGCTGGAGCGGCTGGAAACGGAGCCGTGGGTGGAACCGCCCGACCCGGTATTGGAGGCCGTTGCCGCCCTTGTGACAGCGGACAAACCTGCCTGGGGCGGTACGGCCACGGAGCTGGCGGCGGCGCTCCAAACCGATATGAAGCCCAACGCCCTGGCTATGCGGCTGAATGTCCGGGCCGGGAGGCTTGCGGCGGAGTACCACATCCGCTATGAGAACAGCAGGAGCCACGCCGGGAGAAGTATCACCCTCACCCTGGAATCACCCCAGGCGTGACGACCGTGACGACCGTGACGGCTTTTTTGAGAGCGGGGGCGGTGTGTAAAACATCGTCACGGTCGTCACGGCCGTCACGGGGAGCGGGGTCAAAAGTCAAGGGGGCATACCTGCGGGTGGAGATTGCCGCAAGGCAATACAACCCGAACCCCTTGACTTTTGGCCCACGGAGAACACTGGCCGGGAGGGGGGAAAGGCTGTGCCTTTCCCCCCTGCCCAACGGCGAGTGTCAAAGTTTAGGCGGGGTGCAGGGTGCCCTTTTCAAAGGGCGGCCCTGCTGGGGGAGCCGTCCGCAGACGGCGGGGGCAACGCCCCCACTCCACCCCGTAGGGCGCAAATGCGCTTTTGATGGCCGCAAGGCTGTCAAAAGTGCTTTTGCGTTACTTTCGCAGAAAGTAACAAAGGCCGCCGCTGGCGCGGCGAAAGGAGTGTTGATTTGAAAAGGACGATTAGTGCGATGGTGGGGCAGGGTTCGGTGAACCACAACAGCAGGGCGTTCAACGCCAAGAACACCGACCCGGAACGTTCTCACTTGAATATAACCTACTGCCACGAAAATATCAAGACAGTTTTCCATGAGCTTTTCGACGAGGCTCTCAAACGGTACAACGACAAACAGACCAGGGCAGACCGCAAAATTGAGGACTACTATGAAAAGATACGTTCCAGCAAGCAGGAAAAACCGTTCCATGAAATCATCCTGCAAGTGGGCAATAAGGACGATATGAGCGCAGAGGGCGAGGACGGCCAACTTGCGGCGGCGGTGCTGGACGAGTACATGAGGGGCTTCCAGGAGCGCAACCCCCAGCTCCGGGTGTTCTCCGCCCACCTCCACATGGACGAGGCCACGCCCCATCTGCACATCGACTTTGTACCGTTCACCACCGGGAGCAAGCGGGGCCTGGACACAAGGGTATCTCTCAAACAGGCGTTAGCGGCCCAGGGTTTCAAGGGCGGCACCAGGGGCGATACGGAGTGGAGCCAGTGGGTACGCTCCGAAAAGGAACAGCTTGCCGCCGTGATGGAGCGCCACGAGATAGAGTGGGAGGACAAGGGCACTCATGATAAGCACCTGTCTGTGCTGGACTTCAAAAAGGAGCAGAGGGCGAAAGAGATTGCCGAGCTGGAGGCGGTCAAGGCCAAGAAGCAGGGACAGGTGGAACAGCAGGAGCAGCGTCTAAAGGAACTGGCTCCGGCTGTAAGGAACATGGAGCAGTTGGCGGCGCAGTTCTCTGATGACCCGGAGCGGATATTGCCGGAGCCGGGGCCGTTGGAGAGCGCCAAGTCCTACCGGGAGAAAAAGGCCAAGCCCCTGCTTGCCAAGATCGTCAAGGTGCTACGCTCCCTGTACCGGGCCTATGTCGAGTTGAAAGGGAAGTATGAGCGTTTGCAGGGGGATTATGGACGGGCAAGGGAGGGCAACGCCAACCTGTCCGAACGCTTGCAGGAGGTGAAGATGGAGAACAAGGCCCTGCGGGGGACAGTTGCCGACTTTGAGCGGGTCAAGCGGGCTTTCGGCCCGGAGGAAGTAGAAAGGGCCGTGGAGGACGCTAAACGGCGAGAGGTGGCAGAGAAAGAGCAGAGAAAAGCAAAACGGAAATTTAGCCGGGGAGCAAGGTAAATCGGAAAATATTTTTGTAAGGCTATTGACAAAACAGATTCTTGTGCATATACTACACATATCAATAATTTTTGATTTGAGGTGGTCACATGGGAACGCACCAGGAAAACGCAAAAGTATTCAAAGCCCTATGCGACCCAAAACGTCTTGCCATTCTGGAACAACTGCGAAGCGGTGAAAAATGCGCCTGTGTTTTGCAGGAACCAATGGACTTGACGCAATCTGGCCTGTCCTATCACATGAAAGTCTTATGTGATTCTGGACTTGTTGTAAGCCGTCAGGAGGGCAAATGGACGCATTACCGTTTGAGTGAGACTGGCAGGGACAAAGCTGTGAAGTTGCTACTGGCCATTACTACACCAGATGTAGTCCAGTAGGGCAGATGTTTTTTATGTGATAGATAAACGCCATCATAGTGAGATGGCGTTTATCTTAAACACATAACATCAAAAATTTTTGATATGTTGTCCAACAATTTGAAAGTGAGGTTTTTTTATGGGCGTATGGCAGTTTATCCAAGACCAAGTTTTAGGCATGAAATGGCTGAATGAGCTGATTGGCAAGGGCCTTTCCCTACTGAGCCTGGACATAGGAGAACGTGTAGGGGGCAGTATTCAATTTTTCCTCTATGACACGCTGAAAATCACAGTTCTGCTGTGCTTCTTGATTTTCGTGATTTCCTACATCCAAAGTTATTTCCCGCCGGAGCGCAGTAAGCGGATATTGGGGCGGTTCCATGGCATTGGGGCAAACATCATCTCTGCGTTGCTGGGTACGGTGACGCCCTTTTGCTCTTGCTCGTCCATCCCGCTGTTTATCGGCTTTACCAGCGCCGGGCTGCCGCTGGGGGTTACATTCTCGTTCCTGATTTCCTCTCCAATGGTAGACCTGGGCAGCCTTATCCTCCTAATAAGCATTTTCGGTGCTAAAGTTGCAATTATCTATGTGGTAGTCGGCTTGTTGATCGCTGTGGTAGGCGGCACCCTGATTGAGAAGCTTCACATGGAGCCTTATGTAGAGGAATTTATCCGCAATGCTGGCGGCGTGGACATTGAATCCCCAACACTGACCAAACGGGAACGAGTTCAGTTTGCCAAAGAACAGGTCGTTTCCACATTCAAGAAAGTATTCCCTTATATCCTGGTCGGCGTGGGTATTGGTGCATTCATTCACAACTGGATTCCAGAAAGCTGGATTGAGGCGGTGTTAGGCGGCAACAATCCGTTTGGGGTTGTCCTTGCCACGCTGGTGGGTGTACCCATGTATGCGGATATTTTCGGCACTATCCCGGTGGCGGAGGCCCTGCTCTATAAGGGCGCACAGCTTGGCACAATTCTGTCTTTTATGATGGCTGTCACAACACTGAGTCTGCCGTCCTTGATTATGCTCCGCAAGGCCGTGAAGCCGAAGCTGCTGGCACTGTTCATTAGCGTCTGCACCATTGGCATTATCATTGTCGGTTATCTGTTCAATGCGTTCCAATTTTTGCTGATATGAATTTTATAGGAGGAATCAATTATGGGACTGTTCAGTAAGAAGAAAGAAGAAACAAAATCCTGCTGCTGTGGCGGTAACTGCACCCCGGAAACAATGGCACAGGCAGAGGCGGCAAAAGCCGCTGCTGGGGTTAAGGTACTGGGAACCGGGTGCGTCAAATGCAACGCCCTGGAAAATGCTGTTCGTGCCGCTCTCACAGAACTGGGGATGGATACTACGATTGACCATGTGACGGACTTCACGCAGATCGCCGCCTACGGGGTCATGACCACGCCGGCGCTGGTGGTGGATGGAAAAGTGGTGTCCTATGGCAAGGTATTAAAGAAAGAAGAAGCGAAAGAGCTAATCCAGAAAGTAAGAGGGTAAAAAGTAAATCTGTGGCGGGGGAATGTGGTTGCATTTCCCCGCTTTTTGTGGTATAGTTACACTCGTAAACCAGCAGAACAAATAGTAAGCCCCTCCCTCCCGTTATCATGGCTGATAACAATTTGATAACAGCCCATCGTATAGGCTGGATAATATGGATATATCAAATAATCAAAAGAATTGGGTATCATATTTCTAAAGCAAAATCCGTTAAAATATGATACCCAGCAATGAGTGGGAATGATTTCAGAGGTCCAAAAAGCCCGATATGACTGGGTTTTGAGGGATTAAGGCCTTCTGTGGCAACGATTTGGTACCAATGGTTTATGGTTGAAAAAACAGGGTGCCCGTCTGACGGTTGAAATCAGAGGGGCACCCTGTTTTCTCTATTTCTGAGAGTTTGTCCCTCCTCACCTCTTGGGATCTGCCCTGGCGGCGCTGGGAATGGACACTACTATCGACCATGTAACGGACTTCACGCAAATCGCCGCCTATGGGGTTATGACGACCCCGGCGCTGGTGGTGGATGGCAAGGCGATAAAAAATATCAAATTATATCATGCTTTCTAACTTCCTTTTTTAATAGAAAAAGCCTGTGACAAAAGTCACAGGCTCTATATTTATTCCAAAAAACACAGGCGGCAGGGCCTGTCTTCAGACCCTGTAACAGCCGCCGCCGATAAACTCCCGCATCAGGGAGGTCTTCGGAACATCGTCGGAGGGAATAGGTAAAAAGTAGTTCAGGAACTTCAAAAGACGTTTGGCCTCTGTGTACTCGCCACAGTCTTTGGGCACGGCAAAGAGCAAAGACTCGATATATGGCTTCAGCAGCGCCGTTTCATAAATCAGGGCAGAATTGAAGATCACATCCGCGCTGTCCTGATAGGGGAAGATATAACGCTCCTCCCCCCGCCTGACAGACGGCCACATCTGGATCGTGGCTCTTGCGCTGTACCCCCGAGTCCTGGCGTCCCGCTCGATCCGGCGGAGGAGGCGGGCGTCCGTGGTGGGGATGCGGTTGTGGTCATCGATATTCAGTGTAGTCAGACAGCTAATATAGATTTTATACTTGCTTGCCGTGGGGAGCGAATAGGAAAACTGGTCATTCAGGCAGTGGATGCCCTCGATGACGAGAATATCCTGGGGGCCGAGGGTGAGGTAGTCGCCATTATATTCCCGCGTCCCCTTTTTGAAGTTGAATTGAGGAATCTCAACGCTCTCCCCCCGCAGAAGCCTGGTCATATCCTGATTAAACAGTTCGACATCCATGGCCCCCAGACTTTCAAAATCATACTGCCCATTCTCGTCGCGGGGAGTATCTGCGCGGTTTTTAAAATAGTTGTCTGTGGCGATGGGGTGGGGGCGCATCCCACAGGCCAGCAGCTGTGTGGACAGGCGGTGAGAGAAGGTGGTCTTACCAGAGGAGGAGGGGCCGGCGATCATGATAAACCGGACATCTTTCCGTCGGGAGATCTCTTCGGCGATGTCGCCAATCTGCTTCTCCATCATGGCCTCCTGGGTCAGGATCATCTGGGTGGCGCCGCCGCTGGCAATCGTCTCATTCATCTCCGCCACGTTGGAAATGCCAAGCTTCTCGGACCTAAGCGTGGCATCATAAAGGGCCTGAAAGACCTTGACAGAGGGGTGGAATTCCGCCAGCGCGTGGGGGTTTTTCTGGCTGGGCAGAAGAAGGACAAAGCCTTCCTGGAACAGTTGAAGATCAAACCATTTGAGATAGCTGGTGTCCGGAACCATGTATCCATAAAAATAGTCTGAAAAGCCATCTAGAGAATAGATATTGACATGGGAATTGATCCGAAACTCAAACAGCCGGGACTTGTCGTACATCCGATTTTTCTGAAACAGCTCCACAGCGTCGTCCGTGCTGATAGAGTGTTTTTGAATGGGGATTGCCTGATTTACAAGCAGCCGCATCCGCTCGCCGACCTGATCCAAGAGGGACTGGTTGAGGACAAAGCTGCCCTTGGCCCGAATAAACAGCCCTGGGCCAATAGAGTATTCCACAGAAATTCGCTCCACGTTTTCGCTGCCTGCCACATCATAAAAGGCCTTGAGCATCAGAAAGACCGCGCTTCGCTCGTAGGTTTGGATGCCGGGCTTGTCCTTTGCTGTGATTATGTCCAGGGTGCAGTCCCGGTCCAATGTTTTATTCAGCTCACAGAGCTTCCCGTTTCGGCTGACCAGCAGAATATCGTTTTCATATTTCTCCTGAAAGTCAGCGGCAATGGTTTGATAAGTGGTCCCATAGGGGTAGGCGCGCGCAGTCTCGCCCACAGTTACGGCGCACAGCTTGGTCTGTTCCATAAAAACTCCTTCCTCAGGTCAACGCGGCCGGATGGATTGAAAGACGACGGTCAAATATCATTGTATCACCGGGGGCATGGGAAATCAACCAGTCAGCGGAACAGAAAAAACCATCCTCCCGCTGGTAAGGCGGGAGGATGATTCATGTGCGCGGGATTAGACGCGAATCAATTCGTATTTCCGGCTCCCCAGACCGATCTTCTCGGCGTGTTCCAGGCAGGTGCGCCACTCGGACTCAGGGGAGGAGTTGGTGAAGTGATCGTGGTGGTCGTGGAAGCCGGGGTCGGCCAGATGGTCGGACAACTGGCTGTTGGGCATGGGGGTAGCAGCCAGACAGGCGTCTACGCAGGCCTGGTCCAGCGCCAGGGGATCAAAGGAGGCAAACATCCCCAGGTCGGGCAGGATGGGGGCGTCATTCTCACAATGGCAGTCGCAGTTGGGAGAAACATCCACCACCAAAGAGATGTGGAAGGAGGGACGGCCGTCCACCACGGCTTTGGTGTACTCCGCCATGCGGCAGTTGAGGACTTCGTTGGCGTTGTCGTTGTCAAAGGAGATAGCGTCAAAGTTACAGGCTCCCAGACAGCGCCCGCAGCCTACACAGTGGTCGTGGTCCACATGCATCTTCCGTGTCTGCTGGTCAAAGACCAGTCCGCCGTTGGCGCACTCCCGCTGGCAGCGCAGGCAGCCCCGGCACCGATCAGGGGAGATGCTGGGCTTTCCACTGCTGTGCTGCTCGGTTTTACCGGCCCGGGAGCCGCAGCCCATGCCGATGTTCTTAATGGCCCCGCCGAAGCCGGTCATCTCATGTCCCTTGAAGTGGGTCAGGCTGATGAAAACGTCGGCGTCCATCACAGCACGGCCGATCTTCGCCTCCTTCACATACTCACCGCCCACCACGGGGACAGCCACATCGTCAGTCCCCTTCAGTCCATCGCCGATAATAACAGGGCAGCCCACAGAGAGGGGCGTGAAACCATTTTCCCAAGCGCACTCCAGGTGCTCCAGAGCGTTTTTACGGCTGCCGGGGTACATGGTGTTGCAGTCGGTAAGGAAGGGCTTGCCGCCCAGCTCCTTTACTACGTCGGCTACCGCCTTGGCGTAATTGGGGCGGAGATAGCTGATGTTGCCCAGCTCTCCGAAGTGCATCTTAATGGCCACAAACTTGCCATCCATGTCGATTTGGCCGATGCCCGCCTTGCGGATGAGTTTCTTCAGTTTGATAGGCAGGCTATCGCCAAAGGCGATCGTGCGAAAATCGGTAAAATAGACCTTGGACTCTGCCATGATCGGTTCCCTCCTGAACAATATGATTCTCAAAAACTACTTTCACTTGTCCTATTATAAAGGTTGGAGTACACTCCATGTCAAGAGGAGATTTGAACGCGGGCCACAGGTGGGGTAAGAGGAGCGCCCTCCGGCCTTTTGGGACCGCTATGTATAAAGACGGATAATATCCTCCGCAACGGATCTTTTGGACACACAGCGGTCCATCGCCTGATGCTCGATATAGTGGTGGGCATCCGGCTCGGTCATCTTCAATTCACTGATGAGTAACCATTTGGCCCGGTTGACCAGGCGGATCTCCTCCATCTTCTCTTCCAGAGGCAGGACGCGCTTTTCCAGCCTCCGGAGCCGCTCCCGGGTGCTGACCATCCAGCTGACCGCCCGGAGGAGCATGGTCCGGGAAAAGGGCTTGGGCAAGGTGAATACTCCGTGCTCTGCCACTCGGTCATAGACCTCGTCATGGAGGTCGCTGGGGACAAGTAAAAGGATGACAGTCCCCCTCAGACGGCAACTGTCAACGGCGAACCGAACGCCGGAGTCATCCGGAAGGGGAGAGTTGATGAAGATAAAATCAAAGGACCGCTGGGTTAGGGTCTGCTCGGCGGCGCTTACGCTAGACACTGTGACCACCGGCTCACAGGGAGTTTCCTGAAGGACGGCGGAAAAGCCGATGTTGAACCGCTCCGCCGATGATACAAAAAGAACGCTGTATACCTGCTCCTTCAGGCTCATGGCTTCCCACTCCTTTCCCTGTTATGCAGACGGGCTTCAGGCCCGCTTGCGGTATTCCGCCAGGATGGCTTCCGGGATATAGGTCTGGATAAAGGGGCTGTCTGCGGCGGTGGCGCAGGCGGACTGGAGGTTCTGAGGCAGCCGACGGAATTTTACCAGCGTCTCTGCGTCCGCTTGGTAGAGGTCCACCTCGGCGGGATGAGGCATCTCCAGATGCCGCTCAATGCCGTACAGGCCGGCATAGATCATCAGTGCGAAGGCCAGGTATGGGTTGGCCATAGGATCGGGAGAGCGCAGCTCCGCTCGACGGTACTCACCAGCCGCCGCTGGGATCCGGATCAGCTGGGAACGGTTCCCCTTGGACCAGGAGATGTAATCTGGGGCCTTATAGCCGCCCAGACGGGAATAGGACTCTCGGGTAGGGTTCAAAAAGGCGGTCATCTCCCCCACCTTGTCCAGCACACCGGCTACCATCTCGGGCAGGTGGTCCAGTCCATCCGTTGACTTCACTGACATATTGATGTGGAAGCCGTTGCCCGGTTTCCCCTCCAGGGGCTTGGGGCTGAAGTCCGCGCACAGCCCATTCCGCTCGGCAATGATTTTCACGATGGCCTGTAAAGTCATGGCATTGTCGGCGGCAGTGAGAGGGTCGGAGTAGCGGAAGTCGATCTCGTTCTGGCCGGGCCCCTCCTCGTGGTGGGCACACTCAGGCCAGATGCCCATTTGCTCCAGAGTGAGGCAGATCTCACGGCGGATGTTTTCCCCCTTGTCCTCTGGGGCCGTATCCATATAGTTGGCCCTGTCGTGGGGGATCTTGGTGGGCTCACCGTTTTCATCCCGCCGGAACAGGTAGAATTCCTGCTCCGCGCCAAAGAGAAACTGAAGCCCCCTCTCCTCAGCGCGGGCCACAGCCTGCTTGAGCAGGGCTCGGCAATCACAGGGGAAGGGCTGGCCGTCGGGATAGACAATGGAGCAGAACATCCGCACCACCCGCCCATGCTCCGGGCGCCAGGGGAGGAGCATCAGCGTCTCTGGGTCAGGCCGGAGGAGCAGGTCGGAATGGGCTACGTCCCCAAAGCCGGCGATGGCGGAGGCGTCAATGGCGATGCCGTACTCAAAGGCCCGGGGCAGCTCGGTGGCCACGATGGAGATGTTTTTCTGCCGGCCGAATACGTCACAAAAGGCGAGGCGGATGAACTTGATCTCCTCCTCCTGAACATACTGCATGACCTCGCGCTTGGAATATTTCACGGTCACACCAACTTTCATGGATATTTTTGCGTCGCCGGGCATATGCGAAGGCCGCAAAGCCGGCTGGCAGCCTGGTGGAACGGGATCCGCTGCTATTATAGCACCGGTAAAAATGGATTTTCCAGTGTTGTCTCCTATGGGAAAAAATTTTGGCGGTCCAGACAGAAACAGGAAAAATAGGGCGAAATGTTTTTGGAAACTGTTACAGAATGTACTAAACAGTCCAAAATCTCATTGACAAACGGCTGCCACGGGGCTATAATGCGGCACATAAAGGCAAAGGCGTCTTTAAGGATTTTCCTTAGAGGCGCCTTCGCCTTTTTTGCATTTTTTTAGAAGTAGAAAGGGTGAAAGACAATGGCAGCTGTTCCGGAGTATTTTGGAAGCATGGTGTTCGACGACAGGGTGATGAAGGCAAATTTATCCGCTGACGTATACCAGTCTTTAAAGAAGACCATCGACGAGGGGGCTAAATTGAATTTGGGTGTGGCCAACGCTGTGGCAGCCGCCATGAAGGACTGGGCCGTAGCCCAGGGGGCCACCCACTTTACCCACTGGTTCCAGCCACTCACCGGCATCACCGCCGAGAAGCACGACAGCTTTATCACCCCCTCTCCAGATGGAGGGGTTATCATGGAATTCTCAGGCAGGGAGCTGATCCGAGGGGAGCCGGACGCCTCCTCGTTTCCCTCCGGGGGGCTGCGGGCTACCTTTGAAGCAAGAGGCTACACTGCCTGGGACCCCACCTCCTATGCCTTTATCAAGGGGAAAACGCTGTGCATCCCCACGGCCTTTTGCTCTTACAGCGGCGAGGCGCTGGACAAAAAGACCCCCTTGCTGCGCTCCATGGAGGCCCTGAACCGACAAGCCCTCCGCATCCTGCGGCTGTTTGGAAATGACACGGTGAAACGGGTGTCCACCGCGGTGGGTCCAGAACAGGAGTATTTCCTGGTGGATGCCAAAATGTATGAGCGGCGCCGGGATCTTCGGTTTACCGGCCGAACTCTGTTCGGCGCCAAGCCCCCCAAGGGCCAGGAGATGGATGACCACTATTTCGGCGTGATTAAACCCAGGGTGGCCGCCTTTATGGAGGACCTGAATGAGGAGCTGTGGAAGCTGGGTGTCCTGGCCAAGACCCAGCATAACGAGGTGGCCCCAGCCCAGCACGAGCTGGCCCCTATCTATACCACCACCAACATTGCCACTGACCACAACCAACTGACCATGGAGATCATGCAGAAGGTGGCCGCCCGGCACGGGCTGGTCTGTCTGCTCCATGAGAAGCCCTTTGTAGGAGTGAACGGATCGGGTAAGCACAACAACTGGTCTATCTCCACCGACGCTGGCGTCAACCTGCTCTCTCCCGGTGATACGCCCTATGAGAACGCCCAGTTCCTGCTGTTTCTGTGCGCCGTCATCAAGGCGGTGGACGACTATCAGGACCTGCTGCGCATCTCGGTGGCCACGGCCGGCAACGACCACCGCCTAGGAGCCAACGAGGCGCCTCCCGCTGTGGTATCCATCTTCCTGGGAGATGAGCTGAACGGTGTGCTGGAGGCCATTGACCATGAGACCCCCTATCAGGGAGCTGCCCGGACCAAGATGAAGCTTGGGGTGGATATCCTGCCCAAATTCAGCAAGGATACCACCGACCGGAACCGCACCTCCCCCTTCGCCTTCACTGGCAACAAGTTTGAGTTCCGCATGGTGGGCTCCTCCGACTCTATCGCCTGTGCCAACATCATGATCAACACCGCTGTGGCTGAGAGCCTCAAGCTCTATGCCGACCGCCTGGAGGGGGCCGAGAACTTCCCCGCCGCCCTGCAGGAGCTGCTCCGGCAGACTATCCGGGAGCACAAGCGCATCATCTTCAACGGAAACGGCTACGATGATGCCTGGATCACTGAGGCCACAGAGAAGCGGGGCCTGCTCAACTACCGCACCACCCCGGACTGCGTCCCCCATCTGCTGGATGAGAAGAATGTCAGGCTCCTCACCTCCCACGGCGTGCTGACCTTGGAGGAACTTACCTCCCGGTATGAGGTCATGATGGAGAACTACTGCAAAACCATTCTGATCGAGGCCAACACCATGGTGGATATGGCCAGAACGGAGATCCTGCCAGCCGTGGAGTCCTTTGCGCTGGACACCGCCAGAGGGGCGGCCGCCAAGCGGGAACTGGTCCCTGGCTGCCCCTGCGGGTATGAGTCCGAGCTGGTAAAAAAGCTGTCTGCTCTCACGGATCAGATGGCGGCCAAAACCGCGGAGCTGGAGCAGGCGGTGCTGGAGGTGTCCTCCGCCGGGGATATCGCCCAGGAGGCCGCCGCTGTCCGGGATGTGATCCTGTGTAAAATGGGGCAGCTGCGCCTGGCCTGCGACGAGGCGGAGACCCTGACCCCCAAAAAGTATTGGCCGTTTCCCACTTACGGCGACCTGCTGTTTGGCGTGCGGTAACGACCAGATCCCTTCTGGCCCCGGCCTCCATTCGGACCGGGGCCCAATATAGATTGGAGGAGCGTTTATGTGTTCCATTATGGGATATTGCGGCCCAGTGTTCGACCTGGAGGCATTTCAGGCCGGCTTTCAGCGCACGGTCAGTCGGGGGCCGGATGACAGCCGGATCGTTGACACAGGAAAGGGCCTGCTGGGATTCCACCGGCTGTCCATTATGGGCCTGACTTCTGCCGGGATGCAGCCCTTTGCGCTGGACGGCAGCTTCGTGGTGTGCAACGGCGAGATATACGGCTTTGAAAAGCTAAAAAAGCGACTGGAAGAAAAATATACCTTTGCCAGCGACTCTGACTGTGAGCTGCTGCTCCCTCTGTACCGGGAATACGGGGTGGAGATGTTCCGGATGCTGGATGCGGAATTCGCCTGCATCCTCTATGACGGTGAGAGACAGGAGTACATCGCCGCCCGTGATCCCATCGGCATCCGCCCCCTCTATTACGGATATGACAGCCAAGGAGTTATCCTCTTTGCCAGCGAGCCCCAGAACCTGCTGGGCCTGGCGGCGGGAGAAATACTGCCCTTCCCCCCTGGACATTACTATAAGGACGGCAGATTTATCTGTTACCGGGATATGACCCAGGTGGAGCGGATCTGCCGGGATGACCTGGAAACGGTATGCTGGAACATCCGGGAAAAGCTGATCGCCGGGGTGGAAAAGCGGCTGGTGGCCGACGCCAAGGTGGGCTTCCTGCTGTCCGGAGGGCTTGACTCCTCCTTGGTGTGCGCCATCGCCGCCCGGCGGAGCAAGACCCCGATTCGGACCTTTGCCATCGGCATGAGCGGCGACGCCATCGATTTGAAATACGCCAGGGAGGTGGCGGAATACATCGGCAGCCGCCACACGGAGGTGATCATCACACGGGAGGATGTGATCTCCAACCTGGAGCGGGTGATTCACCTGTTGGGCACGTACGACATTACCACCATTCGGGCCAGCGTGGGAATGTACTTGGTCTGTAAGGCCATTCACGAGCAGACCGATATTCGGGTGCTGCTCACTGGCGAGATATCCGACGAGCTGTTCGGCTATAAGTATACAGACTACGCCCCTTCTGCCCAAGCGTTTCAGGAGGAGTCGGAAAAACGGGTCCGAGAGCTGCACATGTACGATGTGCTCCGGGCAGACCGGTGTATCTCGGTCAACTCCCTGGAGGCACGAGTCCCCTTCGGAGACCTGGAGTTCGTGCGCTATGTCATGTCGGTGGACCCGGAGCGGAAGCGGAACCGATATGGAAAGGGCAAGTATCTGCTCCGCCACGCCTTCGAGGAGGGCGGCTGGCTGCCCCAGGATATCCTGTGGCGGGAGAAGGCGGCCTTCTCCGACGCTGTGGGCCACTCACTGGTGGACGACCTGAAGGAATACGCGGAACAGTGTTACACCGATGACGATTTCCAGAAGCTGAGGCAGAAGTATGTCCATGCCCGCCCCTTTACCAAGGAGTCATTGCTCTATCGTGAGATATTTGAGAAATACTATCCGGGGCAGAGCGGGATGGTCCTGGATTTCTGGATGCCCAACCGGGAGTGGGAGGGCTGCGACGTGGATGACCCCTCCGCCCGTGTGCTGGCCAACTACGGCCAGAGCGGAGTTTAAGACCATCACATAGGAAGCGAGTGAGCAGTTTGAAAGCGACTTTGATCTTGGAAAACGGAAGCGTCCTCTCCGGTACCAGCATCGGGAGCACAGAGGCGCGGGTGTGCGAGCTGGTGTTCAACACCTCCATGACTGGCTACCAGGAGATCCTGACCGATCCCTCCTATGCCGGACAGGGCGTGGTCATGTCCTATCCCCTCATCGGCAACTACGGGGTGAACAGCGAGGACAACGAGTCCAGCCGCCCCTGGGTGGAGATGCTGGTGGTTCGCCATCTGTCCCCCAGGGGGAGCAACTTCCGCCGAGAGATGGACCTGGGGGATTATATGAAGGAGCATGACATCCCCGGCATCGAGGGGGTGGATACCCGTGCCCTGACCAAGTTGCTCCGCAGCCAGGGGAGCATGAACGCCATGCTGACCTGTGCCCAGCAGTTTGATGTGGGGCAGGTATTGGAGCGGCTGCACGCCTATAAGGTCCGGGATACGATCCAGAAGGTTACCCGCTCCGCCCCGGAGGAATTTCCCGCCATAGGGGAGGAGCGGTACCATGTGGCCATGATGGACTACGGAGTCAAGCAGAATATGATAGACTGTCTCCGCCGCCGGGGATGCAGCGTCACGGCGCTGCCCGCCTCCACCCCGGCCGAGACGGTCCTCTCCGGCGGCTATGATGGGGTGCTGTTGTCCAACGGCCCTGGGGACCCGGCGGAGAACACAGACATGATCCGGGAGATAAAAAAGCTCTATGACAGCGGCCTGCCCCTGTATGGCATCTGTCTGGGCCACCAGATGCTGGCACTGGCCACCGGGGCCAGGACGGGAAAGATGGACTATGGCCACCGGGGCGGGAACCACCCGGTCCGGGATGTAGAGAGGGGCCGGGTGTTTATCACCAGTCAAAACCACGGCTATATGGTACTGGCCGATACCGTGGACCCGGTGGTGGCCCAGGTGTCCCACATCAATGCCAACGACGGAACCTGCGAGGGACTGCGCTACCGCCGCCCCAACTGCTTTTCCACACAGTTCCATCCAGAGGCCAACCCCGGCCCCAGGGATATGGAGTATCTGTTTGACCGATTTGTAGCGTCTATGGGAGGGAAAACAAATGAGTGAAATGCCTCAAAAGCGGGAGCTGCTCTACGAGGGCAAGGCGAAAAAGGTGTACGCCACAGATGACCCGGAGCTGCTGATTGTATCCTATAAGGATGACGCCACCGCCTTCAATGGGCTGAAAAAGGGTACCATCGTCGGTAAGGGTGTCATCAACAACCGGATGAGCGATCTGCTGATGGCCCGGCTGGAGCGGGAGGGAATCCCCACCCACCTGGTCCGGGAGCTCAACGACCGGGATACCCTGGTAAAGAGGGTGGCCATCGTCCCCCTGGAGGTCATCGTGCGCAACATTGCCGCCGGCTCCTTTTCCAAGCGGTACGGGGTGGCCGAAGGAGCGGTCTTTTACCGGCCGACCCTGGAGTTTTCCTATAAGAATGATGAGCTGGGGGACCCTCTGCTCAACGACGACCATGTGCTCGCCCTGGGGCTGGCTTCCCCGGAGGAGGTAGCGGTCATCCGGCGCTATGCCCTGGAGGTCAACAGGCTGCTCCGGGAGATCTGGAAGCAGTGCGGCGTCACACTGGTGGACTTCAAGCTGGAGTTTGGCCGGCTGCCAGACGGTACCATAATCCTGGCCGATGAGATCAGCCCCGACACCTGCCGCCTGTGGGACAGTCAGACTGGGGACAAACTGGACAAGGACCGCTTCCGCCGGAATCTGGGCGGCGTGGAGGCGGCCTACCGCCAGGTCATGGACCGGCTCAACCAACAACTGTAAACGGAGGGAACGATATGTCAAACTGCGCCATCGTGGGCATCAACTGGGGGGACGAGGGCAAGGGAAGGATGGTGGATCTGCTCACCCAGGACTATGACCTTGTGGTCCGCTACCAGGGGGGCGGCAACGCCGGACACACCGTCATCAACCAGTATGGAAAATTTGCCCTCCATCTTCTTCCCTCGGGTATTTTCCGCCCGGGGGTCGTCAATGTCCTGGGGAACGGGGTGGCTCTGGACCCGGAGAACCTGTGGACAGAGATAGAGGATGTGATGTCCAGAGGAGTGGAGATCAACCCGGAGAATCTGAAGATCAGCGACCGGGCCTCGCTTCTGCTGCCCTGGCACCGGGAGCTGGACGAGCTGGAGGAGAAGCGGCTGAAGGACCACAAGTATGGCTCAACCAAGCAGGGGATCGCCCCCTTCTACTCCGATAAGTACCAGAAAAAGACCATTATGGCCGGAGAGCTGTTCTATCCGGAGGAATTACGGGACCATCTGGCCCAGCTTCTGGAGTGGAAGAACCTAACCTTGACTAAGGTGTATGGGGCAGAGCCCTTCACCATGGAGAGAGTGGAGGAGTGGCTGGCCAACAGCTGCGAAAAAATCAAGCCCTATCTCTGTGACAGCGGGGCCTATTTGAAGCAGGCCCAGAGCCGGGGAAAGAGCATCCTCTTCGAAGCCCAGCTGGGTTCCCTTCGGGACCTGGACTTCGGCATCTACCCCTACACCACCTCATCCAACACCACGGCGGCCTACGCCCCTATCGGTTCCGGCCTGCCCTCCGCCAAAATTGACCGGGTGGTAGGTGTGGTAAAGGCATACTCCACCTGTGTAGGGGAGGGGCCCTTTGTCTGTGAGATGTTCGGTCCGGAGGCGGAGAAACTGAGGAAGGCGGGAGCGGAATACGGCGCCAAGACCGGCCGGCCGCGGAGGGTAGGACCCATCGACCTGGTGGCCACCCGGTACGGGGTGGAAATCCAGGGGGCCACAGAGATCGCACTGACCAAACTGGATGTACTCAGCTATCTGGACCGAATCCCTGTGTGCGTCCGCTACCGGCTGGACGGCCAGCCTACAGAGAGCTTTCCCTTCCCCACGGCCCTGGGCAAAGCCCTGCCGGAGATCGAGTATCTGCCGGGCTGGAAGCAGGACATCTCCTCGGCCCGTAGGTGGGAGGATCTGCCCCGCCAGGCCCAGGAGTATGTGGGCCATGTGGAGCGGGCCATCGGCTGTCCTATCGCCTATATCTCGGTGGGGCCGGAGCGGGACAGCGTCATCAGAGTATAAGGAGGACGACAAATGACTGACCGATATGAATCCCCGCTGTCTACCCGCTACGCCTCCCCCTATATGCTCCAGCTTTTTTCCGCCGATACCCGCTATCAGACCTGGCGGCGGCTGTGGGTTTCCCTGGCACGGGCGGAGATGGAACTGGGCCTGCCCATTACCCAGGGGCAGGTAGAGGAGTTGGAGGCCCACATCTCCGAGATCGACTATGACTGTGTCAGGCGGCGGGAGAAAGAGGTGCGCCACGACGTGATGGCCCATGTCTACGCCTTTGGACAGGCGGCCCCCTCTGCCGCCGGCATCATCCATCTGGGGGCCACCAGCTGCTATGTCACAGACAACGCCGATCTGATCCTTTACCGGGATGGGCTGCGCTATCTCCGCCAGCAGCTGCTTCAGGTGATGGCCAATCTGGCCGACTTTGCCCAGCAATATCGGGCCCTGCCTACCCTGGGCTACACTCACTATCAGCCCGCCCAGCTGGTCACGGTAGGTAAGCGGGCGGCGCTCTGGCTCCAGGACTTGGAGTCCGACCTGTCCGAACTGGACTTCACCCTGAAGAACGTCAAGTTCCTGGGCTGCCGTGGGACTACCGGCACTGAAGCCAGCTTCCTGGACCTGTTTGACGGGGACCAGGAGAAGATCAGTCAAATGAACCAGAAGATTTCCTCTGACTTCGGATTTGAGGAGTGCTTCCCGGTGTGCGGCCAGACCTACCCCAGAAAGCTGGACAGCCGCATTTTGAATTGCCTCTCCTCTATCGCCCAGAGCTGTTACCGTATGGCCAATGATATCCGCCTGCTCCAGCACGACAGGCAGGTGGAGGAGCCCTTTGAAAAGGACCAGATCGGCTCCTCCGCCATGGCCTATAAGCGCAACCCTATGCGCTGTGAGCGAATCTGCTCCCTGGCCCGCTATCTGATGGCCGACGCTATGAATGCCCCTATGACCGCCTCGACCCAGTGGCTGGAGCGGACGCTGGACGACTCAGCCAACCGGCGCATTGCCCTGCCCGAGGGCTTCTTGTGCGCTGACGCTATCCTGCGTCTGGCCCAGAATGTAACAAACGGGCTCCATGTCAATGAAAGAGTGATTGAGAAAACGGTAAAGGAGTACCTGCCCTTCATCGCCACGGAAAATCTGATGATGGAGGCGGTAAAGCGGGGGGGAGACCGGCAGGAGCTCCATGAAATCATCCGCCGCTGCTCCATGGCAGCCACCGCCCGGATGAAAGATGGGGGGGACTGCGACCTGTTGGACCGGCTGGCCGGGGAGCCGTCCTTCGGCCTGTCACGAGGGGATATGGAGCGGCTGCTGAACCCGGAGCTGTATACCGGCCGGTGTGCCCAGCAGGTGGAGGACTTTGTCCAGAGCATCCGTCCGCTGTTTGCGGATCTGGAGCGGGAGACTGCCCGGATCGAGCTGTGAGAACAGGCTGCGGCCAGTGAAGGGAGAGAAGGGGCTATGACAAACTATATCTTTGTGACTGGAGGCGTGGTGTCCGGCCTAGGCAAGGGGATCACAGCGGCGTCCTTGGGCCGGCTCCTGAAGCAGAGGGGGCTGAAGGTAAAAGTCCAGAAGCTGGACCCATATCTCAACGTGGACCCAGGGACCATGTCCCCCTATCAGCACGGGGAGGTCTTTGTCACCGATGATGGGGCGGAAACTGACCTGGACCTGGGCCACTATGAGCGTTTCATCGATGAGAATCTGACAGTAAACTCCTCGGTATCAGCGGGCCGGATATACTGGAACGTACTGAATCGGGAGCGGAAAGGGGACTATTTGGGTGGAACGGTCCAAATCATCCCCCATATTACCGACGAGATCAAGCGGTGTATTTATACCTTGGAGGGGCCTGAAACCGATGTAGCCATTGTAGAGATCGGTGGTACGGTAGGCGATATCGAATCCCAGCCGTTCCTGGAGGCCATCCGCCAGGTGGCCGCCGAGCGGGGGAGAAAAAACGTCATGTTTCTCCATGTATCCCTCATCGTATCCATCCCAGGGACCGGGGAGCTGAAATCAAAGCCCACCCAGCACTCGGCCAAGGAGCTGCTCTCGCTGGGCATCCAGCCCGATGTTATCCTGTGCCGTAGTGATGAGGCGGTGCCCCAGGAGATCCTGGAAAAGATATCCTTATTCTGCAATATCCCGGTGGAAAACGCCATCCCAAATCTGACCGCCGACCTGCTCTACGAGGTCCCGCTGATGCTGGAGAAGGCGGGACTGGCTCAGGTGGTGGTGAAGCATCTGGGGCTGGAGTGCCACGCTCCGGACCTGACCGAGTGGGATACTATGGTTCAGCGGGCCAAGCACCCAAAAGGAGAAGTGGAGGTCGCACTGGTGGGTAAGTATGTGGCCCTCCATGACGCCTACCTCTCTGTGGTGGAGGCGCTGACCCACGGAGGGATCGAGAACGGGGTAAAGGTACACATCCGCTGGGTAGACAGCGAAGCGGTCACAGAGGGCAACGTGGAGATGCTCCTTGCCGGAGTGGACGGCATCCTGGTACCCGGCGGCTTTGGCAGCCGGGGGATCGAGGGCAAGATCTCCGCCATCCGCTATGCCAGGGAGCATAAAATACCGTTTCTGGGCATCTGTCTGGGAATGCAGATGGCGGTGGTGGAGTTTGCCCGCCATGTGTGCGGCATGAAGGGGGCTCACTCCAGCGAGCTGGACCCGGACACACCTTATCCCGTCATCGACCTGATGGAGGGCCAGCGGGGCGTGACCGACAAGGGAGGCACCATGCGCCTGGGCGCCTTCCCGTGCCGCATTGACCGGGAAGACACAGCGGCGTTCCAAGCTTACAGAACGTCGGACATCTCGGAGCGGCACCGGCACCGCTATGAGTTCAACAACGAATATCGCCAGCGGTTGACCCAAGCTGGGCTGCGCCTGTCTGGTTTGTCGCCGGACGGCCGGCTGGTGGAGATAGTAGAGCTGCCCTTCCATCCCTGGTTTGTAGGTGTCCAATTCCACCCGGAGCTGAAAAGCCGGCCCAACCGGGCACATCCGCTGTTTCGGGAATTTATATTCGCGGCGAAGGAGAAAAGCGGAGCGTAAGAGCGTGCGCGGGCCGGCTTTTTGCCAGCTCCGGCGGTTTCCGCGGCAGCGGAGAGCCGGAGGGCATTGAAACACCGGGACAAACACGGGGGGAGCCCGTGTTTGCGCCCGGCCCAACCGGGCACATCCGCTGTTTCGGGAATTTATATTCGCGGCGAAGGAGAAAAACAGGGAATAAGGAAGCGCGCGGGCCGGCGCCAGCTTCAGAGCGGGAGGAATAGAAATGAGCATCCATGAGGAGTGCGGTGTATTCGGCGTCATCAGCCAAGCCCCGATCCAGGCGGCTAGTCTGGCCTATTACGGACTGTATGCCCTCCAGCACCGGGGACAGGAGAGCTGCGGCATCGTGGTCAACGACGACGGTGTATTCTTCTCAAGAAAGGATCTGGGGCTGTTGAGCCAGGTCTTTTCTCAGGAGGAGCTGGCCCGATTTCCCAAGGGAACCATGGCGGTGGGCCATGTGAGGTACGGCACTACCGGGGCCGCAAATCGCGGCAACTGCCAACCCATTGAGGTCAACCATGTGAAGGGGCACATGGCCATCGCTCACAACGGAAACCTCAGCAACGCCGCCCAACTGCGGGGGCAACTGGAGCTGAAGGGAGCCATCTTTCATACCACCAGCGATACAGAGATTATTGCCTATACCATTACAAGAAAGCGGCTGACCTGCCCCTCCATTGAGGAAGCTCTGAGCAAGGCCATGGATGAGCTGGAGGGGGCTTACTCTCTGGTACTCATGTCTCCCAGGAAGCTGATCTGCGCCCGAGATCCCTATGGGTTCCGTCCCCTGTGTTATGGGCAACTGCCTGGCGGGGGCTATGTGGCAGCCTCAGAGAGCTGTGCTCTGACTGCCGTAGGAGCGCGGTTCGTCCGTGATGTAGAGCCAGGAGAGATCCTGGTATTCAGTCCGGAAGGAATGGTCGCCCGGAGGGAGCACTGTGGAAAAGCCGCGAGGCGGCCTTGTATTTTTGAGTACATCTATTTTGCCCGTCCGGACTCGGTCATCGACGGGGTATCCATCCACGCCGCCCGACTCCGGGCCGGAAGGATCCTGGCACAGGAGCACCCGGTTCAAGCGGACGTGGTGGTAGGGGTGCCGGACTCAGGGCTGGACGCCGCCCTTGGATTCAGCCAGGCCTCCGGTATCCCATACGGAATTGGACTGCTCAAAAACAAGTATATTGGGCGCACCTTTATCTCGCCAGGACAGGAGCAGCGTCTGGACAAGGTGAAGATCAAGTTAAGCGCCATCGGAGAGACCGTCCGGGGCAAGCGAGTAGTCCTCATTGACGACTCCATTGTCCGGGGTACTACCAGCGGCCGTATTGTCAGCCTTCTACGAGAGGCGGGAGCCTGTGAGATCCATGTGCGTGTTTCGGCGCCACCCTTTTTGAATCCCTGCTACTATGGCACAGATATCGACTCGAAGGAAAATCTGATTGCCTGCAGCCACACGCCAGAGGAAATATCAGACATGATAGGGGCGGATTCGCTGGGGTATCTTCCACTGTCCAAGCTGGGGGAACTTATCGGGGGAGGGAACTGCTGTGACGCCTGTTTCAGCGGCCGATATCCCACCGCAATACCCTCGGATACCAGGAAGGACCGCTTTGAACGGAAGCTATCCCAGTAGATGGTGCCAGCAGCGGACAGTAAATCGAGGGATGTCACCTCCTAAGATTGGAAGGAAAAGAATCAGATATTTAAACAGAGAGGAAAATCTCCCATTTCAATGATTGAAATGGGAGATTTTTAGATTAGAGAGATGAAATCGCTCCCCTTATAAGATCCTGCCTGTACCGGACAGGTTCAGCGTATTTTTCTCTTGGAAGGACGGATGGTCAGGAATAACACGCCTGCAAGGAGAAGAACACATTGGGTCACAATGGCGCCCACGGGCAAGGAAAAGGCCGGATCTAGCACGCCCAGGGCCAGAGGACGGCTTACAAAGATACTGCCATTTAGCAGTCCAAGGGATTCAGGTAGGGGCAGCGCCGTCAGAAGAATGGGAAGGAGCATCCACAGGAAGGTCAGCCAGGGCCGTACTCTCCCCAACTGCCAGCCACTTCCCAGGGCAAACACCAAAGGAGGGGCCAGGGTAGTTAGGGCTGGGAGGACCAGCTCCCCCCAGCGGTACCAGCCGAAGTATCGACCGTAAAACACCGCCGCTTCGCCCAGGCAGGCCAAGGCCAGCAGCCCCGTCCCCACCAGAGCGGCGGCGCACCGGGCCAGGGCGTATCGATAGGGCTCCGCCGGGGCGGCATCGGTGAGCACCGCTGCCCGCCGGGCCTTTCCCGAAGTAAAGAAGGTCAGAAAAAACAGGGCCCCGATCCACATCAGGGGGAGCAGCCGGCACAGGTAGTCCCCAAAGCTCCATGGGGAGAAGGGGGCAGTGTGGGACACCCCCAGGATGGTCACCCGATCCAGGACCTGCCACCCGTAAAACAGCAGGACTGCCAACAGGCCCAGGAAAAACTTGTTCCACAGCAGCCGCCTGCACTCATATCCGAAAATCTTAGCCAAGATCCAACGCCTCCTCCGTCAGCCCGCAGGCATCCAAAAACTCCTGATAGGTGAGATAGGGATACATGGGGTCCAGCTCTCGGGTAAACAGGCCGCACAGAACCTGGTCCATGGCCTCTTCCCCGCCGACCAGTTTCTCCGCCTTTAAGATCTTCAAGGGCATCTCGTGGTACTGACGTATGAAGGACAGGCTGTTGCTGATCGCTAATTGCTCCTCCTGGGGCAACTTGGCCAAGAACTCTGGATTGCGGACATAGAAATCTAGGTAGTAGTCCTCCACCTCCCGCTTCCACTGGTCTACATAGTGTGTTTGGGCGTAATCTTCGCCGTAGAGCTCCTTTACGATACGGTAGGTGGTGTACACGGTCAAGCCCTCGGCAGACCAGGGAGAGGCAGGGGCCGCCAAATCAAACATATTGCCCAGGCCCCACCACTGGTGGACCAATTCGTGTATCATTACCTCACCGGGGGCGGCACCCTTGCCTCCGTCGCTGAGATTGGCGGCGGTGAAGTCCGCCTCATCCAGCAGGCTGGCCCCGTCTGCGGCATAGCCGCCGCCAGACACTCGGCTCTGGACAAGCTTCAGGGTTTTCCCGGCGCCAAAAAATAGGGGACCGTAATGCTCTGTGCAGTAGTCCACCACCGCCTTTACCGCATCTGCCGCGCCAGCCTCCGCCATCACAGCCTGGTGCTTACGGCCGTAATAGAACTGGATGGTCATACCCCCGGCCTGAATGTCCTCCCGGATATAGTCCCCAGCATAGACGATTCCGCCGGTGCTGCTGAATTGATAGCGCCAGGTGGCGGTGCCGTCGTCGTGCTGGGCTACCACTTCCGCCTCACTGGAGCCGAAGGGGATGACCGTCATGGAGGAGGGCAGGGTGAGCTCCATGGTGGTGGGATAACCCGCCTCGCCTGGCAGCACATTCATCAGCCGGGGAGACAGGGTTGCGTTTTCTAGACACAGGTATTCCCCGCTGATCTCCGCGCTGCCCTGCATCGTGGACATGACGTTGCTCTCTTGGGGAAAGCCGCTGTACTCCATGATTAGCTCCACCTGCTCATCAGCGGGGAGAGTTACCTCCAGCAGGGCTTCGTTATATTCCTGGTAGTCGCTTACAGAGAAAGGAGCCTCCACACCGTTGGCCCGCACATTAGAGATTGTGTAGCCAGGGGTCACGCCAAAGGACGCTGTTCGTTCCTGTTGGGAGGTATTTTCAAACTGATAGCTGGCCCGACCGAAAACTGTTCCAGAGGCGGTATCTGGAAACACCTGAGCGGAGCGGCCGGTGCACACCACCCCCTCGGCATAGGGAATTTCGTAAAAGGTCATGGCCATCAGGTCCGGGTTGCTGTGGTCTACGAAGGGCTGGGCGGCATAGGCGGCGCCGGAGCCAATCAGGAGCAGCAGGGCCACAGCGGGGCGGTAGGCCCGCCGGGCATTCTGGGCCAGAGAACCCAGGAGCCCCTTTTCATACCGCCGGACGCACAGGTAGGAAACAGCCCATATCCCAGCCAGGGCTGCCAGCCAGGTCAGGCGCATATAAGCCACGGACCGGAAGATACGAAGGTTAGAAAAGTCATCGGACAGGGCCCACACACAGGGGTTGAGCCAGCACAACTGCCAGTCCCCGGCCCACACCGTAAGACTTAAAGCGGAAAAGGAGGTAAAGAGAACCAGGGATAGGTCCACCCGCCGGGTGAACTGATAGGCGGATGCTGCCGCCAAAATGGACAGCCACAGGGCCAGCCCCATGAGCAGCCCGTAGGCCAACAGGTAGTCGGCTCCATCAAAGACAGAGCCGATGAGTTGCCGGCTCACCGGGAACCACACTACAACAGTAAGGCCCAGTCCCAGTGCCGCTGTTGCCATTAGAGCGGGCAGGCGCACCAGGGCCATCATCAGGGGAGAGACCGTCCCGTCCACCAGCAGGCTGACCCGGCCGCGCTCCGTCCGGTCCAGCTCGTACACTGCCAGAAGGCCGAACAGGACACCGCCCACAACGCCGCCGGCCAGAGCTGGGTTGGCCAGATAGGTGGACAGCATGGTGCTGGCGGCGGCAGGCCGGTAGAGCACCAACCCGGCGGCAGGAGAGAGGACGGTCAACAGCAGGACCAGCCAGGTCAGACGGCTTTTCAGTAGCCGCCCAAGCTCCAGAGAAAACAGACGCGGGGGCTTCATTGGACCGCCTCCTGGGAAATGAGATAGAGGTAGGCGTCCTCCAGGGTGGGGTCCGACGGCTGGGCGAAGGGAGGGAGCACGTCAGCCACCGCCCGGCAGCGGACTCCCTGGCCGGTATTTACTCGGGCGGTGATGTGAAGTCCATTCTCCTGGGCAGCATCCTTCTCCCAAAAGATACCCACATGACCGGTGGCGGTCTGGATCAACGCCTCTGGGGTGCCAGAAAACAGGACCTGGCCCCGGTCAATGACCACAAGCTGCCCACACACGGACTGTATGTCCTCGATAATGTGGGTGGACAGCAGCACCAGCCGGTCTTGGGCGGTCTGGGAAAAGAGATTGCGGAAATGAATACGCTCTTCTGGATCCAGGCCCACTGTGGGCTCGTCCAGAATCAGCAGCTCCGGATCCCCCAAAAGAGCTTGGGCGATGCCCACCCGCTGGCGCTGCCCGCCGGACAGGGTGCGGATTTTGGCCCTTGCCTTTTCCTCCAGATTGACGGAGCGGATTACCTGCCGTATGACGGCTCTGGAGCTCCGCAATCCCTTGAGGGCTGCCATGTAGTCCAGAAACTGTTCCACAGTGAGTTCGTCGAACAGTCCGAAGTCCTGGGGCAGATAGCCCAGCCGGGCCTTCAGTTGCCGCTCCACCCTGGTCAGAGGCTGTCCATCCACCAGAATGGAGCCGGTGGTGGGGAGCAGGGCGGCCACCAGCAGCTTCATCAGGGTCGATTTGCCCGCCCCGTTGGGGCCCAGCAGACCCACCAGGCTGGGGGAGCGCAAATCCAGAGAGAGGCCCTTAAGAGCCTGCTTTCCGTTGGGATAGGTCATGCCGACGGTTTGAATGTTGATCTCCATATGTGTCAGGTTCCTTTCTGCTTGGGATGCGGCTAGGATACCAGCGCCATATGGAGACGGTTTGGAGCGGGTGTGTGTTTTGTGTGGAGATTCAGAGGGAATATGGATTTGGTATACAAAGCGTGATATGCTTCCGCCAACGGTAGATTGGGGAGATGAGGCCTGACAAATGGTGGTTTCCTGATTTTGCGGTCTGCTTTCTCCCGCTGTCTTCGCTGAACAGAGGGACAATTAACGTGCGGCTCAATTCTCGCGCTGGGAAAAGGCTGCATATTGTGTCTATCAGCGTTCCAATGTGTGGATTTTTCTAGCTGTGTTTTTTAAATCGAAATCACCGGCACGGCCAGTGGTTATGATTCGGGGGCAAAAGTGGGGGAGAAGGGAATGGTTTTCTCATGATACCTCTTCTAAAAAGCGGACAGACGCCCGTACTCCCTCTGGGGTGTTTTCAATGGTGCAGGTGGCTCCGTGCCGCTCCAGGATCATTTTCACCAGATAGAGCCCCAGGCCGCTGCCGCCGGTGCTCCGGTTCCGGGAGGCTTCCGCCCGGTAAAAGGCCTCGAACAGGTGGGGGAGAGCCTCCTCCCCAATATGGGCCCCGGTATTTTCCACCGTCAGGGCGGGGCAGCCATCCAGGAGGCCACACCACACCCGAATCTCGGCCCCCTCGGGGGAGTAGAGGGCGGCGTTGGAGAGAAGATTGCCCACCGCCTTACCCAGCAGAGAGGGGTCCCCCTCTACCGTGATTTCGGTGGTCAGACAGGCGGAGAGCCGCTGCCCCCGCTGTTCCAGCAGCCCAGCATCTTGGGAAAGTTGTTTCTCCAACAGGGCTGCCAGGCCCACGGCTTCCCTCTCCACGGTTACTATCCCCTGTTCCACACGGGAAATGTTCAGCATCTCCTGAATCAGGCTCTCCATCCGTCCAGTGACCTGGAGGGAGCGGAGCAGATATTTGTCCCGGTCCCGGTACACGTCCACCCCCTCCAGCATCCCGGTCAACTGTCCCTTCAGAATGGTGACCGGGGTCTTCAGCTCGTGGGAGGCGGCGGAAAAGAAGGCCGTCCGCTGCCGCTGGCGCTCTCGCTCCCGTTCGATCTCTCCGCGCAGGGTCTGGTTGGCTGCCTCCAGTTCAGCCAGGGAGGCGGACAGCCGATGGGACATCTGGTCCAGGCTGCGTCCCAGCTGCCCGATTTCGTCCCGGCGCCGCTCTCCGCACTCCCAGTGGAAGTCCAGCCCGGCCATTTTTTGGGCGATGCCGCTGAGTCGGACGATAGGTCGGGTGATATAGCGAGAGTATCCAAAGGCGCACAGAAGGGAAAAGACCAGCAGCACCAGCAACAGCCACGGGGCCATCTGGACCAGCGCCCGCACCGCCAGATTTTCCGCCTCCATCCGCGGGGTGACATAGAGAGAATAGGGATCCTCTCCATCGGAAAACCGTACTTCGGTGACAATGGTGTCCTGTTCGGACATGGTGACGGAAACCATATCACCGGCCACAGAGGTACCCTCTGCCCGGGCGATGGCGGCGTCCGCCTCTCCCAAGTTGCCGGATGCCGTGATTACCATGGTGCTGTCCTCATACAGCGGTTGGACGGCCAACTGGGCACCAGTGTCGGCGAGCGCTCCGTCCGGACCGACCAGCATAGCCTGGGCTCCGGACGCACGGATGAAATCGTCCAACAGAGGCCCACAGTCCCTATATGAGGACTGCTCCAGCTTGACTGCGAGGGCCTTCACCTGCCGTGTCAGGTCATCGTTGACAACAGCGGTATAGGTGCTGGGGGTGGCCCAGGCAATCAGACCGAAGGTCACTGCCCCCGCACCGAATAGAATTAGGACAGTAATGAGGAAAACACGGACAGTCAGGCTTTCAGCGAGCCGTTTTCCCAGCACGATAGCCCACCCCCCTTACCGTTTCGATGTAGCCGGCCCCCAGCTTGTGGCGTAGGTTTTTGATGTGGCTGTCCACCACCCGTTCATCTCCGTAAAAGTCATAACCCCACAGCTTGGCCAGCAACATTTCCCGGGTAAACACTCTTCCGGGGGCGGCGGCAAAGGTGTGTAGCAGCTCAAATTCCCGTGCGGTCAGCTCCAGCGGTCGGCCGTTCAGAAGGGCCTCGCGGGCATCTGGGTCTATCACCAGCTCCCGGTAGTGCAGCCGGCTGTCACTCTCCACAACGTCAAAACGGCGGAGGATTACCCGAATCTTCTCCAGAAGGATGGGCATGGAGAAGGGCTTGGTCACATAGTCGTCCACATCCAGACCAAAGCCCCGTAACTGCTCCTCCTCACCATCCAGGGCGGTGAGCATCAGGATGGGCACATCAGACTCTCGCCGAATCAATTCACATACGCCGAAGCCGTCGATTTTTGGCAGCATCAAGTCCAGGAGGATCAAATCAAAGGTCCCCCCTTGAAAGCGGTCCAGAGCCGCAACCCCATCTCCCACGATCTCTACGTCATATCCAGTGTCTCTGAGATAAGCGCCCAGGAGCTCTTGGATGTCCGGCTCGTCCTCTACGACCAAGATTTTTTTCATGTGAGATCACCTCTATACTAGTATAGTACAGGTTTATGAATTTCGTATGAAGAAGCCTATCTTCCATATCAATTTGAACGACCCATAAAATGACAGACTTTAGGTGGCCCCCCATGACATTTACAAAGGCGTCCCAGGGATAATAGGGGCAGACAAACTCCAGGCCCTCTATCGACAAAACATAGGAAGGATGCTATACTGTGGTCAAATAGAAGGATGGGCAGAAATTTGATTTTGATAGAAATGAAGGAGGCACCTCTATGCCCCTGCGTATTGTACAAAATGATATTACGACGCTGAAGGTGGATGCCATCGTCAATGCCGCGAACCAGAGCCTGCTGGGGGGCGGAGGTGTGGACGGCGCCATCCACCGTGCCGCCGGGCCTCAACTGCTGGCCGAGTGCCGCGCCTTGGGCGGCTGTAAGACGGGAGAGGCAAAAATCACGAATGGATACCGGCTGCCTGCAAAATATGTGATTCACACGGTGGGACCAATTTGGCGGGGCGGCCGCCACGGGGAGCGGGAACTGCTTGAATCTGCCTACCGTTCTTCCCTGGAATTGGCCTTGGCTCATGGCTGCCAGACGGTGGCCTTCCCGCTTATCTCCGCTGGAGTGTACGGCTACCCCAAGGAGCAGGCGCTGAAGGTGGCTGTGGACATCATCGGGCACTTTGTGCTGGACCACGACGTGACGGTCTATCTGGTGATCTTTGACCGGACGGCCTTTTCTATCGCCAGGAAGCTTTTTGCGGACCTTGCCGATGATACTGAAGACCATTGTCTTGTTGCGGAAAATAAATGAGCGAGGCCCCAATACGACAAAAAAGACTAACATCGATTCCAAGTTTTGCCCAGACTCTGCGCGGATTCAATATCTTCATAAAATTATTTTTTCATACTCCGGAATTACAATTTCTATGCAAGCAACATGGCCCTGTCCATTTTTGGTCAGAGCTTGCTGAGAGGCTGGGGCCGGGGAAGGAGTGAAACAGCCCCGCTGCGAATCCGACCGCACATGAATATGAAAGCCTGTACCGAGCTAATAAAACAGGACGGCCCGTTAGGGAAGGAAAACCCTAACGGACCGTTTTTCGCTGTCTGTTTCCGAGATAATGGGCAATTTATAAGAGGGATAATCAGGCGGTTTTGTGTGCGCCATTTTGCGCGCTGGCACACACAAAGATCCCCTCAGATCAGCGTCCTCCCCCTGAGGCATATTCCCCCATGTTGATATCCAGTACCCCTCTGGGCGGCTGGATCAGGGCATCCTCATACTGGCACTTCCACTGGATCTCCCGGCTCACTCTCCCGTCTACTACGCCGTCTACGGTTTCCCCGTTGCTAATAGGATTATCGTTCCCCAGAATATATGACGCTACATTGTAGGCATGATTGACCACCCAGTTGGGGTCCATGCCGTGGAAGTGGTACTGGAGATCCGGCAGGAACAAAGTGCTCATGCCCACCGTATCGATGAGCATATCCTCGGTGCCCTCGATGTTGAAAAAGCGGACATTGACGCCAAAGCGGATGAAACGATCCGCGCCTTCGATTTGGTGCGAACGCACATCCGCCGCCAGCAGGAGCTTGCCGCAGTTCTGGAAATAGAACGCCTCGCAGGTGGGATACAGCTCTGCCAGAGCCTCCACGAAGTCGGCGTCCAGGTTGGCCCGTTCCAGCGCCGGAAGCGCCGCTGCCAGCATATCGGTGGCCACGACCTGATACTGACACTCCCGGAAGATCCGCTCTCGGTCCTCCTGGCAGTCCCACATCTGGCTCATCAGGAAGGCGTCAAAGCCTTTGCCCTTGAACTTGTCGCATTTCATCACCATCAACTGTACCGGGCACTTACCGTCCTGAAATTCCGCAATATGATCCAGGGCGGCATAGCCGGCCATCTTTTTGTCGCGGCAGAAACACTCTACAGCGCCGATGTGCTTTTCCATCACAGCGGTCATTTCATCCTTGTCCGGCATATCCGCCGGCTCTTTGAACAGCATCTGAATGAGATAAGGGCCGCCGGGTTGGGGGCCTTTTTTGTCATCCAGGTTCTGCTGGAACACTTTATTGCTCATTTGGTCTCCTCCTTCTTTTGAGGGAACAGCTTCCACCGGAATTCCAGTTCTTTCTGGACAAACTCTTTCGGCAGGCCCCGGGGGTTGGCGATGAGATACCAGACCCGAAAGGTGCGTTTCTCCGGGTCTGTCTCCTGCCGGTAGAGCTGATAGCCCGCCTCATCCTCCTGCGACCACTGTCCTGTCTGCCGCTTGGCCTGCACAAAGGGGTCCACCACCTGGTCCAGCTCCGCTCTGGTGCGGCTTGAGGCCCAGGCGTGATCCACATCATCGGAGTGGGAGAGGTGGAACAACATCGAACCCATCCAGTTCTTTGCCTTGTGTTCAGGCGTTCCGCGCAATTCCGCCTGATGGCGGTACTCCGCCAGCTGCTCTGGTGTTCCGTACCGTTCCACCATCTGCTCATCCACATGGATGCACCAGATGTAGTCCTCCGGCTGGATAAAGGGGGCGCAGACCGGCTGGAGCGCCTCTGCCGGGTCCGCCTCAAAGCGGTCGATAAAATCGAGGTAGTGGGCTTTGATCAGGGGCAGGAAGGTGTCCAGCAGCCCGGTGTCCAGCCGCAGATCCTCTGTCAGCATCCGGAAGAACGAACCGCCTGTTGTGGATTCTATTTTAAAAGAATAGAGGCGGTCATCCCCCAGCTTAATGATGCAGGTGAAGCCTACCTCCACATTTCCATGACCGATCTCATAGTCCAGGTAGTTGTATCGGCTCCTATCAAACCAGATCTGATAGGTCAGGCCGTTTTTTGTTCTCTTTTTGAAGTCGCCCTTTTTCAGCCGCTTCCAGCCCTTTTCCTCCAAGCCCAGCCCATTCCACAGGTAGTCCAGGGCCTCCGCAAAGATGTCCGCAGGGCGTCTTTGTTCCATAGTACCCACCTCCAGGCAAAGTTCATCCACTATTTGAAAATCAAATACAGGGCAAGGAAAAAGAGGATCAGACCACCCCATTGCTTTGTAAGAAGCAACATTATCAGTATCGCGAACAATAAAACGCCCACCAAAAGGATGATTCCATTCATCCATCGCTTCTCCTTCTTATCAATTTTCTGTTTTCAACTATGGTCTTTACTCCTCTCCATTGTTTGGCTAATCTGTTTCAGAGCCATGTCTATGTAGAGATATACCCCATCCCGGTCGCAGTGGTACAGGTTGGAATAGCTTGTACTCTCATTGGGTCGGATGGGATTGGGCTCCACTACCTCAGTGGCTTCCAGCAGGCCAGCACCCAGCTCCACGGCGGCGGTGAGGGCCTTTTTCAGCACCGCAAGCTGCCCATCGCTCCAAAGCCTCTCCATATCTTCCAGAACCTTCGGCCCCTGCTTCATATCCCGGAGAAGCTGTGCGGCTTGATCCGGAGACAGGTATACACCGGAGCAGTAGTTTTCGATGATCCGATTTTTTGCTGGATTGGGAAAGAAGGTTGGTACCACCTGTGTCCATGGGGTGAAGTACCGGGCATATTCCGGCTTTTGCTCCACCAAGAAAGAAAAGGCACTGCCTCTGGTGTAATAGTAATCCCGGAAAAAGCCCTGGATTACCGCAATATAAAAGCCGTGGCTCTTATCAAACAATTCATCCGGCTCTGTCCCCGCCCCGACCCGCAGGGTATCCAGATACTTTTCCGCATAGAAATCCTCCATTCCATGCCGTGCGGCAAGTGCCAGTACCTTTTCCTCCTGTCCCTGCTGTATCCAAGTAAGGGGAGTAAAATACCATTCCCGCATTTCTTCCGGCGAAATCGGGTGAAAACTCACGTCGTATCCCATAAAAACCTCCCTAAAAATCCAGTAAAATGGGAACCTGCTGTTCCTCGGCAAATCGCATGGCCCGCCAGAACATGGAGAAGGCGAACTTGGCCAGGGATTGGGTGTCATACTGGGTGTGTTCCGGGATGTCCGCCTTGCTGTACTGCCCATCTGCGTCTATGGTTCCGTCTACCGGGTATCCCTCCGTATCCGCCCATTCAAGGATGGTATCCTCATCGGCCTGCCACGCCAGCTGGTTCAGCTTCTCCAGCTCTTTTCGAAGCCCTCCTACCGTACCAATTGTGTCTGTATCGTTGGTAGGAAGCGGTCCTTGGAACAGGAAGCTGGCCGACAAAGGAATCCACCATGTAGCACCGCGAAACAATGACCAAACCCGTTCTTTATCTGCCGAAAGACGGGCGATAATAGGGTTCTCCATGAAGTCCCAGTCTTTCTCCACAGTAGGTGGCACCGGTTCCTCGTATGTACGACAGGCGGCCACCAGCAGCATAGCGCCGAAGGCATCCCAATCCGGCTTGTCCGTGTAATAGGGCTTCTCATTATCCTCCGGCCAGGGGGTGTAGGGGGGCTGGTCCGGCTGAGAAATGGCGCTCAAGATCTGATCCCGCCAGTTCTCCACCGCCGCCTGGACCTCGGCCGGGGACAGATCCTCCTCGTTGTCAGCGGGTTCTCCATCCGGCGTGATCCGGTTAAAGGCGTATCCGTTTTCCTCCGCCCACTGCTGGACAACGGTTTTCCAGTTGTGAGAATAGTACCGGGTCAATGTTCCGGCGTAGATATCAAGTCCCATGGCAATGCCTCCGTTTCTGTTCAATCAAAACCTTTCCAGGGTACAGTCGTGCCCGGAATGGTCCGTATCCAAAATGATTTCTACAATGGTGTCCATAGTCTCTTTCCCGAGATTACGGACACTTTTTTCATAGGCCAGCCACTGGATATGGATGGGCTGTCCATACTCATGCCGCCCAAAACCGCCCCGGAGAATATCGTTGAAAGCGTTCAGGTTCCGACCAATCTTCTGGTCCAAACCAAAGGTAAACACCCTCTCCACCTCGTCATAAAAACCGGCCATGCTGGAAAAGCGGCGACCGTCAATGGTGAACACCTCTCTCATGTCCATATAAATGGCTCCTTTAAGTGGTATTTCTCCATAATCTTATTTTCCAGAGCTTCATAGGCATCCATATCCTCTGGCTGCGCTGGGATGCCCTTTTGCCAATAACCGTTCCCATAGTAGAAAAACATAGCCCAGTAATAAGGCAGGTCATGGCTGAATATCGCCACTCCCAAGGCATCGGCCACTGGCTCTGCCAGCGGTGAGTGTTCCACTATCTGGGAGGCTTCCTCATAGGAGATCCCCACCAGCTCCACCAGCAGGTGCTTCACCAGTTCACAGAAGCTGTACTGGTTGAATATGACCTGACCATCCTCATCTTTGAACACAAGTCCATCTCTCACCATGGTATTTCTCTCCGTTTCTTAACCTGCATCCTTGGTATGGGTATAGTCTCGTCAAATCATCTCATACAGCAGGGCGACGTCGCCCCGCGCCAGCTCCAGATGGGAGCGCAGCGTTTCCAGTCCGCTTTGCACCGCCTCGGTGGGCAGATCCCAGTCTGGGGCAATTTCAGCGGTCAGCTCCGGGAGGTCCTGCTCCCGCAGAACTGCCAGCAGTTTAGACGCCAGCTCTCCCTCCAGCAGAGCGCAGTCCAGGGTGTCCTCCGTCTGGGGAGCAGGAAAACGGACATCCAGATCAAGCTCGCGCTCACACCAGTCCCAGATGGCCATATAGACCGAGCCGGAGCAGTTACCGTTGGGTAATTCCTGCCGCTGGCCGCCTTTGAGAAGATAAAAGGATGCAATCTGTGACATGGCAGTTCCTCCTAAATGTTATTCTTTTTCCATCAGCCCTTCTGCCTGCATCCGGATCACATAGAAAGCCCGCACCCAGTCCAGTTCCTGCTCCATGGATTCCTCCAAAGCCAGCAGGCGGCGCTTTCCCAGCCTGCGGTCCAGAAGGGCAAAGATGCGGACAAGAGGATTCTCGCTGACAAGGCTTTTCTCAATGCTCTGGTTATCAAAGATACCAAACGCCTCATAGAACACCTTTTGGTCAAAGGTGCCCTGCTCCAGCGCATAGGCATGAGCCTGGTTGATGGCCTCTTTTGCGGAGTCGCAATCTTTCAGCGTTGTGGACCGCAGGTGATGAAATTTCGTCCACATATTCTCAAAATAGGTGTAGTAGTTGCTCCGCAACACTTCCACGCCGTCCACACGAATGGCTGCCCGGCCCTCATGGTCAGCACTTTTGCTGTAACTGGTGGCAAAATACTGGATGTGGCCCCGGAGCGCCGGACACAGATAGTCACTTTCCAGTTTGTTCCGCATTCCGCTCCAAGTTGACATAGTGACCGCCTCCTTTCTGCTGCCGCTGCGGGTAAGGTAGATTCCCAATAAATTGAAATTTGAAGATTACATATAATCCTCGATATATGATCGTTCTATAAATTCTTTTACTGCAAATATATCTGCAAACTCCTCATACCGGGGAAATCCGTCCGCATTTTGTGCCGAATAAGTCAAATGAAACAGATAGTAAATGTCTCTTCCTATTCCGTTTCTGAGAACATATAACACATCATCATTGGATTCGCACTTCGCAACCGCCCAGATTTTTTTGCCGTATAAGAAGTGGTCTTGTCCTATTTCTTTGTTTAGTTCAGCAACAAATGCCCCGTCCGCCTGTGTGAAGGGGATCATATACCAGTTAAAATCCTTACTATATTTATCATAAAGATCACAGAACATTTCTTCTAATGTCATTTCCATTCTTCCTTCGCTGATTTACAGTTCGGCCCTCAATCACCGCGCTGTTTTTATTGCTCATTGAAATACCTCGCCAGTTTCTTCTCCAGCAGTTCTGTCATATCATTGCAGAGGCGCTTTACCTTGTCCTGCTCATGGGCGTAGTACCAGATAGTCTCCTCTCCGGGGCGGAGCAGGAGCTGGTCGCCGTCCGCTTCTTTCCAGAACTCGCCCAGCACGCAATACCGCTCTCTATGAATGGTCAGATCAAACAGGCCGGACAAATCAATAGTCACGCCTGCGGACGCCTGGATGCCAGCGGTCAGCAGGAAGAACTCTCGCACCTGGGCCGGGAGCGTGAAGTCCAGCTCGCTTTCTTGATTCCCGATTTGCTCCTCCGTGGCGGCGGGCTTGATCTCGTCAGAGGGGTCCAGCGCCTTTGCCAACGCCTTGGAGAACTTGGGGTAGCGTCGAAACAGCTCCGGGTTGCTGGTCTTGAATTCCTTTTGCTTTTCCCGCTGCACTCGCTCCTGCTCCTTGCAGAAAGCGTCCAACTCAGCCAGATACCGATCCTGGTAGAGATTGCTGGCCTCAAATGCTGTGCCGCTCTTTTCCAGAATGGCGATGGCTCCCTTTTGGCTGCCAAACACCGGGACCCACTGAAAACCATGCCGGCAGGGCTTCAGCTTCAGAAATTCACCCCGACTCAGCAGGGCTTCCAACTCCGTCTCATGTTCGTCCCACCAGCCTCGCCAGCTTTCGGGCGTTTCCCGCCCCTCGACCAAGTCCAGGAGTTTTGTCGTCAATGTTTCTTTGTTCATAGGCGTATACTCTCTTTCTCAGCCGTCACGATACTTGTGATTCTTTGACTTCGCCATCATTGTTGATATAAGTATAATGAATAAAATCCTCATCCACAAGCAGCAGGCAGGGGCTGAAAACCGCCCATTCATCATAATCGCGCAGGATGTCATCATATTTTCCGAATATGAAGATTTGAAACAGTGCCTCTGTTCCCATCAAAAAGCACAGGTAAACATTTTCGTGGGGGTACGGGCAAACTTCTTGGATTGACAGTTGTCCCGGCTGTGCGAAATCGAGTTTTGAGATGAATTTTCCAAGTTTGACCGCTTCCGCTTCATCTGCGTACCGGCATTTTTGAGAAAAATGTTGGATGCTTTTTGCAAAATGGTCTTTGTATTGCTGAATCTCTTCTCTTTGCTGTTTTACTTTAAGCTGTGCCTTTTTCTGTGCCAAAAGTTCTTTTCTCTCATGATCCATCGTTCATCCCTCCGTTTCAGAGGGGGCAGGAATAGATGCTCATGGCCCCATAATCGGTGTGCAGGACAAGTCCGCTCTTGGTAAAGGAAAAACTCACCTGCCGCACCACAAAGGGGTCGTCAATGGTGGCCAGCAGCTGGCCGCTGCCGGTATCCCACACCTCTATGGGGGAACTGCCACGCTCCTGCTGAACGGCCATCAGGCTGCCACTTGTCCGCACCGTGCAGGTATCTGAAAAACTCAGCCCTTGCCGGACAGAAAACGGGAAAGGATTGGTCATCTCCTCTCCGGTCTGGGTCAGATAGAACCTGCCGCCCACCGAGAAGCACTGGTCATCCGGGGAGAAGAAGGGATGCCAGCCCTCATTGGGGATCACTACTTTTTGGCCGGACTTCAAATCGACCAGCACATACTCACCCTCGGTGACACGGTAGGCCGCTTTGCTTTGACGGGGCGAGAGCATTCCGAAGCAGTAATAGGCAAAATTCGGATTCTTCGACTTCTTGCATTTTACCGTTTCCCGCCACACCTCTGTGTTGCTGCCAAAGTCAAAGACCACGATTTCCTCGCCTGTGTACCACAGGGCCAGGTCGCCGCTCTGGTCCAGCATGGCCTTCATGCTGTTTTTCTTGCTGGCAAAGGGGGTGACCGCATGGGTGCGGAGGGAGAACTGCTCCAAAAGATAGCTGTTGTTCAGCAGCAGAGTATCATTGGGGCAGAGGACCTGCTCATAGGTCATCCGCTTGGCACCCAGAGAGACCGTTTCAAGTATCTCTCCGCTGCCGTCGAAGTGATAGAGGGTTTCGTCCTCAAAATCTCCCACCACCCTCGTCAGGAAGAAGTCATCCCGTGTGAGGGCGGCGGCCAGAGGCATGAAGCCGTTGCTGTCCTTTCCGACAAACCGATGGCACCGCGCCTGCCCAACAGCGGCGTCCGGATTCTGATAGACGAATCCTTTCCGCATCTGGCCCATCATGGCGCTGGCTGCCTTGCTCTTGACCTGGAAGGCGGAGTCACACAGGATCTCCTTGACCTTCCCGCCATTGGGGCAGGTTCGGATGGTATGGCCGTCAATTTCAATCCGCCACTGCTTATTTGTAGCGGGGTTGAGGAAGTTTTTTTCCATCATGGCTTTGACCGTTCCTCCTTTCGGATCAGGATGCTTTTTCCCTCGGCGTTGATGCTATACAGGTCATCCAGATGGATGTGGAATCCATCCTCACGAATGGTTTCCGCCATACCAAGAGCGGCTTTCGCCAATAGGAGCAGCCTAGCCCGGTTTCCTGTTAGCTCCAACTCATTTCCGTCATCATGGGTGGCAAAGGAGAGGTGGGCTTCCGGCTCTAACGGAAGGATGGGCAGTTGTTCCTCATTCCATTGAATAGTCAGTGTTTTGGTTGTCATCGATTGTATCCCACCTTTTGAAAACTTCTCAATCAAAATCCATCCAGACCAGGTGCTTTCCGCAGTGGAGGCACTGGAACAGATAGCATTGCAGATGCCCGCCATTGACGGATTCCTGAATCAGTTCCTTCTGTTCCTCGTCCCACATGGTGTCGTCCAGCACCCCCTCCAGCACACCCAGTGCCCGCAGCTCTCTGGCTCCCACATGGCCCAGATAGGCGCAGTAGTCACCGCAGTGGGCGCGCCAATATTCCTGCTGCCAGCCGGAGTAGCCGGGGGTGCGGTGGATCAGCTCGTCCAGCTTCTCCGGATCGTCTACACCATCATCCACAGAGTAATCGTCCTGAAAGCTGCCGTCATATTTCCGGGCCGCCTCGCCACTGGCGATACACGCCGGACACAGATACGCAACTTCCTCCACAGAAAAGAACGGATTGGTATAGAAAATGCGGGTCGTCTTGCCGCAGCAGTCGCAGACAACGCCATCTGCGGACTCCTCAAAAGCGCCGGTTTCCAGAGGGTCCGGATGATACCGGAAGGTGGGCAGGCCCAGCTGGGCCCGCCGCTCCTTCTCCTTCTGCTTTTCCTCCGGTGTTTTGGGCTTGGGGATGACATAGTGGTTGCCCCAGCTCTCCGCATAGTCCTTCAAGACGCCCAGCCGCTTGAGGGTCTTTTTATCGGAGCGCTTGCCGATTTGGCAGAGCAGTTCATAGGCATCCTTCTTGAAGTCCAGCAGATCATACACATCTACCAGCACTTCCTTGGCCTGCCGGTCCTCGGTCTGCTCCAGTTCCTCCTTAAAGGCATAGAGAGCGCGGACACTGTCCGGACCGCCGTCGGTTGCGGAGAACTGCTTTTTTAGTTCGATGTAGGTTTTCTGATATTCTGTCATCGGGCGTACCTCCCATCAATCCCACCAGAAGCACCAAACCGTAGACCACTCTCTGGAAACATGAGTCCGCCCGTCATGTTTGTGGGGGCAGCTCCACCTGGTCCAGAGGGGTCTCGTTCCATACACTTACTTTGAACGGTCTGTTCTCCAAATCGAAATAGATCGCGATACTGTTGTTGTACTGGTTCAAATCATTTTCGATGGTATATTCTGTGGAAATCCCAAACTCTGGATGATCGCTGTATGTGTTGGGAAGATGAGTCCAACCATCACTGGAAGGATACCTCTCAATCAAATAATCCTGGGTTACATGGTTCAGTTCCTGATTATCCAATTTGATGCTGGTGTGTTTCTCATCATAAAAAACCACCATAGAATCTACCACACCATCTTCGATTTTTTGAGGTGGCGTATCCGACCCTGTGGACACCTGGTTTGTAATGGTCACCTCTAACAACACCCCGTCTTTTTCCAGGAGCCGGATGATGGACCCACCCGGCAAAATCCCCTGCCCATCCTCTGTCAGGGACCAATCTGCCCGCGTTTCGTAATACTCTTCACCCACAAACGGCTCCAGGAAATAGGGTGTCTGCCCGCTGATTTTCCACCCATCCTCGGTTAACTGCTTCAAAGAAACCGGAATCGGATAATAGACGTCGTTCACTGTGATCCCCAATTCCATATTTTCCGGCATGGCTTCACTCTCCTGTTCATCCGGCATTTGCGTGATACTCTCTGTGATCTCCTCTGAAGCAACAGGGGTTTGGGCCGTGCCGCCGCCCTCCCGCCCGCAGGCAGTCAGCAGTACCAGGAAACAGCACATTATCAGTATCTGCAAGTTTTTCATAACGTTCCTCCTATCGTTGCTATTCTGTCATTCCGATACAGCCCATCAATCCCACCAAAAGTACCAGACGGTGGACTGCCGCAGGACATCCGCCAGATTGCCCACAGTGGGGTCATCCTGCTCCTGGTCCACGATGTCCGGGCAGAAGCCGTACTGCTCTGCGGCAACTTCCATAGCCTGTTCCTGGGAAACAGGGGCCGGGAGCAGGAACTCCAGTTCATCGTGGCTCATGGCGGCTGGGATGGCACCATGCTGCTCGAACCAGTATTTCGCCACTGCCATCAGGTCCGGGGTGTCAGGACACTCATTCCAGTTTCCAAAGGGCAGGTAGGCGAAGATCTCCCAGGGGTTCTTCACCGGGATCTTGGCCAGAATGAGAGGATAGGTCATGTGGCTGTCCGAATCCCAATAGCAGGAGAAGCGGTCATTGTCATAGCCGCCCTCCATCTCGCCCAGGACTTCCTCATCCCAGTCCATATCGTCATCCTCGGCCTCCGCTTTACGCTGGCCGACCAGTTCCTCCAGAACTGCCTTGCTGTCCTTGATGGGGGCGGAGAGCATCTTTTTACGGTACTCCTCCACGGTTTTGAGGTCTAATTCATAGCAATCCGCATCATGCTCCGGGTCAGCGTTCATCACCAGGCACTCCAACAGCGTTTCGTCATCCGCCCGGATGAGCACGGGCACAAAGCCCTCTTTGACACTTTTCCGTTTGGCATAACTGTATGCCGACATGATGGGGTCGTCGTCCGACATGGAGGGGAAATAGGTGCATTCACAGTCCAGATACTCCATCAACGCCTCAGCCAGTTCGGAGGGTTCCAGTGTGTCCTCGTCGAAGTCCTGTCCCTGCCAGTTGGTGAAGCGTTCTTCGATCACCTCTGCTATAGCCTGGTAGTAGTCCTCATCAAAGGGGATGAACAGGTAGGCTTCATCCCGGAACTCATCGGAGTGATACCGCTCCGGGCCGAAGAAGCGGTGGGCATTGTCGTCAACATCGGCGGGATAGTAGGGGCTGTCGCCCTCTCCGTAGTAATAGCCCGCAAAGGCGCGGCCTTGCTGATTGAATAGCACAGAGAACAGACAGCCGTCCAGCTCATCCCGGATAAACGCCCGCAGATCCACGCTAGCAGGGTCGGCTTTGACCTGTTTGGCCACTTCGCTGTATTCTTTCAGGAAGTCCTCGCCCATCAGGTCGTGCTCCATGCACCAGCGCAAGTAGATAGCCATGTGGTTATAAGCATTGATGGGGTCAATGGGCAGTTCCTTCTCCTCAATGCTCTCAAGGTGATAGGAAGCGTCGTCCATCTCACCGTCAAAATCATTATTGGAAAGGGTACCACGAGTGACAGCATCCTGGCGGGTGGGGTTTACCACAAAACTGATCCCCCTCATCTTGTTCAGCAGAGCGTCTGCATCATGTTCCAGTTTATAGTCCAATTCATCCGCATAAAGCGGGATGACCTGATAGAAGTTGATTTCCTCGCCGCCTGGGAGGGTGCAGACCTCGCAGCCATCCTCCGTACCCTGGGGACCGATCAGGGTAGCAGTACACAGTTTGGTGTTGTCTGCAAATGGTTCCCGGTTCTCCACCGTATGACCATGCCCCAACCAACTGTCACAGTTGATGGGCAGACGGGCCAGGGATTTTAACAGACGGATGGGCCAGTACCACTTTTCGTCTTTCATGGACTCCTGATCCAGTTTCCAGTCCGCAGGCAGTGCGATGGCCAGCTCCGCCCGCTCCAGCTTGTACTCCGCCAGCTCCTCCGGCACATTCATCCGGTGAGCGCCCATGCCCATGGTGACCAGGGTGTAGTAATCCCGCTCCTCAGAGGGCGGCACCACGCAGATGTCCACATGGATGTCGGGGGAAACCAGCTCGTGGAACACATTCTCGAACTTGCCGAAATACTGCTGGATGTGCCCCTCGACGGCCTCCATCTCCTCCTCGGTGTAGACCTCGGGCTGGCTGCCTCCTTCCGAGGACCAGAGGGTGTCTGTCTGCTCCGTGCCATCTGGATTGATAAAAATTTGGAAGTATTCCTCCTGATCCGTCAACTTGTAAAGAAGACCGATGCGGCAGTCCAGCCCAACCAATACTGTGTCCAGGCGGGCAACCCTGCCGTCCGGGTGTTTTCGCTCCAGCCAGTCCCCGCTATCCAGCCAACCTTTTAGTTTCCACAGCCATTCTGGGCTCAGTTTGGACATGCCGCCCTCGTTCATCTGGAATACCAGATCCATATTCTTGTAAGGGAAATGGGTGAAGGGATTATTTGGTTCGTATTCCTCCGGCTTAGGGCCGAATATCTTCCAGAAGTCCTCCAGCCCCTTCTGACTGACCGTGATGCAGGAAATGGAGCGCTGCTTGTCATCAGCGTCCTCATCCAACCCCATCTGGAGTTTCCGATCCAGATCCGGGTTGATCCAGTGATACTCCATCTGTTCCAGGGTGGCACCGGTTTCGATCTCTTCCCGTAAGACGGTAAATTCGTGGTCTCCGGGTTCTATGGCAAGGCCCCGCTCCACCGCCTCCAAAGCCCCGGCTTTATCTCCAAAGTGGGCCCGCAGCTTGCCCACCTGAAGCCACACCCAGGGGTAGTCTGGTTCCTCCCGAGCGCCTTTTTCAGCATATTCCATGGCTTCTTCCAGCCTTCCGCAGAACATGAGGGCCACAGAGTAGCGGTAGTACCAAGTGGCACAGCCTTTGGCGTTCTGTTCCGAGTCCTTCATCCACTCCGCTGCCTTGCAGTAGCAGCGGTAGGAGTCCAGATTGTTGTAAGCGAAGGAGTACCACAGGGCGATTTGAAGATCCTGACGGGCCTGTTGTTCTGTAAATCTTCCTTCCTGAATGCCTTGTTCAATAAAGTTATCCAGCCACTGAATCATTTTCCCGAAATAGCCCGATGCACCGTCATCAAAGGACTCCAAAACTTCGATATCCTCCGCTGAAAGGAGGGAACCTGTCTCGGGCTGGCCGGGCTCCTCATCCTGAGGTCCTTCACCCTCCGGACCGTCCCCGCCGTCATCATCCGGGCCGTCATCCAGCGGCTCCCAGCTGATTTTCAGGGTCATCTGCTCCTCCGGCAGAGAGACTCCGGGGCTGCGGGTGATGGTGTGCTTATCATCCGCGGAAAAGCCGATGGTTTCGCCATCCTTCAGCGTGACATCACACGCCAGCACATAGGAGGCAAGGCTGGCCAAAAAGTCCCGCAGATCCCCCGGCTCAGCGTCGGCATTCAGCACCTCCATCTCCTCCTTGCCGAACACATCCATACCGTAGGTGTAGCCGTTCAAGCCGCCCTCGCTCTGGTACAGACCGAACCAGACCCAGTTGAAGATGGGCAGTTCGTCCTCTTTGAGCATATCGGCAAAACCCTCATAGAACCGGGGCTCAAATACCACGCCGCTGGTGTAGATGCCGGTGGCATATTTCTGGCGGCAGCAGGCGGCCACCATCTTGGTGAACAGCTTGCCCTTCTCCAGAACTTTCTCCTCCTTGCCCAGAACCGCTACCATGATGTGGCCACGGTGTTCCTTGGCCACTTGGACTGCATCCTCCCACATATAGTTGTTTTCCGCATTTACCTCAGCCTCACCACCGGGGATAGGAGAGGAGGCCAGGCTGACGGCGGCCAGCATATCGCCTACTTCAAACACCAGGGCGTCATCGTCCTTTTCCTCGCTGGCGTCGTATTCATCCACGGTGATGTCCCACTTTTCCTTCATGTCCCGGATGAACTGCTCTTTATCCCATTCTGCCTTGGACAGGAGGACAAAGCCGGTGAAGACGCCTGTGTGGCTGTTTTCCTCCCCGTCAGCGTCATCTTCCTCGTCGAGATCGTCTGTATCTTCTTTATCCGGATCATACAGGGATTCATGTTCCAGGCCCCGGATAAATTCCTCAAAGCTGTCTGCCAGATGGGTGATTTTATAGTCATTTTCCTGATCTACATGGACCACCGCAGGCTCTCCCTGGGGGCCGCAGGCCCGGTAGTCCAGAAAAATCATATCGTGTCCGGCGCTGGGACAGTCGCAGATGGCCACGCCGATGGCGGGATACTCCCACTCATCGATCATAAACTGGCTGCCCAGCTCTCCGCAGAGGGAGCAGCTCTTTTCACGCCCGATGCCGAAAATGCCGGTGATGGCCACATGGTCATCTGCCCAGCAGGTGGGCTCATCGCAGGGATAGCAGGTGTTCACTGGGATGCCGCCGTTGTGCTGCTTCATCAGCCAGATGTAGGCGGCGGGCAGCTTGTAGCCCAGTTCCTCCTCCACGCTGGCAATCAGCTCATCGGAAGGCGGGTCACTGACATATTCTTTCAGTGCATACCAATTATCATCCCAGAAGTTGGTGAGGTCGAAGCCCTCAAATGGAGTATCACCAGGCACGAATTTGGCCTTCTTGTTCCGGCTGCGCTGGCGTTTCCGAATCTCTGCCTTACACTCCCGGATCACCGCCGGGGCATTTTCGTCCTCTGGGTCCAGCTCCGCCCAACGCTGGGCGTAGGGGATGGCCTTTTCCTCACACGCGTGGAGATACTGATAGCCATAGGCCATCCGCATATTCCACTCCGCCTTGTCCTGGCCCTCCTCCCGGACGGACTCCAATACTTCGATGGCCCGCAGCAGGGCCTTGTCCCCCTTGTAGTTGGGGGTGCCCTCGTCATGGTCCCCGATGATGGCATAGTTTTCCAGCGCCCGGGCCAGGGCGTAGGCGGTGCGGTAGTTCCGCCAGTCCTTCGGGATGGCATTCAATGCCTGAATACAGCGGGTGTACTCGTCCTCATCGTTCCACTGCTCCAGCTGAGTGAAGAATGCTTCGGCGTTCTGGGGGGTGTAAGGGATATAGTCCATGCCTGTCAGGGTTTCGTCCAATTCGTCCTCCTCTTCCTTGTCATCCGGCTCCTCGGGCGGCGTTTTCAGGCTCACTGTACCTGCCTCACGGCGGAAGGTGTGGAAGCTGGCCCAGGGGATGTCGCTGTCCTCAAAGAACGCTTTCGCCATGTTCAGTGCCTCTCGGATGTCCCAGGCGATGAAGTCCACATAGCCGCAGTAGAGGCCGGTGGCTCCGCCGGTGAGGGTGAGCACCTCCGGGCCGTCCCCGGCGGTGAGCACTTCCTCCAGCTTGTCCCGGAAGTCGAAGATCTTCTCCGTTCCTTCCTCCTCCCGCAGGGTATCCAGAGGATAGCAGAAGAAGCCCGCCACCGCGCCGTCGGCATGGAGATCGTCCATAAAATCATTGTCGGCATTCAGATAGCCGTTGATCAGGGGCACACAGCAGGTGGAACCGGCCATCACATCCAGCCGCCAGTCAGCGTCCGGGTCCTGCTTGGGTTTCATTTCGTAGCCAAGATAGCTCTCCAGATAGGCTTCCGGATCGGTGGAGAGCTCCAGGCCCTGCTCCCGCAGTTTGTCGGGCAGCTGGGACAGGAGGAAGGACGGCTCTGCCTTGGGTTCCTCCAGCACATCAAAGCTGTCTATGTATCTCATGTGGGGGATCTCGCCCAGCACCTGATCGGTGAGAGTGGTGAGCATCCACCAGGCCCGGCCTTCCTCCTCCCGAAGCATAGGCAGCAGCTTTTCACAGTAGGCGGAGATGGCGAAGCTGTTTTCACCCTGCTCCTCCAGCCAGATCTGCACATCCTCTCCGGAAATCTCCCAGCCATCCTCGGTGCGCAGGCCGATGTTCTGGAAGGGCTGACGGCCCACAAGGATATTCCAGTGCTCCAGCACCTCCTTGGGGGCGTGCTTCTGGAAATAGACCAGCTCAAACAGCTTGACCTTATCCCCCTCCGGGGTGAGGATCAGCTCATGCTTTTCGCCGTTGAAGCCCATCTCGAAGGAAATCTCGTCAAAAACCAAATTCAGGGTTTCCTGCATTTGGGCCACGAGTTCTGCGCCGCGGGTATGGTCTTTGTCCTCGTCCATCATCTGGCGCAATTCTGCTTCCATCTCGGCAAAGGTTTCCCACCAGTCCTCTGTCCGCTCCCGGAAGCACTCCCAAAACTGCGGCAGAGAGATGCCCTTCTTGCACGAGTTGATCAGTTCCTCCATGTCCTGTCGGGTGTTGAGTTTCGGATCATCACCGGGATGCAGTTCCAGCGCTTTTTCAAAATACCGCAGAGCACGGCCCTCCTGATCCAGATAATAATAGGCATAGCCCATGCGGAAATTCCAGGAATAAGTATCTCCCAGTTCCTCCTCGTGGGATCGCATCAGTTCCAATGCCTTTTGCAGCAGCTTTCTGCCCTCCGGCTTGCTGTGGTCCGCCAGATTGTTGTAGGCTCGCGCCAGCTCCATATCGATTTCCGGGGTACGATCCTCGGCAGGAATGGCCTCCAGCGCGTCAACGATTTTCTGGTGTTTGTCCTCCTCATGCCACTTCTGGCACTGCTTCAAAATGTCCATATCAGGGTCCTCCTTGTCCTCATCCGGTTTCCAGTCTTTGATCTGCTGGAACACACCATGCTCATCCCGCTCAAAGGCGCAGGGAGCGGGGGTGTTCAGCAGAGGGATGATGTCGGGATCGTCGTTGCAGATCGTATTCAGCTTGTAGATCCCGGCATTGTTGGGGTCGTCCATGTACGCCTCGCTCTCGTCACCAGCGGTGAAGCGCCAGCCGCTGTCCCAGTCGCCGTCCGGCTCCTCACGGTAGCAGTAGCCAACCTTGCAGCCCTCCACCGTGATACGGTTGGTGGCGATGCAGCCATCGGCGCCCTCCCAGTCGGGAAGCAGATGTTTCACATCCTCCGCTTTCACATGGTAGCTGCGGTTGCGGCCGGCGGACTCATACAGCTCCTTCCGCAGGGCCTCCACATCCCGAGCCATCTCCTGGATTTCCTCGTCGTCCATCATCTCACTGAGGTCATATTCCAGCGGGTTCTGCGCAAAATCCGCCAGGGCCTTGTTCATGGCGTCGTGCTCCTCCGGCGTGGCGGTGACGCGGATGCGGCGATGGGGGGTGTGGTACGAATCCAGGTCGTGGAGGTCTACGCCGCCGCTGATGCTGCACTCCAGCAGGACGGCGGCCAGATCGGTGACTACATCAATGGCGAAGTGAAAGTCCATCTCTACGCCATTGGAGTGGGTGAACTCCAGATACTCCAAGGTCTGGCGGAAGTCCCAGTTCTGTTTGTCCAGACCGATCTTCGCAAAAATCTCGCTGAGGGGGATCTCCTCCTTTTTCTGGTCCTCTAAAAATGCCACAAGGTTCAGACTGTCATCGGAACCGCCAATAAAGCTGCCCCAGTATTTTTTGATATACATTTGTCACACCTCCTATTATTCCGGCCACTCATCGCCGTCGCAACGGCTGATGAAGTCATAGTGCAGGCTCTCAAAATAGTCGTTGGGATAGGATTCACCGTCCTGATGAAGCTCCAGCCCCTCCAGATCCATCATCTCATTGATATATGCAAGGGTATTGTGGATACCCGCAATATGTTCGTCCTGAAGCATCTCGGTTATTATACCTTTCTGTTCTGGGGTCAGTGTGGCTAAAAAATCGTTTTTCGTCTTATTGTCCTCCGTCTTGGGAAAGCCATCCCCCTTGACCCACCGGGCCGTTATGCTATCCTTCCGCTCCACAAGACCGTCGATAAATGCTTTATATAGTTCAAGTTCCTTACTCATGTTAAATCCTCCATTCCCAAGTAATTTACTTTCGGATTAAGTTCCCGTCATCAATGATTGCAGCCTCCCGGATGCGCCGGAGGGATTCCGGTTCCAGCAAGAACTCCCGCAAGTTCGGGTCCTCAAAGAAAGACATAGGACGCACCTGGGTCGGCCCGGCAACCGCCCACAGCCGCGATGTTGCCAACCGCTCCGCTGTCTGGACCGCCTTCTCCCGTTCGCCCAGATAGAGATAGCGGGCGATTGCGTCCCGATAGGAGGAGTCAGCCAGGGGCACGCCCTGAATCTCCTCAAAGAAATCTACGGCATCCCTGGCGGTTCCGAACATACAGCAGTAGTTATAGAGCTTCCGCCTGGCATCGGGATCGTCCGGCGAGAGCTTTTTATGCTGCTCCGCCAGCTTTGCCCAGAGCTGCTCCTTTGTCTGTGGTTCCTCCGGTTCATGGTAGGGGTAGTTCTTGTCGTTGTCTGCAAAGGGCATAACGCCCCGCTTGAGGTAATCCATCAGGATGTCACAGAACCGAACCCGCTGGGGAAGGCCGTTCTCAGCCCGGATGCGCGCCTGTTCCTTCGTCAGCGCCTCGATCAGCTCCTGCTCCCGGTGGAGCTGGATGGCGGCCACCGTCATGGCGATCATGTGTTCATCGCTCACATTACTGTAATACCACTCCTCCAGCCAGGGAAGGATGGTCAGATCCAAAGCCAGCGCCTTTTCATAGTCCATGTTGAAATAGGCGACCTCGGCCTTGACCGCCGCTATCTGATGGGGGTATTTATCCGCAAAGGATTCCAGAGTGTCCAAGGCCCCTTCTTTGCCATCCATGATCTCATAGCAGACCATGCGGACTTTCTTGGGAAGTTTCACGACATCCATGTTGATACCTCCTTCAGTCTTTTTTCTGTAAGTAGTAGGTTCCACATCGGCCCCACAGCCGGGTGTCCAGTTTTTCCTTTCTGATGTCTGCCACCTGCCGAAAGACCGGCGCACCCCGGATACAGGCTCCCACAAAGTAGAGGGCTCCGCAGCTGCGGCACTGCATATAGTGGCAGGCGGTATAGTGCTGTTCAGCGTCCAGCACCGCGCCGGTATCCTCCAGTGGGCAGTCACCGGCGAACAGTTCCATGTCACCTTGCCGCTCCAGTTCCATGAGTTTCTGGAGAAGTTGGTCATATTGGCGGTGGGAGATGCTGCCGTCCTCCTTCATCTGTGCCGCCAACTGACCACAGGAGGGGCAAACAAGATTCTCTTTTTCCATTCGTATCACTCCGGTCTATCCATCAAACTCCACCCGGATAATGGGCCGATAAAAGTCATAATCTCCGTTTAGTTCATTGTCCTCCTGCACTTCCGGCTTACAGTGGGGAGAACAGGGCAGGAAACCGAGAAAGATTCCAAGTCCGCCGCAGACGCTGCGCCCGCCGTCACCGCCGCAGGTGGTAAACTGCTCGGCCTTCACGACCTCCCGCATATAGGGATCGTAGGCGATGGACACTCCGAAGAAGTTGGGTTCCTCCATATCGAAGGGTTTGTCCTCATCCTCTGGGCTTTCAAAGTGGTGCAGGTGCATGGAGTAGTCCATTCCATCCCCCCAGGGGAACAGGGTGCGGCACCCGCCGCCACACAGGTAGGCCCACTCGTCCGCCGTGGGCAGCGAAAGCCCCTGCTGTTCCAGCCCGGCAAGAAGCGCATCGTAGTCTGTGCGGTTATAGATCCAGGCCTGAAATCCATCTTCTGTCCGTTCTATGCGAGCCGACTGATGCAAGGTAAGACTGCTGCTGTCACTCCAGGCAAACTCACGGAACTCCTTCAGCCAGTCAGGGTGGGCGGTCAGTCTGGGATCGTCTATCTTGACCGGCTCCCAGCAGAGTTCCTCCAGCTCCCGGCCCACCAGCATGGGGCCAATGGCCGCCTGCCGAACAGGGGCCATGCTTTCCCGGATCATCTCCTCCGGGTTCTGCGGTTCCATTTCCCATTCCCGAAACAGATACTCCAATTCCTCCCGGCTCTCCTGATTCAGTCCCTCGGCAAACTGCTCCCAGCCCAGGGTGACGGTGTCGCCGGGGACAAAGACGAACTCCCGGCCATCTTTCTCGAAGATACCGGTGGTGCAGCTCTGGCCCCAGCGGTCAAAAGTATGTAGACCGAGAAAGGTCATAGTATAACGAGCAGCCAGGCTTTCCATCAGCGCCTGCTTCTCGGTGGTTTTCATTTGATTGAATTGGGGACGGGACAGTTTTTCGTTCATAGCAAGTCCTCCTTCGATTCGTTTTGCGTGTTCCAGCAGATAGCGCCGACCATCCTGCTTGGCCTGTTCCAAGTATTGTGGAAGCAGGTCGGAATGGATGGCGTCCAGCGAGACCAGAACGGCGATCCGCTGGTATTCCTGAAGTTCAGGAGAGTAACAGTTCCGCTCCCAAAACAGCGGAGCGAACTGTTTCACACAGTCAGGACGCAGAGCGGGCATCGCCAAAAGCGCCCGACGGCTCACATATTCATTGGTGTCCTTTGCAAAGTCCAGGATCATGTCTTTGACTTCCTGGCTGCATAGACATTCCGGCAGATAGGCGGCAAACTGCCACTTGGCCTCATTCTCATTGGAGGCTGCGACCCTGCGGCAGAGGCGCTCGAACCATTGGGGATGGGAAGTGGTCTCCTGTATAAACCCCTCCGCTTCGTTGTCCCTGGCGATCAGATAGACCATCTCATCCAGTAGGACGCTGTCTGCTGTTTCTGCATCCATTTGGGTCAACACATGGCAAAAGGCATCAAATATATCATTCCACGCAGGGTAATCGACCTCCCATGCACCGCCGATCTCCTCGGTGGTTTTTCCGGGATAAGTGATTTCCTGCCACTGATGAAATTTTCTTGCCTGCTCCAGCAGGCACTCCCTGATGTCCTTTGCCATATGCTTACCTCACGATTCTTTGCGCCATTTCTCCACTTTGTCATTTTGAGATGCCCGTTCTACACTGTGAGCCGCCTCTGTCAACAGCGCAGGAAGTTGATCCCTATCTGCCGCTTCATACCGCTTGACTGGATGCGTCCAATCAAAATTATGAATGATGGAAATGATGTATCTGTCCTGATACCAGCCCATATCCAACAAAAATCCGTTTGGATATTCCACTTGCAGCATATCTTCTTTTTGTGTGTCATCCAAAAAGGTGACTGTTCCAGTGCCAAAATTCACCTTGCGCCACGCTTGAACCATCGTTTGTCCTCCTACATCCGATCCAGATTCTCTTGCAAATCGCCCTGCATCAAGTGCTGGGCAATGGCTTGGTTCAGCTCTTTACGGGGGTGATAAGATGCTTGTTCGGCATCATGGACACATTCTTTCATCAACGCTTCTGGAGAAATGCCTTCCCGTTTGCCATAAAGATGGCCGAAGGCATAGCACACGGACTTGAGAAAGTCGAAAATATAGTCATGATTTCCACGCATACTGGGCAGGTCGTTGAAGGAACCCATGCCGCCGTATGCCTGAAGATGGTGGGCGACCTCCCGCCGCTGGGTCCAGTCCTCAATATCCCGCTCCAGCCAGTCAATCCAGTTTTTGAATTCCGGATGATCTGCCAGAAGGATGGAGTGCAGACAGATCAGAGCTTCGGTATAAATATCTGTCTGTTTCATCAGATTCCTCCCAACTATTTTCCGAAATGTTCCAGATACAATTCCCGCACGGAATAAGGGCCTACAAGGGTTGTTTCCTGTCTGTCATCCCAGGTATACACATGAATTTTGCCTTCGTCCCCAATGTACTGCTGCTCCTCAAAGGATGCAGGGAAGGGGAAGCTTTCTACCATGCTCCAGTCGATCTTGGGTTTCAGCCCATCAAACTCCTCGCGCTTGAGCCTTTTGAAGTTAAACACCAATGCTGCCCCAATCCCATCGAACAGCAAGTTTGCGTATTCTCTGGGGGTGATGCTCTCGCTTACATTGGCAGCGTCAATATTGACATCCAGAACTTTGTTGCCGCAGTTTGTCCAGATTTTATCAGGAGAGAACCAGGTGGTGCGTTCCTCAGCGTCTGCAAAGTCCTCACGGGGATACCATCCATTTGCGCTGTCCGGCTTGACGCCTTCCCGAAGCGGCCCGTTGTACGG
>NZ_JAOQKF010000010.1:0-30421 GCF_025567565.1 Muriventricola aceti | reverse complement strand
ACCAAGTACCCCGCCATAGAGAACACCGTTTTTCCCGAGGAACAGCATCTGGCTGCGAAGTAGGCTGCACTGCTCCACAGCGACCTTATTTCCGTCACAGGTAGGAATAGCCTTCTGTTTTTGCCCAAGGCGATCACCATGAGCGGTAAGGAAGTAGAATTTGTCCCGTTGCTGGTATCCGCCTTGAAACAGGAATACATTGCCGGACGGGGCAACAGAAAAAGCTCCGCTTCCTTCGATTGGCAGTTCAAACACAAAATCCTCTTTGAAGTTCGTCCGCACCAGCCGGAATTCATCGTAATAATAAAACCACAGGTTTTCTTCTTCGTCCAGGCTGATGGCATAGCAGTCATAGATGGAATACTTCTCATTTTTCCAGAGAGGAGTTCCCTCCGATGTCCATGCAATCAGGCCGCAAGCGCCCAGAGGTTCATCCCAACCGTAATTACCAAATACACCTTCGTCAAAGTAGCTGGTAATGATGGTGCCATCTTTTTTTACCACACAGTCTTGAATGCCATCCCCCAGGCAGAAACGGGACAGCACAGCTCCGTCCCGGCTGACAATCCAGGCGTTCTTGTCGGGGCCGTCTTCCCGATAGGCACACCGTGCTCCCAGCAGGAGAAAGTGTTCGCCTACAGGCCGCAAATAATGAAACTGGAACTTCAAGAGGCCAAGAGGAAACAGCGTCGTTTCCAGCACCCGCTGTTCCGCCCAATCCAACTGGATTTCCACTGCGGTATAGGTGGAAGGAGTGCTGAGCCAGTCCTTACCCTGTGTTTCGGACGGCTGTTCCATGAGAAGATAGACTTTTCCATCCCTTGCCGTGAAAAAGTCTGTCAGCCTTGCGCCCTCCAGATGGTTTTCCCGGCGTAGCTCGTTCAGGTCGAGAATGGAGAACAGCGGCAGTTTTTTGGTTTTTAAGATTTTGTTCATAGGGACTCCTCCTGGCTACTTTAACGCTCCATCATAGGTATGAGTTTCCCAGATGGCCTCAAATTCCGCTTTCTCTATGACGCAGGCGTGGAATTCCTCGCCCCAGACATGGGCGTTCAATTCCTCCACGGTGGGGATCGGCGTGATCTCGATAGCACCGTCGTAAAGGTCAGGGATGTTGCGGGTGCTGCCATCCGCAAAGATGTCAATGGAACGGAGGACCAGCCGCTCATTTTCTGTATCCACTTCATAGAGGATGACCGGCGGTTCTTCCCCCGGTGCGCCCTCCCAAAAGAGCTTGATGTATTCAATCATCTTGATGCCCTCATCCTATCATTTGAAATAGTAATACCAATTCCCGCCAAATTCCCGGTCACATTCCTCCTGAGAGGCAAAGGTGCAGTCCTTGATTCCCTCAATGGGGTAATGACGCTTTATCAGTTGCTCTCTGTGATAGGAATTGATCTGTTCCGTCAGACCGCTCTGCTGTGCCGCTTTTAATTGTGCGTCAGTGGCAAAAATATAGGACACAAAGTAGTTGTCCGACTGGATGTACCAGCCAAATTCGACGGCCTGCTGGATGTCAGTGAAGTGGTGTTTTACATCCTCTATGCAGGCTTCTATTACTTTTTGCCATGCGAGCTCCTGCTCCTTATTTCTCATGTTCCACCTCTCCTATGCCCAGATAAGTCCGCATTGTTTTTTCATTGTCACAGACCGCCCGGATCATCTTGGACAGCAGCATCAAATCGTCGATGTACAAGGAGTACACGCAGAACACATCTTCGTCGGAGTCGAAGTGAAACAGATCCACGCCGCTGTTGTTTTCCTCAAACTCTCGGATCACGCCCCGGACCAGCCGCTCCCAGTCCCCGCTGCTGCCAGTCAGTCCCAGCCGCCGGAATGCCTCTGTTCGGAATCCGTCGCTGATCTTCAGCAGAAGGGAAATCGCATAGGGGTGGTGGGGAATGAGAAAGAATGGCGCGATCTGCTCTGGTTTCACCCAAATTTTGAATGGCGGGCGCGGATCAGGTATCCAGGGCAGGATTTCCCATTCATTATCCTGCCTATTTCCGTATTGGCAAAGGTCTTTCATGGTGTTCTCCTTTTCCGGCATATCAGGAACCGATCTGCCCCCCGTTTGTCGGGCGGAAGATCCTGCGGCCCGCCAGCAGCTCCTCCAGCTTTTTGGCCAGCGCCTCCACAATGGCGTGGCAGGGATTTTCGTATCCCACGATCTCCAGCTTTTGCAGCTCGATACAGTGGAGCGTTCCGTAGAAGCCCAGCATAAACTCCGTCAATTCAGCGATCATCTGGTAGCCTTCCATGTTGTCCACATCCGTCTGGCCCTCTTTGGCGGTCGTCAGACCGATGATCCCCACCGCCACGGTAAAAGCGCCGCAGCAGGACTGCTCAGTCTGCATCCCAAGGCCCATGACGGAGAACATCTTCCGGGTTTCCTCGGATAAATTCAGATGGTAATATTCATTGCAAGCCAGAAACATCGCCTCGGCACAGGTCAGGTCTGTGCCGATGTGGTAGTGGTTGACCAGTTCATAGAGTTTCATTGTTCCCATACTGTACTCCAATCGCAAAGCATTTCATTCTGCGTCACCCGGCGCAGTTCGTCCCGTACCTCCATCAGCGCAAAGCCAAGCAGGTTTTGTCCACGCCACTTCATGGGGTCCTGGGCCTCCGGGGAGCTGGCTGGGAGCCGGATGCCCCAGATATTATCGTAGGGGCTGGCCTCCACCAGCACGCTGCCCCCGGTGGAGAGGAGAAACTCTCTCAGCTCCCGATTTTGACTGAATTTGTACCAGTTGCCAAGCAGCACGATGGCGTACTTGAACTTGTCCCATACCTTCTGGTCAAAGCTCCGCACCTTGCGGCCCAGGGCCTTGATCTGTTTAGGATCGCTGCATTTCAAAATCTGCTCCCGGATTTCACTATCCCCAAATAGCCCGGCTTTGCCTGCCATCATATACTGCTCCATGCAGAGGTAGGAGTCAGCCATCGTATAGAAGTCCTCCATCCACCACTGGCTGAGGCAGCTTTTTGTCAGCTGGCCGTCCTCAGCAGGCTGATGGCCCCAGAACAGGCACAGCTCTTGCGTTCTCCCGGCGGCAAACTCCTGCTGGAGCCACTGCCGGGTGTACTTGGGCTGGCCCTCCGGCTGCCACACCTCCACAAAGAAGCCGCCATGCTCCAGCACCTCGCTGCTGTCCTCGTTATCCCACCAGCCCTTCCAGGTCATCGGTTCGGGGAAGAGGGCGCGGTATTCCGCCCGCTCCTCCGGCGAGAGAGTGTCCAGCCAATCGCCAAATCGGTATATGTAATCCTCCCCATAGCCCATGCGCCAGCCAATGGAGTATCGCTCGATCTCCCGGTGGGCCAGCCAGGGGGGAGGCATGATTTTCTTATCTTGTAGTGCCATAGGATTTGTCCTTTCCCATTAGATCTGCCGCAGTTCTTCTCTCACATCCAGTGGAGCGCCGTCCAGGGATGTGATCTGTGCCAGCTCTGTTTCCGTCAGATTTTTCAGGAAAATGCAGTATTCGTCCGGGTGGCCTCCCACAAACTCCATTTTAGGCATTTCAATTTGCTCTGGATCTGTGATCCACAGGCAGGGCTCTCCCGTTGCCCAAAAGTGAGTCAGAGTAAGAATTTGGCCGTTGTAAATTACTTTCTGTTCCATCCTCATTCCTCCTGCATTTTCTTCAGCAGCTTCACGATCCGCTCCCGGTTCTTTGCGGTTTTCATGAAGGTGGGGAGATGGTCGGCCTGGGTCTTTTTCGGACTTCCAAACGGCTTTTCCCGCAGGCCGGCGCTGAGATAGTCGATCAGATAGGCAAGGTGCTCCCGGTTGAGGGCCCAGACCGGCTTACCCTGGAATGAGGTCAAAAACCACAGCTCCAGGCCAAAATAAGGCTCTCGTCCGTTCTGAATATCAGCAATGTAGGAGAAAGCCTCCGCTGTTTTATGAACTTCTCCCGACATGGTTGTCCCACAATAGGGACAGGCCACATGGAGAACGGAAAAGTGCTGTTTTGCAGTATCTTCAATATCCACCCGGTAGTACCTGCCGCAGTTTTTGCACTGGTTATGGACATCATAGCGGTAGATCGTCCGGTCACGGATTTCCTGATGACCGCAGCTCAGGCAGAGGAAATAGGCGTTGTCATCATCCACTGTCACCACACCCGCACCGTGGCACTTGGGGCATTTCACTTGAATGCCGGTGGTGAGGGCGTTGTAGGCACTGTATGTAAAGTAGGGCTCATCAATGATTCGGCTCATGCGCCCACACATTCCTTTCAATTCAAGGCTCGGCGGACAGCGCTTTTTTCATGCCCGCTAAGTCTTTTTCATCTAAACCGTATGCCTGCTCAATCAGATTCGCATACCGATCTCCATACTGCGAGAACGCTACTTCACAGTGCAACTCATACAGCAGCAGGCAGCCGTTGTGGAATACAACGGGATCAGGTTCTGCCTTTTCTTCCTCGACCACTGCAAGACGAAGCACCTCATCGGCAATGGTAAGCCGCTCCGACTGGTCTTTGAGTTTAGACAATGCCATTCGAGCATAAGCGGCAATCTCATCCTGTTCCATTAGGGCAATCGCTGTCAGTTCTTTCAGAACTAAGAGGAGGGCTTTTTCGTCCCACATCTCTGTGCTGTGCAGAAGATCTACTACCAGCATCCTTCTGTGAAGATCCCGATTTTGCCAAGAGTCCAGCTCCAGCAGCAAATCCTTTTGTTTTATCTGATCTGGTTCGTGGGCCCAATCAAACAGCTTTGCCCGAAAAACCTGATAGGCCGACATCATTTCCATCCATGCCGAGCTATGATCCTTGCTGAACTCTATCATGCTACTTGTTCTCCTCAAAAATCTCTTAGTTCCTCAAACTTCTCAATCAGGGCTTCTTTCTGGAGCGTATCGCCCGGCAGGGCATCCAGGATACCCCGCAGGGCCATGTAAATTTCATCCCGTTCCTCGGTTTCGATAAAGCCCATCTTGTTGAAGGTCTGGGTGTAGGCAGCCACGGCTTCCAGCGCCTGAGTCTGGGTGTCCTCACCCGAATCGGCGGCCAGCTTCATCAGCTGGGAACGAGTCTTGCGGTATTGATTGGCTGCCTTTTTCGCGGCACGGGCAGGGATATGCTCCGCGCCGTCCCAGCCCCGGAAGGGATTGTCCAGGTTTTGCGCCAGCCACTCCGATTTCCGGGGCTTTGTAATGCTCAGATCCATGCCCGGCTTGCTTTTCCAGAGCTGCTTTGCCGCTTTTGCCGCCGTCTCCGGCAGGCTGGTCATCCAGAACCAGTGAAGCTCCGGCATTTGTTCCGGGGTGGGGATGTCGTCCGCCCCGAAGCCGAACAGGTCAAAGGTGGAGAGGTTCGTCAGTTCCCGGAACCCTCCCACGGCGGAGAAGTTTCTCAGATTTCCCGGAGCGCCCCAGAGCCGCAGCTCCTTCAGATGGGGATGGACAGCATCCAGTCCGGTGAGATCAAAGTCCTTCAGCTGGATACCATGCAGCCCCCGTAGGTTCGGCAGTTCCGTGTGCGGGCGGTATTCCCCGATAAATTGGAGGGTCAAACCGCCGCTACCTTCGGAGGCATGGATGGTACAGGCGTCCGACCCCTTGTTCTGGAACAGGAGCTGCTCTGTATCCTCACCCAGCCACAGCTCCTCCAGCCCGGTCATGTCCAGCATCAGCTTTCTGATGCTGGTGCCCCGCAGATTAAGTATCCTCTGACCGTGGTTCAGCAAAGTCAGTTCATCAACGAAGGGGTTTTCCCGCAAAAACTCCAGCAGATCCGGGTGCCACCGCTGGCAGACGAGGTCGGAGAGGCAGGGCAGCGCCTTTAGTTCCAGCGCCGAATCGAATGGCGCATACTGGTCCATCACCCGATGGCTGTTGACCTTCAGCGGGATACCGCCGATCTCCGTTTGCTCGTCGCTCTCCATGGCCTCCTTGAAGGCCCGCCGCCGTTCCTCCGGGATGGCTTGCCACCGGATCTGGAGGTACACATCATAGCCGTCGCTCCAGCCGCCGTAGGAGCGGCAGGGCTGGTCGGTGAAGGGCGGAAGTGTGCCCACCAACTTATACTGGGGCGGGACCTCCATCGGCACCCGCAGCAGGTGAAGGTCACGGGACCAGTACATGAAGTCCTTGTAGAGCGGACGGAGATGGGGCAGTTCCTCCGCAGTCAGAGGGGAGTCGCCCACCCAATCCAGAGAGAGGATCACCGCCCAAGACTCTTTACTCACCGTGTCTGGCGGCGCAATATAGGCCACCTGGCAGGCGGTGTAGCGTTTCAGATATTGGTTGTAAACGGTATAGACCTCTCCGGCATTGGCTTTCATGGGTTCACGCTCCTCTCATCCGTCTTTCTCTAAATAAAATCCCCATACGCAGTTGGAGAACTCTCCGGCGGCAAAGCGGTGGATCTGCCCGCCGAGCTCCACCTGCCAGACCTCGAAAGTGTGGTCCTGGTGATAGATAGGGTCTTGGACTTTTACCCGCTTTCCGGTGGTTTGCCAGTCGCAGTCAAAGATATTTACGCCGAACAATTTGCATTGACCGTCCGGGCCAAAGGTTTCATATTCCCAAGCCATGTGATGCCTCACAATCCTGTGCGCTGCCAGCCGTCCAGCCGCTCCTGCACCGCGTCGATCATCCAGCCTCCGCCCACACGCTTCATGAGAAAGCGGCGGTCAAAGCCGGTGTTTTTCTCTCTGGTGTAGATGTAGAGCTTGTTCTTGGTAATCTGCTCTGCGTCCAGGAACTGCTCGCCCTTGTAGGTGCCCTGGGCACTGTACGAGAGGCCCAGAGGCCGGTAGCCCATACGGGGCTTTTCGCTCACATACTTCTCCCAGATCGCCAGCAGGCGGGGCACTGCCTGGGCATCCTCAAACCCAGCCTGCTCCATGTACTGCTCCCATTCCGTCATCTCGGCAAAGAACGCGGACAACACCCTGCGGCATTCCTCCACCGCCTGCTCATCCAGCTGGATGGGCTTTTTGGCCTTTTCTCGTTGGAGCTGGGAGAAGTGTTCCATCTGCTCTTTGGTGAATTGCTTATGGGCCACCGGATGGATGTAGTTGTTGCCGGCGATGGCCAGCAGGCCCTCGTATGTCACAGCGGTATGGTCGATCTGGATGTGGGAGAGCTTGGGGATGGAGGATGCCTGGAGCAGTCCAACGTCGTCCAGCCCGGTGTGGTTGAGGGTGAGAAGGTCCAGCTTACAGCTTTGCAGGGCGGACAGGCCGCCGCCGTGGATGGCGGCATTTCCGTCCAGCAGTAGATAGCGCAGCTTGGGCATGGCGGAAAAGACGGGGAAACAAGCGTCGGTAAGCGCGCCCTTCTCCACGCCGAAGTTGACCATGCTTTTATGCCCGGCAAAGGGGGCAAGCAGTTCATCCGTCACCGGGAATCCCTTTGTGTGGAAACCCGCCAGGGTATAACCGGCCAGCCGCCCTATGATTTCGGCGGTCAGCTCCGGGATCTCAAACTGCTTCTCTCCATCCAAGGTCAGGACACCGTTTTCCCAGTCCGCTGTCCGTGCCCGTTTTGGCCATTCCATAGCGTGCCTCCTTATTCCTGCTCTCTATAACAGGCTTCAATGTCGATGAAGCGCACATACACGGCGCAGACGTCTCCCTTGGCGTCATAGCCGAAGTAGACGGGATAGTAACCGTCACCCCAGCCGGAGGAGAAGATGGGCAGATTGCAGTCCGTGTCCGGTACTGTCCAGTTGAGCCAGTCGCCGCAGTCTCCCTGATATTTGGGGTGGGCTTGGGCGTTTTCCTCCAGTAAGTCGCAGAACAGGTCGTTGTAGGGGTCGATGTCCGGGTCCTCCTCCAGCCGCTTGGCCCAGTATGTCTTGAAGGCCGCCTGGGTCTGGATGTCCGCGATACACCCCATCCCGGCATCCACGCCGAAACCGAAGTAGTCGTCATCTCCCAGCGCCGCGTCCAACTCCTCGTTGCCCGTCATGCCCAGCTCATAGCGGACAGGCTTTTCCTGGCTGACCTCCACCTTGACGCAGGCGTAGCGGTCGCCGTATTGTTCGCTGGGCACCACGCAGATTTTCACCGGATAAGTTCCGGCGGGGATCGTTTGAAGGAACGGCAGAGTGTCCTCCAGCTCCACCAGCGGATCACAGGCGAAGATCTGCCCGGTGGGGAAATGGACGGCGCCGATGTCCAGTACATCCACGCCCATGTTCCCAATCACTTTCTCTGTGAAGTGGGCCTCCAAGTCATCTTTACAGGTCAGTTTATCCTTGATGGATTCGTATTTGTTCAGCCATTCAGTTGTAGGCATATCAGTTTCCTCCTGTTGATTCTGTTTCTTGATGTACACACTCTTTGAGCCGTCCCAGCAGCAGTTCACACACCGGCCATTCTGGAAATGATGGTCACAATTCGGGTAGCCATAGAGAATATGGGCACATTCCGGGCACAGCCCCATCATCTTTGATGAGCCTTTGAAAAACAGGCTGCCGCACTCATCACAAACGGCCAGTTCTTTTTCTGCCATGAGGATCACCAGTCCCGTTCCCGGATGGCCTCCTCGGTGTCAATGGGGATGCCAAACCACTCTAGAATGTAGGCCACAGTTGCCGCGATACACTCCCGTGCCACCGTTTCAATCTCGCTGTCGTGCTCGTCAAACTCCTCCTGGAGATCGTTGATGCCGCAGACCGCCTCGTCCAGCGTTTCCTGCACCGTTTCGGTGTCGGTTTCACCGCTCTCCAGCAGGTCGATGACCTTCTGAAGCTCGTCCTTTACCTTGTCTACCAGAAAAGCAGGATAGTAATCGTCCTGATACATCTCGTCCAGCAGTTTGTAATTGGGGTCAAATGCTTTCATAGGGATTGTTCCTTTCTCATTCAAACATCAAACCGTATGATTCGGTCAGGCTTCCGTCGTCCTCGTGAAATATACACTGATACAGAGGCTCACGCTGGGTTGCGTTGCGGAACCGCTCCAGAACCGGAGCCAGCGGCTCACCAGTAGGGATGCCGAGGGCATCAGACACCCGCCGTAAGCTGTCCACATCCATATCTTCCAAGTTACAGTTGCGCTGCCTCTGCCCATACTCCTCCAATGTTTTGGAATCCACATACAGCTTTGTGTCACAGCAGTCGTGCCAGCAAATACAGCTCACAAGCAGGGAAAAAAGGTCATCCATGCTCTCAGCCAGACGGCCTGCCTCGCCTTCGCTGCTGTAATAGCCGATGGAGCCATCTTCCAACAGGTGGTATTCTCCGCCGGAGCCATCCCTGGCAAACGCCATGCCGGGCAGGGAAAAGGTGCATCGGCCTTCTGCGTCATCCCGCGGGGACAACTCATCCAGCAGGAAGAAGTCAAACAGCGAATCAAATTCCTCTGCCAAATCAGGGTTTTCATGCAGTATCTTCAAATAGTCCATAGCCGTTTTCCCTCCGTTTACTGTTCTTGTATTAACTCGTGCAGCCTTTCCCGCCACAGCGTTTCTTCAATTACCTCATCATTTTGGTAAAAATGTTCCTTGTCACGGGCCAGATGATCGGCAAGCGGAGCTGCGTCCATAGGAGTGTAGACTGTGAAACTGTCCCAATCCGCTCCCTTGAGTTCCCGGTTGAGATAATACACCCGCTTGACATCGCGGGAATACCAGTGCCCAAGCAGTTCCCAGGAAGTCAGCTCTACATTGGGGAGCTGCTTGCCGTAGGCATAGATCCGTTTCTCATCCCTGGCAAAATAGGTATCGCCCAACGAGCGGAAAGAGGAAACTTCCGCGCCCTTGATGATCTTCACCTTTCCGTCCCCATTATGGAAGTAGACCTGCCGGCTGTCCTTTGCATATCCCTGGGGCGCGCCTGAATCGTTCTGGCCCTTGTCCAACACCTGGAAGGCTGCCAGATCTGCATCTGGGATTCTCCCGCTGGTGGTGTAGACGGCTGTTTTATCCATTGCGTAGGCATAGTTTAACACCCGAAACGATGCCGGGTCTGCTCCACGCAGGCGAATCCCGCCGAGAAAGCAGGCCGTAGAGGATTTGCCCCAGTAATGCCAACAGCAGAAGTCTTTGGGCGAAACACCCTTCAACAAGCCGTTTTCATATAGGCCAGAGAAATAGACGGCTCCATCCCGAAGGAAAAATTCGTTGTCCACCGGCTCTGTGTTGGTGATCGGCTGCAGCAGTTCTTCGTGATGATCTGTTAAGCTCAGTTCGATTTCGTCGTCGCTATACACTAAGTAGAGCCCATGAGGGGCCTTTCTATCGAAATGCAGTTCAATGTCATGATATTTGAGGATCAAAGGTTTCCCGCCGCTTCCCATGGTGGAAACATCATCGGGATTCCCAAAAATTTCTATGACCTCATCCTGTAACATTCCGAATTTCAGCGGTGAAATGTCACACGGATTCTGCAATATTTGATTGCGCCAAGTAGTAAAGTCCTGTTTCATAGTTTTCCGTCCAGTGCCCCAACGGTTTTCATAGCGGCGGAATCAAATTTGCACTGCCGCAGTTCCCGTTCAATCAGGGCAAACACATCGGGAAAGCACTCAATCTCGTCCTGATACTCATATTTTGCATACAGTTTCCCGTACTCCGAGATCCAAACCTCTGCCGGGTAGTAATAGCCGATGTGACCGATGGGCTGGCACTTCTGACCAGCTGCCTGCTCGATCTCCGCCAGCTCACAGCCGGACATATCCCGAAAAAAGGCTTCTTCCAAATGATTTTTGATCCCATTGACCAGGTAAGGGAACAGAGCGAATTGGAAGTCAGCCGCCCAGTTCAGCTTTTTCTGCGCCAGGTACCACTCACAGCACAGGCCGAAATACTTACGGTAAAATCGCTGGGTGGTCTTCATCATCGGGATGCCATGAGCGGCGTAATACTGCTCCGCAATGGAAATATCCACACTGCGGCCTTCCTGCCATCCGGCGTACTCCATCAGCTGCTTGACCTTGCTTTTGAGATCGCCGGAGATGGGAATGCGTTCTTTGATCATTCAATTCATCTCCTGTCTGCTGTGAATCAAAGTTCATTTGGATACCCAATCTTGCCCAGGCCCGCCTTGATTTCTTCCCATTCATTGCGCTTAGGGTTCAACGCAGTGACCAGTTCTTTTGTCACCGGCACCCCGTCCGCAAGCTGGCGCACAGCTTCCAAAGGCAGATTGGCCGGATAAAACCACTTCCCGTACTCCGCATAGCTCAACGGATTGCCATCAATCGTGGAGAGCAGATCCATGGATGCGTCCTCGCCGTCCATGGGATTGCAGTGCCAGGTGGTGCCATCTTCTGTCCAGACGCAGAAGGTGCTTTTCATCTTTTTGACTTCACGGCTGCCCATAAGTTTTTGCAAAGCAGGGGGCATCCCATCTGTCAGGTCTTCGATACGGGGAAGTTTTTCCTCCCAGTCATAGAGTTCAGAGTCCACACCGTTGATTACACAGCCTTCCGGCGCAAACATGACGATCATGCTCTGGTCACTGCCATCAGTGGCAAAGAATGCCTCTTTGCCTTTGCGCCATGCGGGGTTGTATGTATAGTGGCGGATGAAGCTCCATTCCTCCTCCACCATGATGATGTCCAGAGCTGCCAGCCCTTTGCAGAAGTTTTTCAGGCGCTCCGCATTGGGAAGGCCAGATAAATCTTTTGTGGAAATCATGTGGTTATCCTCCTGTCTTTCGTCACCACAGTCGGTCGATCTGGGTATATATCTTATTAGGCTCTCTGTCCGTAAAACTGGTCAATGAGTCAGTGGGTTCTGTAAGCGGCATCACATTCAAAATATCCAGTACATAATACCAGATTCCTGTATCCCAGTCCCGGAACCGCCCATTGCAGACAGCGCTTCCATACTCACCGGGAGCCAAATCCAGTGCCAGTTCATTGAGGGGCTGTTTTTGCCCGGCCTTATCGTAGGTATATCGCTCTGGTATCGCACCAATATGCCAATCATAGCGGTAACGCACCTGGATTCCGGACTCCTGCTGAATCAGTTCGAAAGGGTGAAGCCGCATTGTGCCATTCGGCTTCCATTCCATCAGCCTGCGACAGTCCCTATCGATCTGAAATCCATCGGGCCTCTGTAAGATCGATACAAAGTGTGTAGGCAGGCCAAAGGAATAGTAAGAGAAGAAGTCTTTCGGCAGCCGCATGGCTTTGGGATACTGGTTCCGCTGTGCGGCCGCGTTTCCGCCCCGGCAGTCTTTATACCATTGCAGGCGGATCTGCTGAACCAGAAGTGTGGGCAGATATTTGCGCCGTTTGCTATTCTGTTTCATTGCCGCGCCCCCTTCCTGGCTTGATTCTTTCAATGATTATCCATATTTCAGACATTTACAACTCTGCCGCAAACTCATAGGAAACCGCAATGATGTTGTAAACATCATCGTATGTAAACAGCCGGTAGTGCCGATAGATGCCTTTGTCAAAGTCCTCCCGCACCGGCAAAGACTTCAGCCAGGTGCTATCCTCAATTAAATCAAAAGAGCTGCCATCCAGACGCCCCGTCCCAGCCAGACTTTCATAGGTGTCCAATTCACAGGCAAAATAGGTCAGCACCCGCCGGAAGGTGAGTGTGTAGGGAAACCAGTCTTTTTCGTCACTGTGCTGGGAGATTAGATGGCCATTGATGTCCCCCATAAAGGTCAGATTGTTCAGATCATCTTGTTTCACCTGATCCAGATAGATGCAGTCCCGTCCCTTCAAAACACCTAAGCAGGTGTTAACAGCAGCCGCTTTTTCCATAGGTAACGCTCTTTCCTCAGCTCTCATGAGTAATACAAAAAATCTCCTTGTTCAAATCAAAGTAGACCACCATCAGCTCGTCGGTGATCTCCGGGTTGAAGGACAGATCCATAATGAAAACTTGTTGATTCATCTCGCTATCCACCAGGCTGCCAAACCGCTTGAGCTTCAAAAAGTCCACCATCTCGGCAAAGGACAGCTTGGATGGGTCGGTTCCCGGAAAAAGTTCCGCCGCAATATCCGGGCCTACCTCGTCCCGGTGGAACTCCATGAAAAATGTCACAATGCTATGGTAGCGGCTGTCCTCGTCCGCCAGCGCCGCTTTGATGGCGGCTTTGGCCTTTTCCGCCAATTTCTCCGCCTCATCCAGCATTTCTCCCACCGCATCCATAGCAGTAGGATCAGCAGTCAGTTCTTCCTCCACATCGAAGAGAAAGGGCAGTCCCGATTATTCGGGAAAGTTGAAGATTTCCTCGCCGGGGGTATATGGTAAATCAATGCGTTTACAGTTCAGCTTCATCTCTGCGCCTCCTTATCCCTCAATGTTGGCAGCTTTAAGGCCCTTTTTCAAGGAGCCATAGACCGTCACCGCATGGTCGGTGAACATCTCGTCGCAGTCAAACCAGGCGGTGAAGCTGCCGCCGGAGGTGACGGACAGGCTGGTCATGCTGATCCGCCGGGCAAGTTCTTCCTCCGTGATGGGGTCTGTTTCCGAATCGCGGGGGTTGTCCTCATCCTGGGAGAGCCAGTCGTTGGCCAGCCCAGTCAGGTTCTTGGCCGCAAGCTCCCGCATGGCCTTGTCCCAGGTTTCACAGTCGGCCAGCAGCTTCTTGGCGGCACTGCGGGCGCGGGTCCAGGAGGGCTTGCTCTCCGCATTGACCTCAAGGGAAAGGTGCACATCCTTTCCGCACCACTGGATCTCGCCCTCAAAGGTATCATGGTCCTTGTCCAGTGTCAGTTCTCCCAGCACCTGGTCCTGGATCACCGCCGGCTTGTGGTACTCGTCCAGAACGGCCTGAAGCTCCGGGCAGTCCTCATGGGCCTTGACTATCTCGGAGATACACCAGGGCCACGCCACCAGATCCTTTGCCCATTCTTCTTTCATCCGGCGAATCTTCAGGCGGCAGATCTGCTCGCGGCCAAAGCGTCCCCAGCCCTTATCGCTGTTTCGTTCCTCATCGGTGACTGGCCACTCCAGCCGTTCCTCTTTGGTGGTGACTTTGCCGGTGTCACAGAACACCATGCCCAGCGTCACAACGGTCATTTCCCAAAAGTTGCCTTTCCAGTTAAATCCGCCCCCAATGCAGCGATTGATCAGAGCGACCACTTCCTGCTCCTCGGGCTCGTACATCTCATAGAATTCCTCAAACATGTGTGTGACCTCCTTTACAGCAGTTTCAGCACCGCGGCGGCAGGTTCGGCAAACTCCTCCGGGGCCTGCTCCAACATATCCCGGCAGGCCAGCACCGCCTGCCAGGAGTAGTAATAGAAGCTGTAAAATTCGTTTGCGGGGAACACCTCGTCCTCCTCGTAGCGCATCTCATCTTCTTCCTCGTCGTATTCCTCCGACCACAGGTATTCTTCCTTTAACAAATCGGAGAAGCAGGGTAGGGGAGAGGCGTGCTCCAGCTCATCTCCATCGTGGAAGCACTGGAGGATGCAGGCAAAGAAGTCCAGTAGTTCCCCGGCCAGAAAATGGGCTGCGGAGTTTTGTCCGCTCTCCGCGAGGGCCTTCCCCAGAATCCGGCTCAGAAACACCATGCCGAAAGGGGTGGCGTGCCAAAGGGTACTCTGGTGCTCCATGTTGGTGGTGAGCTCATAGAGGGACTCTTTGACGGACGCCAAGTCACACATCTGCTCCAGTACCGTCAGGTGTGCGGGAAACTCCGTCCCCCGGCCATAGGCGGTGGTGAGCCGGTGCCACGGAACATCCGTGACCTTGAGTTGAGTAATATAGGTTCTGTTTTCTTCTGTCATCATGTTATTGCCCTCCTTATCCCGCCGCCTGCTTGCGGTATTCCTTCTCCAGCGCGGTGTACCACCGTTTCAGCATGGTTTCCAGGCTGGTTTTCCCGCTGCGGTCTGTAAAAACAAGAAACTTCTGCATCAGTCTGGGGAATAGATATTTGCCCGCTTCTGTCAAATCTTGATTGAGATAGACCATCCGAAGGATACGGCCCTGCCGGTCCAGAGGATTCTTTTTCAGCAGTTCCTTTTCAAAGCAGAAGCGCAGGAACACTACATTCTCGTCGTAGAAGTCCTCCACCACAGCCGCGCCAATGCTGGTGTAGGTGATGTCGTACACCAAACGGCTCCAGTCAAATTTCTCGGCATAGAGCAGTTTCAGCGCCTTCTCCCAGTGCTCCTCCGGAATCACCAGCATCCTGTGCCGGGCGGTGCTGGAGTAGCCGCGGTAGACGGGTTCCGGGTGTCCCAGCAGTTCGCTCACACTGTCGGCATAGACGAAGCACAACTCCTCGTCAAACAGGCCGCCGATAAAGTTACCATTGCAGTACAGCATATAGTTTTTGGACTTGGCCGGAGAGTAAGAGAGGCTGTATTCCTGGGAATCCAGGATGTTATGTACCTTGTTCAGAAAGTCTATCGATGTCATGACCTTACTCCTTATGCTTCAAACTCGCCCTCGATCATCCCGTTCAGATACCGGCCTGGGTCTGCAATGAAGTCATCCCATTTGGCCAGGGGGTGGAACTCCTCATGCTCGATGTCCAGATACCAGAGTTTCTTGTCCCTGGGGCTCCAAAGCAGCAGGTAGTCGCTGTAGTTGTCCATCTGCACCATCAGGGAGAGCAGCTTCTTCCGTTTCCAGGTCATCTCCTGTACATCCATGTAGGAGTAGAGCTCTGCCCACTTCACCCATTCCTGCTCCGGAAATTCCAAACGCAGGGGGCCGGTTTTCAAGTATTCCACCAGCTTGGCGGGCAGCTTATAGGGCATGAGCTGCCGGACCTTTTCCTGCTCGTTGTGCCAGTCCTCCGGTTCCAGGGCCTTCAGGTAGTCAGCCAGCTCCTGATTTTTGTTCTGCACCGCCACGGTGTAAGGCCGGTCGCCGTATTTGTCGGCAATGGTGATGTCAGCTCCTTGCTCAATGAGCCAGCGCACCATAGGGAGATTTTTGTGTCGGACAGCTTCAGTGACAGGGGTGGAGGCGTTCGGAAACACCATGTCCGGCTTGTGGTAATTGATATCTGCCCCTTTTTCCAGAAGCAGGCGGGCAAGTTTGGTATTGCCCTCGGACACAGCGGCCCGGAATGCCTCCCCGCCAAACTTGCCCACCGTGATCCCGGCCTGTTCCAGCACCGGGATATTCTCCGGGCGCTTGCCCCAGCGCACTTCCTGGAAGGCCCGCTCTTTCTGCTTCGGGCTGAATTTTGCGGCCTGTCCAGCAAAGAGAGCGACTACCTCCGGCCCGCAACAGCGGGCGGCGGTAAGCAGTAGGGGCTGTTCCTCTGCCAGACCGGGATCCGCTCCATGCTCCAGCAGGAAGTGGATCATGGGCACATCATTCCGAAAAACTGCGATCTCCAATGGCATCAGTTTGATATACTCACTAAGCTGGATGGGAACATCTAAATCCAGACCGCCTTGGAGCAACGCCTCCAGCACGGGAATATTATGGTCACAGATGGCGGCAGCCGTTTCCGGAAGAGTTTCCCAACGGCCAATATATGCAATTTGGTACATAAGGCACCTACTTTCGTTGTTGTTTCACTTGATAGGGTATCGTCCGGCCCAGTACCCGGCCCTTGCCAACCGCGTTGGCTCCCTCATAGATCAAAAATTCCGCATTATTTTCCAGCGGAGCGTAGTCAATAGTATCCGGATAGAGGGGTTGGGCATTTCCCAAAGCCGGTTCATCAAATGAACACTCAGTTCCGTCCAGAAAGCATACTCCCAGATATTCCGTGGTCCCTGTGACTGCAAAATGAGGACAATATTTTCCGCTGACCAGGCTGGGGGGAGTCTTTCGCTTGCCGCGCCAGAAGATGACCTCCACATGGAGCACCGCCCGGTTTTCATCTGTCCCGATCATGCTGTATCACTCCTATCCCACAATGGTGGTTTCCTGGACGGCCAGATTGTTGAAATCCATGGCGAGCAACTTCCCGGCGGCCTCTGGGGTACACATGAACCAGGTGCTCACGCCCCAGGCGTCCATCCTTGTAACGGTGAAAAAGTCGGTTTGGGCAGAAGTAGGTTCTCTTGCGTCAATATAGTAGTCGGAGTAGAGATACACCAGATCCACCTCCCGCTCCGGCAGCCACTTGGCCCGGTGCGCACGCGGTTTGCCATTTTTCAGAGTCTTTTCCCTGGGGTTCTCAAACCACGCCAGTTCCTTGAGCTTCAGACCGGTGAAGGTATCCATGAGCCGCTGGGCGATCTCCCGGTGGGTAAATACCCCGCAGTCCCAGGAGCCCATCAGCCATGTCTTTATAAAGTCGCCCACCTTGCTGCCAGGAGCAGGCGGCCCGTAGACGCTCTCATCCGCCCACATAACTTCTATCTTTTCACATTGATCTGGCCGAGGACAGGACTGCTTGTTGCCATAGCGGTACATGATATTCACATAGCCATAGTCTTCGCCGGTTCGGTCATGTCCGACGGCTTCAACTTTATAGGCGGTTATGGACATTGCGGTTCCACCTCCTGGGTCAGTGTAAAGTGATTGGAGTTAATCCTCCTCAAGTTGTTCCTGCGCCTCTTTGGGCAGGTCGTTCCATAAAATATCATATGTAAACTCCCGAATCTCCGGGTAACACTCCCGCGCGGTCTGTTCCGCAATATCCCGGTTCAAATAGTGCATCTCCTGATGGAAGAACCAGTTGAGCTTTTCCATCAGCCGGTAGAGGCGGATCTGTTCTTCTTGGTTCATGGGGCGCCTCCTCGGATTATCAAAGGATAGAATAGCTGTACTTACGCCAGCTCTGCGTCCAGAATCTGAACCTGTTTTCCACTCTCGTTCACATAGTAAAGGGCGATATAGTCGATGCCGTCCCGCTTGACCTGCTCCCAGGGCATACGCCCGCCGTTGATCAGTTCCACGGTATCCGCCTCATCAGGTTCGAAGTCCTCTTTTTCATCCTCGTAGTCCACGCTGTACCCCAGCTCCAGCACCAGCTTGGAGGCGGGGATCTCATACCGCTTGAGGGGGCGGTGTTCCAATTCAGATGGATCGTGTTTATCGCAGAACATATTGTCGTAGCCATGCCGCCCGCCGTCGAAGATGACAAACTCCTCACTGCTCTCCGGGTCACGGGCCGCCACCAGTCCGGGGGCCTCGTCCCCATCTACAATATAGGATTGAGGCTCTCCCTTCACCGTGAGCAGATCTCCGTAATACCAAACCTCCAGCAGTTCACTGCCGGTGGTAGAACAGAGCGTCACGGTGGGCAGACGATTCTCCGCCCATCCTTTCACATGTCCGATGAGCCAGGTAGGATATTTTTCAGTCATCATAGTCTTTCTCCTCCTACTTCAATTTCAGCACAAATCCCCAGATGCTCACTACGATCAGGAGGACGCCCAGCAGGAAGAACACCACCCGCCGGTATCCTCTGCTGTGGCGGTGGGCATCCCGTGTGCCGGTGGGGTCGCAGAGCCAATTCCAGTTGCGGATCGCCCCAATTAAAATCACGGCCCCGATGAGCACCGAGGCAATGTACCAATGCTCCTGCAAAAATGCTGTGATTTGCTCGCTGTTCATTTACATATAACCCTCTTTCCATCATCAGGAGTTTCCTTTCGGATGATCTCCTCCCGCTCTTTCCAATCCATCTCCAAGGCTTTTTCTTCTTCTAAATATTTCTCGCAGTCCCGGACCAGTTTTTGGGCGTCCGGGTCATCCGGGGCCAGGGCAAGCCAGCGTTTTGCGTATGTATAGGCGGTGGCTGCGGAGCGGTATGCCATCAGGCAGGAATAGCCCATCCGGGCGTTCCAGTAGGGATCGTCCTCTCCCTGGGTGCGGACGGATTCCAGCAGATCAATGGCGTGTCGGATGAGATCCCCGTCCACTTCACCGTCGGTCCCATGCACTCCATGATTTCCCAGGACCGCCAGATTGCTGTAAGCCCGGCTCAGTTTAACGGTCAGCAAATAACCTCGCTCCTGCTCCGGGATGGCTTCGATAGCCTCAATACATCGGGAGAACTCGTCCGCATCATTCCACTGCTCAATATACTCCAGCAGTTTTGTTTCTTCTGTCTGATTCATCGTTTCACCGCCTTTTCTGTGTCATCCTTTGCCTTTTTTGAAGTGTCCGCTGCCCCGCCAGGTGTTGACTACACAGGTGAAAATCTGGCCACAGTGCTTGCACCGGATCATGTGAGCCATAATTTCGTCTGCCCATCCATCCTCAGTCTTTACCTTCTCCAGCGGACAGGTGGACTCCTCTGTCATCAGTTCAAATTGGCCTTGTCCCACCAACTGCTGAATATAAGCAATGCAGGCCAGGTAGTCCTTTGGGGCGTCAAATTTTCTCCATGTTTGAATGTTTCGGCAGTGCTCGCACATGATAGAACCCTCCTTACGAAAATACTTGCTGGTATTTCTCTTTCAGTTCCTTCGGCGCCGACTTGATGACCTTGCTGCCGCCGTTTTCGGAGGCCGGGCCCCAGATGGCCCAGAGCAGGCTCTGCCAAGCGATGGCCTGGAATTTCGGGTCTTCGTTTTCTTCCGGCAGGAGATAAGCGGAAAAGCGGCGCTTGACTGCCAGCAGCGCATCCAGGCTTTCCGCATTGGCGATCAGGCTGCGGAATTCCCTGGCAGGCTCCAGCCACTGCATAGACAATGCGCCCCGCACCAATACCCCCAGCGTCCATGGTTGAAAACCAAACTTCCGGATCAAGGCATGAAGGAATTTCTCTTGCAGGGAGGAGTGCTCATCGTCACAGAGATCCAGATACTCCGTCACCAGCGGTGCCCACTGTTCTCCCTCTAGCCCCAGAGCAAACACGGCGAAGGTACCGGGCATGGCGCAGGCTTCATCGGGGAGGTTGTTGTACCACTCAAACTCCCGCATAGCCAGACGAGCGTATCGCTCCATAGCCGGATGCAGATTGGGGTGCTGCACAGCACAGGCAAAGAGCTGATTGACTCCCTTCTTGGGCAGGCCGGGAATGGGCAGATAGATTTTCTCCTTTCCTCTGAACTCCACCGAGTAACTGCGGGGAAATTCCTCCTGCTCCAGCACCGCGCACAGGTAGTCCAGGATTTCAGCATAGCATTCCTCGGTGGAGTCCCTGGCGGTAATGCGGACGGTGGCGAAAGCATCATTGGCCGATGCGGTGAAATGCTCCGTCTTACGCCGCTGGATGTCCTTCGGCAGCTTGCCGCTGCCATTGGTTTTCAGTTCCTTTACCATGTTGGGACGGAGCTGGGAAACCAGACCGAGGATGTGTTCGGTTTTAAGAGATTCAAAGCTCTGCCCATACATCGTGCAGCAGACCGCCACATAGCAGGCAAAGCGCAGCAGCCCTTCGTCCACATCCTCCGGCCGCAACTCCGGCCACACCGTACAGGGCGGAAAGACTGTAAACCCATCGTCCCGCTCTCCCACAAGGAAGAACCGCTCCTGCACCTGCTGTTCTATATACTTCTCCAATGTATAGCGGATCTCTTCCCAGCCAACCAGCCGCCGCAGGGCATCGCAGAAGATAACAGCTTCCTCATAGGGGAATCCCTGCAAAGGCAGTTTGGACAGATACCGCTCCAGCAGCTGGCTGGGAAGAAAGGGTGTTCCGCTTTGGGTCCGAACGACCACCGGATAGCCGGAATGGTTTTCTTTTGCAGTTCCATCCAACACATCCTGGATGCACTGATCGGCGTGTTCCAGCACCTCGGGGTCAGTATCCGGTTTATGGATCAGGTAGTAGCGGCCATGCACGCCGTCACGCTTTGGCAAGCTCATAGCAGGCCACCACTTTCTTCCAGGTTCTCCATTATCGGAATAAAAATCTGTCGGTATAGTTCTTTCAGTTCCTCTGAAGCTGATTCCACCACTTTCTGACCACCCTTGGCGCTGGCTTTGCCCCAGATCACATAGCAGACCGTTTCCCATGCGTATTGCAGCACTTCCTCCGGGCTGGCTTCTGTTTCCTCGGTGGGTTCTTCATCCTCGTCATCGTCGTCCTCGTCGGAGGAGAAACCGCTTGGAACGATCTCAGACAGGTGGATTTTTGCCTCCAGCAGAGCGTCCAGGCTCTCTGAGTTTGCCATCCATGCGGCATAGTCCTTGGAATACTTCATGTTCTGCATGGACAGCACCCCACGGACAAATACAGGGACGGTATCGGCGGTAAATCCGAACTGTTTTACATACTCTCTGAGGAATTTTTCCTGTAAGTGGGAGTGCTCATCATCACAGAGGTCGAGATAATCCCAGATAAGCTGCCGCCACTCTTGCCCCAGCATTCCCAGGGCGAACACGGCAAAGCTGCCGGGGAGCGCGTACTGCCCATCGCTGAGATTGGTGTACTGTTCATATTGCCGCATAGCAAGCCGGGCGTACCGTTCCATCAGGGGATGGAGGCCGGGGTACTGTACGGCACAGGCAAAGAACTGGTTTACTCCCTTTTTGGGCAGTCCTGTGATGGGAAGATAACTCTTTTCCGGTCCTTTGAACTCCACCGCATAGCTGCGGGGAAAATCCTCCTGCTCCAGAAGCTCACACAGGTAGTTCAGCACTTCGGCATAGCATTCCTCTGTACTGTCCCTGGCAGTAATACGGATCACGGCAAAGGCATCGTTGGCCGATGCGGTGAAGTGCTCTGTTTTCCGCTTTTGCAGAGAGCGCGGCAGCCTGCCGGTCCCATGTTCCCGGAGCTTTTTCACCATATCCGGACGGACTTTCTCCACCAATCCAAAGAGGTAATTGGTGTCCAGATACTGAAAGTCCATACCATATACCTTATAGCTCACCGCCACATAGCAGGCAAAACGCAGCAGCGTCTCCGGGACCTCCTCTGCACGAATGCCTGGTTTCAGGGAATACTCCCGATCCCAGAAGTGATCATCTTCATTGCCTGTTGCAACAAAATACTTCTCTTGCAGCTCCCGTTTCAGCATATCAAGTAGATGGTGGTCAATTTCACCCCACCGGCTCTGGCGGCGCAGGTTTTCGCTGAAGGCGATGGCCTTTTCCGCATCCAGGGTCTCGGCCCGCTGTATTTCGGTCCACGCCCTAAGCAGTTGCCACACCTCAAAGGGCGCACCTTGACTGCTAACCACTACCGGCGGCCAGAGGGAATCAAGCCGCGTGATTCTCCCGTCAATGGCATCCTGGATGCACTGGTCAAAGAGCGGCTGCAGTTCCTCCTGTACCTCGGGCTTCATCCAGTAACAGCGCCCGTCCGCACTGTTGAACTTTGGCAAATTCATAGCGATTTCCTCCTATCAGGTCTGCTGGTGCTGCATGGATACGATTTGGCAGTCAGGGCAGAACTCGATGTAGAGTGTGCCCTCTGTGCCGTCCATCAAAGTATCCCACTGGATCTGGGCCAGATATTTCATGGGCTTTCCGCAGTGGGGGCAGGCGGTGTATTCCCAGTCCTGAACCCAGTTGGCAAAGCCGCCGACGGTGTTCACATCGTCACAGGCGGCGCCATAGAACAGGGGCACAGGCGCACCGCCCAGCACGAAGGGATTTTCGGTAAGGGACCTGTAGTCCTCCGGCCGGACATAGCAGTCCATCTTTCCCGCCCCGTCAAAGAGCTCTGAGGGAAAGACCTCTACGCCGCCGTCCAGAGTAAAGCGGTTGAAAGCGGGGCCTTTCAGAAAGCCCACGCAGTTGGGACAGCAGGTGGCGGTCAGAATGCCGTCCAGCCCCAGAAACTTCAGCCGCTCGTCCCGGCCGTCCAATACCAGCATGTCCGCCATCCGCCCGCCGCAGTGGGGACAGGTGTCCTCCCGTGCCCGCCCGATGCGGACGGGGGACACTTCACCGGGGGCTCCCTTGACGAAGGAAAAGCAGGTATCGAAGTTGAGTTCGATCCGTTGTCCCTCCTTGTTAAAGGTCCAGCCGCCGCACTGGGCGTAAATGGACGGGTCTACATAGAGCTTCTTGCGCCAGGAGCGGGGATGCTTCTCCAGTTCCAACAGCGTTTCCAGTGCCCGGTCATCGCCCTGGAAAGCAAGGCAGCACATCAGGTTGGACGCTTCACTGGAATCCTCTGTGGACAGCAGCGCACGGATCAGGCGCTCCCCCACATCAGCGGGAGCGCGATCATAGATCTCGCAGGGCCAGAACACCCCTGCGGCCAGCGCCGCCCGCTGGATTTCCGGGGTGATGGCGTCCCGGTAGCCCAGAAGCTGCCAGAAGTCGGTACATTCGGGGTCCTCCATATCAGCAAGCCGATGGATGTTCTGGATCAGGTTTCTCTGCTTCTCGGCAATCTGTTCCGGTGTCCAGGCCAATGCAGTTTTTCGCTCCTGCTCACACTTGCATTTCCAGCACAATCCGTCATAGCCCAAAGGGGTCCCACAGCCGGGGCAGGTATATTTCAGGCTCATATTTTTCGACTCCTTTCCGATGATAGAAAAACGCCCCGCGACGCTCTGTCACTTGGACAGGCTGACGCGGGGCGTGAAAAGGCCGCGAGGGAAACACCACATCCACCGGCGGATGTGGTTTCTTCTTGGGAGAAAATCAGTTTTTTATATAGAAACGAGGCCGTTATTGGATGATTCATACGCATTTTCCAAAGGTTCCAGATGTATTACTCCAGATTCTATACATACAGTGTACACTCTTATCATGTCAATGCTTGTACGGCTGGAGGATTCGTTCAAAGGAAATGATATGCTGGAATCGTTTATTTTCATCATACCGAATTACGAGAAAATAATCAACCAAAATTTACATTAATCTTAACAGGAAAAAGCTTTTACCTTCCGGTTCGTATCATGTCCCCCTGATCCTGTACAATAGCGATATCTGGACACCAAAGGAGATACCGCTATGGAACCAAAATGCCACAAATTCACCCCCGGCCTGCTCCGCCGCTATGTCCTTCATCTGCGGGAGGATGAGCGGGCGGACAGCACCATTGAAAAGTACGTCCGGGACCTGGAGGCCCTGGGCCGCCATCTGGCGGAGCGGCCCGTTACCAAGGCCGCCCTGATCGGCTGGAAGGAGGAACTGGCCCAGCGCCACGCCCCTGCCACGGTCAACAGCATGATCGCCGCTGTCAACGGCTTTCTGCGCTTCATGGGCTGGCGGGAGTGCGCCGTGAAGCTGCTGAACATTCAAAAGTCTCCGTTCTGTGACGAGGGCCGGGAGCTGACCCGGAGCGAGTACGTCCGGCTGGTCCGGGCGGCGGAGCTGGACGGCAACCGGCGCCTCACTCTGGTCCTGCAAACCATCTGCGCCACCGGCATCCGGGTGAGCGAGCTGAAATGTATCACCGTGGAGGCCGTGGAGACGGGCCGGGCGGAGATCGCCAACAAGGGCAAGCGGCGTACCGTCTTTCTCCCGGACAAGCTGCGCCGCCTGCTGCGAACATACCTCCAGGCACAAAAAAAGACCGCCCAACCGGCGGACGTCAAAAATCCTGTATTCACCACCCGGACGGGAAAGCCCCTGGATCGCTCTAACATCTGGCGGGACATGAAAAAGCTCTGCGACAGCGCCGGGGTGGAGCCGGGAAAAGTCTTTCCCCACAACCTGCGCCACCTGTTCGCCCGGACCTATTACACACTGGAAAAGGACCTGTCCCGGCTGGCGGACATTCTGGGCCACTCCAGCGTAAACACCACCCGCGTCTACACCATGGAGAGCGGGGCTGTCCACGCCCGGCAGATGGAGCGCATGGGCCTTGTCTTGACCACATAGTTTCCGTTCTGTTGTAGTCCTGCCAATTTATGTAGCATTACATAAGTGGATTATAGCCTTAAAGTGGGAAAATAGCAAGTGATTTTCCGATTTTCGGCGTGCCAATCAGACGGGGCAGGTGGTTTGTTCTGCGCCGCCTGATTTGGCGTGGGAAAATTCAGTTTTGACTGGTGCTTTTTGTCGAAAAGGGGTATAACGGGCCTGTCTCAAAGGGCCTTTGGGCCTTTATCCTAAAATGGACTACAACAGAACGGAAATTCTGTTGTGGTCTTTTTTTCTGCCCAAAACGACAGAACGGAAAGAATGTTGTTGCGGACGTTCTTTCCACAGAAAAGACGGGCGGGAGCCTGTCAAAAGAACTGGGGGGCGTTGCCGGGACAGTCAAGTGATCTCGCGTTTTCCCGGCCTGTGGGGGCAGGCATAAATGATTTTTACATAGATAGAGAGGGGAAAAACAGAATGAAGAAACGCATTTTATCTACACTTCTTGCATCTACCATAATATTAGGAGCTGTGCCTTTGCAAGCTGCTGCGGCCTCGACTGACGATGTAGCACGTTTGATTACACTGGCACCAGTGACCTATTATTCTGGTAAGACGGCAACTATTCAAAAAGATTTGAATCCGGGTGCGGTTATACCAGTTACAGCGACAGATTCTCTTGATACTTTATACGGTTGGTATGCTGATCCGTCATCTCACTTGGTTCAGTCTGGCCCATTAAAAGATGGAATGTCTATGTGGTATGCAGAGCCGGAAAAACAGACATTGGCGTTTACAGAGGAAAGCCCTATGTGGCTTCAGATTACCAAAGCACGAGAGGATGCACTTACCTTTACAGATAAATTTATTGTAAAACGTGACACCAGAATTGGCAACTACTTTTGGGAAGGCGTAACAACGCTGAACTTTAACGGTGAAATCAAAATTGAGAACGGAACTCTGATGTTCCGGAATCAGAGTCCCAGTGTAGAAATGGGATATACCGACACTCAGGCAATTGAGATTCACTTGTCAGAACCTATTGTAGTATCAGAGGTAGGAACTCTGATTCTGGAAAATCGTTACGGCACACCTAAAGAAATAAATGCGGTTCCAGACGTTCTCATTGCACCCGAAGGACAGCCTGCCATTATAGTAGAGGATGGAACCGTTCATTCGGGATGCTTCCAAATCGAGCGGAGTGAAGATGACACGTCTAGTGAACCTCTTGTTGAGGTACAGAGCGGAGAATTTATCTTTGAGGCGGGGCCAAGTTCAGCTGGTAATACGGAAACAGGTATGCCGACATATCAAAGAGTCAACTCTTCGGAACTGGCTACTGTACTAAAGCACAGTTCGAGTGAAGCTCCGGCAGTTCGTGTTAAAGACGGTGCATCGGTCGCTATAAAAGGTGGCGAGTTTGAAAGTTCTGGAACGTCTCCTGTTTTTGAAGTAGAGAGTGGAGCTACACTTACTCTCCCTGGTGGAACTGTTGGTGTAATGAGTGGTAAAGAGGGAGAGAATACGATTACCGCTGTTGGTGAACCTGCCATATCAGTAGAAAACGGAGGAAAACTGATTTTTGCAGAAGGAGCTGAGAGCCAGGTTTCTTCAACAGAGAACAATGATTAGGCTATCTCTCTGGCCGGTGGCTCCAAGGTGCAGAAGGGCGATACCACCATCACCGTGGGCAAGAACGACGGGGGCGAAACTGGCGGTAGCTATATGGACAACGATGGCAACATCATGCTGGGCACTGGCAGCTCCGTCACCGATTCCAACGGCACCACCGAGCTGCCCAACGGCGGCAGTGTGGACCAGGACGGCGATGTAACGCAAAACGACCTCCCTGCCGAAAGCATTTCTCTGAATCAGACCAGCGTGACCCCGTACAGCAATACCACGCCGAACACCGTCCAACTGATTGCAAACGTAACACCGGACAATACCGCCGATTCCGTCACATGGTCCTCCGATAACGAAGCCGTCGCCACTGTGAATGAGAGCGGTCTGGTCACCGCTGTATCCAACGGCTCTGCAACGATTACTGTAACCGCCGGAAATGTAAGCGCCGCCTGTACGGTCACTGTGACCACCTATACCTCCGGCGGCGGTTCTTCCGATGACGACGACCCCACTTACAGCGTCACCCTGCCCAAGAACGTGAAGGGCGGCGAGGTCAAGACCAGCCACCGCTACGCCGAGCAGGGCAACACCGTCACCATCACCGTCGATCCCGACAAGGGCTATGAGCTGGACGAGCTGACCGTGACCGACAGCAAGGGCAGGGAGCTTGACCTGACCGACAAGGGGAACGGCAAGTACACCTTCAAGATGCCCGGCACCCGTGTAGAGGTGGAGGTCAGCTTCAAGCTGATCGAGACTGAACCGGAAGCCCCCGCCTTTGCGGACGTGCCCGCCAGCGCCTACTACGCCGACGAGGTGAAGTGGGCTGTGGAGCAGGGCATTACCAGCGGCACCTCCACCACCACGTTCAGCCCGGACATGAGCTGCACCCGTGCCCAGATTGTGACCTTACTGGTTTTGATTTCTTTCAGCTGCTATTATACACGGCTCTGTCGGACCTAAAACTGTGGTCAAAAACACTCCCGTTCCTTTTACAAGTACCGCATGGAAACGATAAAAGGCGGGGATGTTTGCGTTTTCAGATGTCCGGATTGACGCCTCATATTCAGAGCACTCAGCTCCATTTTGCCGCAACCCACGAATCAGAACTTGCGGAACATGAAACAAAAAACGATTGGAACCGCCTTAAGTATGAAAAGGGAGTCTCGCATGGCTGGTCATGGGGAAACAGACATGATATATTAAATATTATAAATTGACACAATGGAGGAGTCAGCAATGGGGAATTTTATGAAGGCTTACACAATCGCATTTGAGAGCAGCGGCGGAGGACAAGTAACATCTCGTGCCATCGTTCCCTTTTTAAAAACTTCAAGAAGTTGTGGAAGATTCCCCTGAAAATGTCATTCGCCGAATTAATGGGAAAATTATGCGCGTTCATGCGTACAAGTGGAATCACATGGACGAGGATTATCTGGTTGTTCCCATTGGAAAACTCAAAGAGAAAAACAAACCTTTCGGAAGCAATCCAACGACTGAAAAATTGATTGACATTCCGCAGGATATGTTCGATGTCAATTCGATTGCATATCACAAGCGGTACCGCGTCGCACTACTATCATCTAATCTTGCGGGGCCTAATGACAACGATATTGAGGATTATTTTAATTCTTATCTTCCGCCGGATGTAGAATATAAAGTTCGCCTCCGCCCTATAATGCGTAATATAGCACTTGAGGAAGATTTGTAATGCACAGGAAGTGCGAAGTGTAACAATTGCTTTAAATATAGGTCGGCCATTAAATGATTTTCTTTCCGGTCAAGTTCACGAAGAAAAAGGTGTCCATGAACATCTTAAAGCGCTGATGGAGCTTTCTAAAACGACGAGGGAATCAAACACTTTTACGCTAACACTTGGCTTAGGCAAAAAGAAAAAAGCAACTCTCAACATAGGAGTACTTATTGAACTTTTGGAATCTATTAACTTGGATGCAAATTGTAGCAACGAGATAACTGTTAATTATCGCAATGGGCCTGATGAGAAAATCGATATAGCAAAATTGAAAGACAGCACTACTATTTTAAAAGGGGTTTTTCCAATCAAGGTAACACAGTTAGGAACTGGATATATTCTAAATAATATGGACGAGATACTCAGAAACGAGCGAACAAAGTATTATCAGCAGGTGCAAGATTACTTTTCGAATTCAATAGAAATTGGGGAGGACTATGAAATTAATAAGATTTGGGAGGAAAGGCCTGTTGTCTAAGCTCAATCTCATAATCTCTTTCGTATGGAAAAATTGCAAATTGGAAGCGTTAATTATTATGTCAGGGATTCTGTGGATAAACCTATCTTGGCGCATTCCTGAAGTAACTCAAATCTTGGCGGATTATTTTTCTGAATCTTGGTGTTCTGGAATAGAAGGTGTTGCATCGGTTATTATAGGAATATATTTACAATATGGTCGATTTATGCGACATCTGCATCAAAAATAAACGATGAATTACTAAAAAATAAGGTAGAAGGGCAACTGTTCTTTTTAATTGGAGTAGGTTTAACTGAATCATTTGTAGCAACAGTATTGTGCGTGTTTGTCCCGTATGAAATCCCTCATTATGCTGAAATAATGACATTATTTACAGTTCTCACCTCTGTTTCGTTTGTTAAGTTTATCGTGCTTATAATGATGACTACAAAAGTGAATATAAAGTATATCATTCAGGAAATAGATGAGAAAAATGCAATATATACAGAAATGCAAATTAAGCTGGACGAAATTTACCAACGGGCAATAGGAGAAAAGTGAATTTCCAAATTTGCTCCGCAAAATAAAGAAAAACTCTCCTTGGAGCGTCTGCTCCAAGGGGAATTGGTCGGAGTGTAATTATAGGACTTGGAAAAACACAGCCATATCAATGGTTTTAGCGCAGCAAGCAAGAGGTTTTTTATCCGTTCAGATTATATAGTCTGAAATATTTATAATTTTTGTTTCTGCTTCCACGACTACTGTGACTTCTTCATCTCTTTCTTCAAGATCGTGAAAAAGTTCCAGCATGATCTCAACAGCTTCTCTCATTTCGGAAGGAATCTTCTCAATGTTTTTTAGGACGATAGTAGTCGGAAATTCAAAGGAGCAGTGGAGGCAATCCCAAAGAGCATCCATATTATTTCCATAGTAATCTGGAAGTTGGAATACTTTTTTAAAATACTCGTGTAACTTCCATAGGGAATTGATTCCTGCAAAATCCAAAGTAATTTCCTTCATCGTATAGCCTCCAATCCAATTTCGTAAAAGGTCAAATAGTGGTCATAGGTGACAAAAATCAGTCCGTCATTTGAATAGAGCAATCGGCAACCATTGCGATACCCGCGGACATAATCAAAATCCGCCTCATACCAAACTCGACCGATTGCTACAGGAAGCCTATGGTCACGGTTTTTATAAATATCGCCTCCGATTAGTATTCCGGGTAACACATCGGCGAGATTACCGAGCCATTTCTTCCATCCGCGCTCTTTTGCCTCATCCTGCGTCAAATAAGAGTCAGGGAGTCTGCCATGAATTGCCACATACAAATCTACACCTTCACTCCCTGCTTTTGTTGCAGACCCAACAGCAATTGCGGTCATTGCTTCTACATGGCATTTACAATTGGGGTGGACTGGAATTTCCGCGATTCTGGGATCATCAACTGCAAGAATCCTGCCGTTCATGGATGCACAATAATAACAAGTACCAGGTGTTATGATGGCGCGCCAGATCTTCCACAGTCTACTTTCGTAAGTGACCCTTGCCGCTTTGCGCAAAATATGGCTGCTAAAATAATTACTGATAATATACCCTGTTTTCTTGACGATGTACACACCATTTCCCCCTATATGTAAAATAGAACTTCTACATATAGGCGTCCAACAGCCAAAAGTTGCACGTTTCCACGCAACAAGAAAAGCTAATTTACAAAATAAAAGGGTAAGTCCCATAAGGACTTACCCTTGGTCCGAGTGTCATTAAAGGATCTGTGGAAATCCAGTAATATCAATGGTTTGCAAGCAGCAAGCAAGGCTTTCATCCTATAAAACTAAAATTCCGAATTTTAAGGTATATAATCACTTCAACCGGCATTACAAGTACAACAGTTATGCGCACCGAGATCAGCTTTTTCTTATCGGTATGATATTTTAGAAAAATGAATTCTATTCTTTTTCCGCAAATTGCAAGTGTAAGTTGGACACCTGCACGGTAGAACTTAGTGAATCAGAGCGTCGGTCAGGATGGAAGCCGCTGGCTTCCGTCCTGGGCGATG
>NZ_JAOQKF010000001.1:367527-398511 GCF_025567565.1 Muriventricola aceti | reverse complement strand
GCCTCCTCCATCTCCAGCTATGCCGTGAAGGCCATGGACTGGGCGGTGAACGCCGGTCTGCTGTCCGGCAAGGGGAACAACACCCTGGCGCCTACCGCCGGGGCCACCCGTGCCGAGGTAGCGCAGATCTTCATGAACTTCTGTGAGAATATCGCAAAGTAAATGCCGGTACAGAGAGCGGGATGCCCCTTGGGGGCGTCCCGCTCTCCTGTCTGGTATTCAAATTTATAACAACTGATACATCATCACAAAGTGGCAGATACTACCTAGCAGGATAAAGACGTGAAATATCTCATGACAGCCAAAGCGGGGGTTATTTCGACCGGGCCACTTGACCGCGTAGAGTACACCGCCCACTGTGTACATGGCAGCCCCCATCATGAGCCAAAAGAAGCAAACGGAGGACAGGGCGATGCGGATGGGGCCGATGGCGAAGATGGCCAGCCAGCCCATGAACAGGTAGATTGCGCTGGTGAGCCAGCGGGGGATGGAGAGCTTGGTGATGGTCAGTATCATACCCACCACCCCCACACTCCACACCAGAGCCAGCAGGACAGGGCCACCGCTGTCCCGAAGGGCGGTCAAGCACAGAGGAGTATAGCTGCCAGCGATAAGAAGGTAGATGGAGCAGTGGTCATATTTCCGCAGAGCGAGGCGGCCGGGCACCGATACCCGCAGGCAGTGGTACAGAGTGCTGGCTGTGTAGAGGCAGACCATAGACAACCCATAGACAGCCATTAGTCCAAAGAGAAGCCCGTTTCCCTCGGCGGCAGTCCGGAGGAGAAGGTATATCGTTCCAGCCAGGGACAATACGGTGCCGGCTCCATGAGTGATGGCTGACCAGGGGCGTAAGCCGTCATAGGGATCCCGGACTTCCCGTCTCCGCCGGGGGACGGAGGGAAAGAGAGGGGGCTGAACCGTTATGGTATCAGGACGCATAGAGATCGCTCCTTTCAAGGTCAGGAAAGGCGGTTTTCTTAATACCAGTATATCCGTTTCACAGCAAAATATCAATGTGAAATATGACTAAATATAATATTTAAAATTAGATTATAAGATATAAAAAATAACGCCGGAGTATTCCGGCGTTACTTTTTGTGATTAGCCCTCAGTAATAGCATTCATGGGGCAGGTGCCAGCGCAGGAACCACAGTCCAGGCAGGCGCCAGCGTCGATCACATAGTGGTCATCGCCCTGAGAAATGGCGCCCACGGGGCAGGCATCCGCGCAGGAACCACAGCTGATGCAAGCATCACCGATCACATAAGCCATGTTAAGTACACCTCCATCAAATTGTACCTACATTTTAACACAACTTTTGAAAAATGCAATGCTAATTTTTAGAAAAGAGGGAAACCTTAATAAAGATTTTAGACCGAGGTGATCTTTCTATGGCAGACAGCCAGTTTACTTCTACCGCCCTAGGGGCCATCCGCCTGGCCCAAGAGAATGCCGCCCGCCTGGGACACAGCTATGTGGGCTGTGAACATCTGCTGCTGGGGCTGGCCAGCCAGGAGTACAGCCCCGCTGCCTGTGCTCTGCGTAAGGCTGGGGCAGACAGCCATACCCTCCGCTGCGCGATTGGCCAGCGGGTTGGGATCGGAGTGCCCGCCCGCTCCCTCCATCAAGGACTGACGCCCAACTGCTGTCAGGCGATTCGGGGTGCGGTGGGGGAGAGCCGCCGACTGGGTCATGGGGCGGTGAACTCAGAGCACCTGCTGCTGGGGTTACTGGGGGACGGGCAAAATGGCGCCATCCGCCTGTTGACCGACTGTGGTGTGGAACCGGCCCAGCTGTACCGACAAGTGGCCGCCTCCCTAGGCGGAGAGGAGCTGCCACCCAGAACCAGAACACGGGAGCCGGAGGCGAGGACTGCCTCCGACACCAGGCAACTGGACCAGTGCGCCCGGGATCTGACTCGAATGGCCGCCGAGGGAAGGCTGGACCCGGTTATCGGACGGGAGGAGGAGTTGGCCCGAGTGATTCAAATTCTGTCCCGGCGGACCAAAAACAACCCGGCCCTCATCGGGGAGCCGGGAGTGGGCAAGACTGCCGTGGCCGAGGGGCTGGCCTTAGCCATTGCGGACGGGACCGCTCCTGCCCACCTGCTGGGCAGGAGAGTGTGCGCCCTTGACCTGTCCTCCATGGTAGCAGGCACCAAATATCGGGGGGAATTTGAGGAGAAGCTGAAGCACGTCCTGAACGAGGTCCGCCGGGCGGGCAACATCATCCTGTTCATTGATGAGCTCCACACCATCGTGGGGGCGGGCTCTGCCGAAGGAGCTATTGACGCGGCCAATATTCTAAAGCCCGCCCTGGCGCGGGGGGAGATACAAGTCATCGGAGCCACCACTTTGGACGAATATCGTCGGCATATCGAAAAGGACTCCGCCTTGGAGCGCCGCTTCCAGCCGGTCACAGTGCGGGAACCCAGCCGGGACCAGGCTCTGGCCATTTTGAGGGGGCTCCGGGGCCGGTACGAGAGCCACCACCACCTGACGATCACGGATGAGGCGCTGGCGGCGGCGGTGGACCTATCGATCCGCTATCTGCCCCAGCGGTTTTTGCCCGACAAGGCCATCGACCTTGTAGATGAGGCCGCCTCCAGAGCCCGCTTGGACCGTCAGGCCCTGCCCCCAGAGCTGAAAGAGCTGGAGGATAGAGCCGCCCAGGCGGGCCGGCAGATGGGCCGGGCCATCCAGGACCAGGACTTTGAGCGGGCGGCGCTCCTCCGAGACGCGGAGGGGGACTTCCGCCGGCAGCTGAGAGAGGGAAAGGAGCGGTGGCAGGCAGCCCAGAAGCCCCGTCAGGTGGAGGAGAGCCACATTCGGGCAGTGCTGACCCAGTGGACTGGCGTTCCGGTCACCGATCCGGACGAAGCGGACAAGAAGGCTCTGTCTACGCTGGAGAAGGAGCTGAACCGCACTCTGCTGGGCCAGGACCGGGCGGTGGAGGCGGTGACAAAGGCTATCTGCCGGGGGCGCCTGGGGCTGAAGGACCCCCGCCGGCCAGTGGGCTGTTTCCTGCTGCTGGGCCCCAGTGGAGTGGGCAAGACCCAGCTATGCCGAAGCCTGGCTTCCGCCCTCTTCGGCAGCCAGGAGGCCCTGCTCCGCTTTGATATGTCTGAGTATATGGAGGCCCACAGCGTGTCCCGCCTTATCGGTTCGCCTCCCGGCTACGTGGGCCATGAGGAGGGGGGGCAGCTCACCGAGCGTGTGCGGAAAAATCCATGGTCTGTGGTACTGCTGGACGAGCTGGAGAAGGCACACCGTGACGTGTGGTCCATTTTGCTTCAAGTCATGGAGGAGGGGGTGCTCACTGACGCCCAGGGCCGCCGAACCGACTTCCGAAACACAGTGCTGGTCATGACCTCCAACCTGGGGGCGCGCCGCTTCGGAAAAAGCCAGAGTCTTGGCTTCCACACCGGAGGACAGGCGGAGCGGGAGGAGCTGGAGCGGGCCGTCCTGGCCGACGCCCGGTCCACCTTTGCCCCGGAGTTTCTCAACCGGCTGGATGCCACCTTGGTGTTCCATCCCCTGGAGCGGGATACGTTGGGGCAGATCGCCCGGCAAGTCCTGTTAGAGACAGGGGCCCGCCTATCAAAGCTGGGAGTGACCATGGAGGTAGAGGACCAGGCGGTTGCGCTGCTGGCGGACCGGGGCGCCGACAGGGAGTATGGAGCCCGGCCCCTGCGTAGGGCCGTTTCTACCCTGGTGGAGGACCCGGCGGCAGATTTGATCCTGGCAGGAAAATTGAAGCAGGGGGATACCCTGAGGGTCATGGCCCAGGAGGGGCAGGTACGGGTACAGCTGGTATAGCACTGGCCTGCGGAGATGGAAAAAAAGACGGCCCCCGGTCCTTTCTGGTCCGGGGGCGTTTCTGTGAAATCAGCCCAGCCGCACGATATGATCGATGGGCAGGGAACAAAGTACGCTCTGGGCTGGACTGCGTAAGCCGTGCTGGACGTTGACCGCCTCCATGATGGAAGCGCGCCTGTCAGTGGGTACCACGATGGCAACGATCTCACGTTCCGCCTTTAGATCAGTGTCATAGGCCTCCTCCAGCAGCTCAAGTCCGGCCAGACGGGCCTTTATGACTGTGCCGCCGCGGGCCCCGTGCTCTTTGGCAGTGGCCATGACATCGTCCGCGCTGCCACGACTGCAGGCCACCAGAATCAAGCTGTTTTCTGTGTGCTCCATAGGGACTTCCCCTCCTTTTTCCCTCTTTGCGCCCTCGCTTTGAAAATTGACCACGGCGGCGGTCAAACTGTTCAGTCCGCTGAGGGGCAAATCAAAGACAATGCCGCTGGCCCCAGTGCTTCCACGCAGGTCGCTGTCCAGATCATACAGCAGGCGGGCGGCGGTCTGGCGGGTGGCAAAGCTGAAGACCACATCCTTTTCGCTGGAGCCTAGGCCCAGGATATCCATGATCTCCGAGGTGGCGGTTCCCCTCCCGGCGCACTGGAGATGGAGGGACACCTGACGGCTGGCATACAGCTTTTCCATAGTCACGCCCCGGCCGCGCTCTACGATGGATACGATCAGACTGACTGCGTCCATTCAAGCCCCCTCCTTTCCGTCAAAATAGAGAATGACATCCTCTACCTGTTCCATGCGGTGCCGGAACCGGCGGCGGGCCAGGCTGTGCCGGACCACACTGGACAGACCCATGATCTGAATGGTCACCAGAGGGGTCATAGCTACCATAGCCACGATGCCGAAGGCATCAGTCATCACATCCCCGCCCAGGGCCTGACAGGCCCCCTGAGCAAAGGGAAGGAGAAAGGTGGCCGTCATGGGGCCGCTGGCTACACCGCCGGAGTCAAAGGCAATACCGGTAAAAATAGGTGGGACAAAGAAGGTGAGCCCCAGGGAGATGGCATAACCTGGGATTAGCAACCAAAAGATATTGAGACCGGTGAGCACCCGCAGCATGGCCAGACCCACGGAAACACAGACGCCGATAGACAGGGCGTGGCCCATGGCCTTATGGGTGATAGAGCCATTAGAGACCTCCTCCACCTGCTTGGTAAGGACGGCCACGGCGGGCTCGGCCTTGACGATATAATAGCCGATGACCATTCCGATGGGGACCAGCAGCCAGCGGTTGGGGCTGGAAGCTACGGTGGCACCAATGAGCTGGCCGGCGGGCATGAAGCCCACATTGACCCCGCACAGGAACAGGACCAGCCCTAGATAGGTGTAGACAAGGCCCAGACCGATCCGGAGCAGCTCGTTCCCCTTGAACCGGCGGGTGACGACCTGAAACACTAGGAACAGGCCGGCGATAGGAATAAGAGCGACGGCCACTTCCCGGAAGTAAGCCGGGAGTGAAACCCAAAAGTATTGGGCAGCCTCTAGTGTGGTGGATACGTCCGGGATGGAAGTGGTGTGGGGCACAGCCTGCTCAGGGCGGTAGATACTACCAAGTAGCAGTACGGACAGGATGGGACCGATGGAGCAGAGAGAAACCAGGCCAAAGCTATCGCTGGCGGAGTTTTTATCGCTGCGGGTGGAGGCAATACCTACGCCAAGGGCCATGATGAACGGTACTGTGATAGGTCCAGTGGTGACGCCACCAGAGTCGAAGGAAACGGGGATAAAGTTGGCGGGCGCGAGGGCTGCCAGGGCAAAGACGATAAAGTAGAAGACCAGGAGCAGCCGGCGCAGAGGGACAGCCATACGGATACGCATGGCGGCAATCACCAGGAATATTCCCACACCAATGGCCACGGTCCAGATTAGGACCGGGTTGTCGATGGACGGGACCTGCTCCGCCAGGACTTGCAGGTCTGGTTCCGCTACCGTGGCGAGTACACCCAGGAGAAAGTAGAGGACGATGGGGACAATCAGGTGTCTGGCCCGGCTCACTTCTACGCCCACTCCCTCACCCATGGGGGTCATGGACATATCCACACCCAGAGTAAAGAAGCCCATGCCGCCGATGAGCAAAATGGCGCCGAACAGGAACAGGACCAACGTGCCTGGATCGAGGGGCGCAATGGAGATGGAAAGGAGAAACACGATGGCCGTGATGGGCAGGACAGAGGAGAGGGACTCCTTATTTTTCTCCTTTAGCTGTTTGTTCAAGCGCACGGTCAGGCCTCCTTTCAAACGACTTGATTCCATTATACTGGAGGAAGAAAAATAAAACAGCAATCTTTATATTATCTTAATATGATTTAGACGGTTTTTATGGGGTATATGTGATAAAAACCGGAACAGCCAGCTGACCGATCCGGTTATCTTACGGGTAGTTGCGCCCAGGGGATATAGTGTGTATTGCGTCTTGAGTATCTGGATAGAGGGACTGATACCTTTACGGCGCAAGAATTTTAGGTATAAAGCAAGCCTGCCTGGCCTGAACAACAGCCAGCATTTGGTCAGACCGGGGAAGGACGTTCACAGGGAACGTCCCCTGTCGGATCGGAACAGCTAACAACAGTTTATTCAGACAAGGTAGGTCATTCAGGAGGGCTCCAAAATACCATTTACTTGCCCAAGAACCGTACCAATACAGCGGAATTCGTCTGTTTCTTTTACTAAGATGTCCTCATCAATTACATTTAGAGCCCGCAGGCGACACTCTCCCCTCTCTTGAAAAAGGGTACGAAGATAATAAATACCGTTGAGACAAAACAGCCCCATCTCATTGTGCCCTGCCTGCCTCTTCTGAAGGGCCAAGATATCGAGTTTCCGAAAAACGGGTCGATATTGATCTGCCTGAATCTGAAAGCAGAAGTCAGTCCCAACCGGCAGATCCTTTCGCATGATACGCACACTGCCCAAGTTCTCTTGCATGAGAAAACCGGCATGAAGCTTGCGTACACCAGGTAGATAACAGGGAAGGGTGAGCCGGCTTCTGGCGATTGTTCGAGTATATTCCTCGTTTACAATCAGCCGAACAAGCCGCTTCCCCTCTTCAGAAAGTGCTCTGTATTTTTTGATGGCGTCAATCTCTTCCGCACTTAGAGCCTGGTCATAAATTTTGCTGATCCGGTTTGTTCCCAGATAATCGGAGTAAATATAGTTGGCATCAACCTCTAAGACATTAATCAGGGAAATTAAGATGTCAGGCTTTGGGGTGCTGATGCCATTTTCATAGTTGGCAATCGCTGACGGAGTCACGCAGATCTTAGCTGCCAGCTGGGTCCTGGTGAGGCCCATTTCCTGTCTCCTCTGCCGCAATTTATCTCCTAGGCTCATATGAGGTCCTCCTTGTTAGACGCTCCAATCCTCATTTCCTGCCTTACAAATCTCTTGCAGATGAGAAAAATAGTAACAAGAAATTTGTAAAAAATGGTTGACTTTCAAAGATGTTTGTTGTAAGCTAAAACCGTTGTTCGTGATACGTGGACGTACATACCATGAGTTGAGAACACTGAGTATATCGATAATACTAAAGCAAAAGACAGTTCCTGTCAACCCACAAATGTATGGGGCTGCCGTGAGAGTAGTGAGAAAATTATTACTGAAAGGATATTTTAGATTATGCTGCAGAATGAAATCGTGGATATCCTATTGCGTGCAGGGATTCCGGCTAATACAAAAGGATTCACATATATTCACGACGCTTTGGAACTCATGGATAAAGATTCCTACTATTTTTCTGGTAAAGTTTGTGTGTTATACGCAAAGATAGCCAAACAGAATGGAGCGACTCCGGGGCAAGTTGAACGTGCGATACGCTATGCCTTTGAGGGGGCTCTGACGCGCGGGGATCTGGAGTCGGTGGAGCAGTATCTGGACCCTATCAACACTAGAAATTCCAATGAACTGAAAGTCTTATTCCTTCGTTGGAGACAAGAGACACATCCAATGGGAGACAGTTCATGTGATGCCATGTCAGTATGCCGCGCGCAGATATACAACGAGATTTTAGACGAGATGAATGCTCTGACCTTCAAAATTCAACAGGCTGTCTCAAACATCGGAGCTGAAAATATAGCGATGCAAGGTCAATGATACTCGATCTCGAAATTAGGAGAGAGATATGTGAGAATGAAAAGTGATTTAAAAATGCCAGCCTCTTGGCGTTTTTCCGCCCATAAGCATGGTGCGCATAGGGAACTGGAGCGTTGTGTAGAAAAAGCAATGCTGAACTTGTTAAGTGAATGTATGTTTGGCGGTATTATGATTACCTATAATACTCCGGATTTTCCCCTCTATTACATAGATGACCGGATGCTGTCTTTTCTGGATTACCCAAACCAGACGGACTTTGCCACCGCAATTAAAGGTGCTGTGATCAACTGCGTTCGGGCCGAGGATCGGGAGAGCTTGCGGAGTGAAATTGCACAGGCCCTTATGAGTGGAAACAGTTACACAACAACTTATAGAATGCTATGCAGAGATAAAGGCTATATGTGGGTGAAAGAGACAGGGGTACAGACGATCCTGCCAAATGGGGAGTCAGTGCTGGTCAGCCTATGCTTAGATATCACTGGCCAAGTGGAGGCGCAGGCTGAGTTGGAATCCATCGTTCAGTGTCCTATGGGCGGAATTTTCCGCGCCAGAATGGACCGGGATTTTACCCTGATTTATGCTAACGATCACTACTATGCGCTACATGGCATCACGAGGGAGAGTCTACGCAATCGACTAAATAACGGGACGATCCATTTGGTCCATCCAGCGGATATTCCTTTTATTGAGCGGCGGCTGCACAAAGCCGTGGAACAGAAGGAGCAAACGGTTAGCTTAGAATACCGTGTCGTCCGTCCTGATGGAGAGGTCGTGTGGCTGCTGATGAACGGCTCATTGTCTGAGCAACAGGGGAATATGCTTCTCACAGGTATGGTTATTGACATTTCTCATCAGAAGTTCATGGAGGAACGTCTGTGTTGTAAAAGTCGGCGGCAGCGCGCGCTGTGTGCCAGGGATCATGATTCCTCCAATTAAAGTGGACCTCTGTCCAGCCTAAGCATATGTTTGCCACCATCGGAGAAAGGGAGGGCGTTGGGCTGCAAAATCGGCGTACAAAATATCTGGAAAAAACAGCAGGTAGTGACACAGCAGCCATATTGAAAAGCCGGACAACATGTTAGGCTGAGGAGAGATTCATGAGCGGCATATTGAGGAACGCTGCCTAGAACGAATTGCGACTTGTTTCAACCAGTCCCGTTTCGTTCTGCAAAGAGCGGTTAAAATCGATATTTTTAGCCTTGGGACTGTTAGAAGAAATACACCGCCTATCGGGCCCTTCTGGGCCGTGCGCCGAGCGGCGCGTAAATTCCCGGCCTGCGGCCGAGAATTGCGCAGGGGCAGCTCTGCCGACCGCTAGCATTAAAATTCCGGAGGGTTTCGGCCGACTTAGGCGGCCGAAACCCAAAAAGAAAGACATCTGCTGAAAGCAGATGTCTTTCTTTTTGGCAAGGGGTAACAATCCAAATCCTCTCAGGTCGGTCGAACTCTCTTGGATCCAAATTTGCAATTTTTCTTGAGAAGCATCCAACCGGCCTTCTGGCCGGCGGCGCCTTTGCGCCGTACAAGCGTTTTGCCACAGGCAAAACCTTGGCGCAGGGCGAATTCACTTCGCCCGAGCATTTCAATCACCGAAGGGTGGAGCGGCCTGACCGAAATAAGAACTATATCTGTTTTGTATGGGGATTTGCTTTAGTAATTAAGATTCGTTAGTCACTTCTTCTTCTGCAATATCTTCTTCCAAAAGCTCATCCAATACATTTTCGTCATTCTCGGGAAGTTCTGGTAGATTATTTTCGGCACTTTCGATTTGCAGATAGCCAAATGTTTCTGCAAGAGCAGTTGCAGAGGTCTCAATCTCCTTGGGGTCTACACCAAGTTCTTTGAATTTTCCGAGAATAGCTAATTTCTTTTCAAGGTTATTAAGTTCTTGTTCCTCAATATCTAAAGAAAGTTGCCGTTTTTCTTTCTCTAACTGTAATTTTTCTCGTTTTGTCGCAATATACTCTCGATTGACTTCTGCTGGAACTGAGAAAAGGCTTTTTAGGAATGTGGGTATTGTCTCTGGCTTAACTACAGAGATAGTACCAATTGTCAATCCGGCAAAAGTCCCTACAGCATCTATGAGATGTGGAAGTGCATCTACAATCTGGAAATCGACTGGCCCAGGAGACGCTATATTTACTTGGGCTGAAATTTTATCTTCATTTACTATTTCGCACCAACATTCAGTAGCCGCCCACAATAGCTTTGAAAGTGTTCTTGGTCCAACAGGGGCTACACGGCCAATATGATACACGATATTTAGATTTTGTTTATAACTATGTACATCATATAGTAGACCGAGAATGTTACGCCAATAGTCATCAAAATTGCTTATGCCGTGATAATTCGAGATAGCTTTATACAATCTGCCGTCTATTTCAGTGGACTTTATTGTACGCAGGGGGGTAATTTTTCGACGCTTGCGGTATGGGCAAGACACCTCATTTATCTGTACATCTTTTTTCTCGATGCGGGAAATGACTTCTTTCTCAATCTCATATGTTTTGCTTTCTTCCTCATAATACTCTCCCGCAAGTGCAATTGTAATGCGTTCTGAACCTGCATTGGGTATTACAATATAGTCTCCTGACTTTACATCGTGAATGAAGCTCTTGCACTTGTTTATGACAGTAGTTGGGCGTTTGATTTCTTTATAATTGAGTAAAATCTGGTCTTTTAAGGTATCCTGTGATTCCTCAGAAAAATCTGTAGCAGATGTAATTGTATTCCACGCTAAGGCGATAAAATCATTTGAAACAAATTCATTATAAAAATATCCTTTTTTGGTACGAATCATCCAAAACCTTGTTTCTTTATCAATTATTTTGATTTTATAATTAAGAATCGCATCAAGAAAGGCTTGCTCCTGCAAAAGCTGTTCCAGTTGTTCCATTTCATAATCCTTCTTTCTTTTGAAAACTGTTGCCGAGTGTGTTCAGAATTACTCGAAAAAATTCTTTCACGGGCTATTTTCTCTGTATAAAGTTATCGACTAAAGAAACCTATTTCTCTACTTCATTTCTTGCTCCAGAGCATCAAATTCTGGCGTATTAAAAAATTCTCCCAGTGTGATATTCAGCCCATCACAAATCATTTTAATCGTTACGATTTTGGGGTTGAGGCTTTTGCCATAAAGAATATTCTTTATGGATGAGGGCGGCAGGCCTGATATTGTAGCTAAAGCGTTTATTGTAATATTACGCTCGTTGCAAAGTTGCAGTATTCGATTGCGAACTGCTGTTACTGTGTTCATAAATTGTCCTCCCTTACGTTGTTAGCGTAAGGGATTTCATTTGCCTTTGTAGGCTATGCGTGATACTATTAGGCTATGTATAGCCTAATAGGGGGTATCAATATGTGCGCCACAGCAAATGACCATCTACATGAACAAGTCAACGGACTACCCGCAAAAATTGGACATGACTCAGTCGTTTTAATTTTGGGGACGCTTCCGGGAAAACGGTCACTTATGACCGGGACTTATTACGCCGACCCTTCAAATAAGTTTTGGGATATACTGTTCATGGCCTGCGGGGAGAAAATAGAAAAATCAGATACGGCAAGAGAATTGCTATTGAAGAAATATCATATTGCCCTTTGGGACATCTTACATTCCGCAGCACGGGATACTTCCAGCGACAAGGATTTGCTGGACGAAAAACCAAATGACCTTCCGCGGTATTTGGCCGAGTATCCCCAAATAAAGTTACTCCTATTTCACAGCAACGACTCTTACCGATACTTCAAGCGTTTTTTCAAAAATATCGCTGTTCCTTATATTTGTGTATCCTCACCAAGTGGGCAAAACAGGAGAAGCACACTGGAAAAAGCAGAGGAATGGAGAGCGGCCTTATCTTGCGCCATTCCACAACTCAGAAATGGGCCAAGGTTGGCGTGGAAGGGGGCACCCCCATGTGATATAATATCTTCACAAGAAAGGGGTATTGATATGGAGATTGAGAAAATCCGTAATTATATATCTTACTTTGAAACGGTCAATGCGGAAACCGCCTGTCGCTGGGAGGTAAGCAGGAAACTGGAAAACGGTACTTTTTCCATGCCGTATCCTGTCTATGAAACTCAGTTTCTAAACTTTATAGATGATGTTTCTAACAGTGACCTTATGGATGTTAGTTATGGAGATACATTAGAGGAATATGGGCTTGGAATGAACAATGAACTTACAAAGAAAATTGATACTGCTAATCTCAGACTGGCAAAAGCAATTTTGACTTGCTATGTCCGGCAAGAACGCTTCTGCGATGGACTATGGGGGCGGGCAATCAAAGAGGGCACCTTTCTGGCACTGCTGAAACGGATAGCCACCCTCTTGACACAGTGAATATCACATAAAAAGGCCATGCTGCCCGTTTTGGGATAGCATGGCCTTTCTATGGCTTTTATGGACTAAAAGGGATAAAATATATTTTTCCATTAAACCCTAAAAAGCCATATTGATTGGATTATCGGTCGAAGTAAAGCGGATTGAGTATATAACCGTCACCTTTGGGGCGCCCACCTGTCGCTTGATAATATACTCTCTTTTTCAGGTAGCCGTATTCAATGAGCAAGTCCAAAGCAGGGAGCATATCGTCTGCCTTTTTGAAATACTTGCTTCTGCAAAGGTGATATATACCGCTCTTTGTCAGTTCTCGCTTGGGCTGAGCCTCCAATCTTCGTAAGATGTATTTGGCTTCGTGGAGGGTCTTGTCCGCCCCCATGACAGAGTAGGCATATTGGGCGTGCTTCAAAAAATACCTTGTAATTTTGGTAGCTCGCTTCATCGTGCGTCCCGAAACGAGAGCTTTATCAGCGGCCGCACAATGCTCTACACAGTGGAGAAGTCCAGCAATTCTCAATGCGGTACCCGCACACTTTCCTCCCCAATCAGACATATCCTCCAAGTCGGTCAACAGCCGCCCTTCTATCTCCTTGGAAAACTCTCTATAAATCTCCAGCGCATCATCCCCCAGCTTTATCAAAGGCATACCGTTATCCGGGTAAGGTAGGGCGAACAGGTTCAGTAGAATTTGATTATAGTTCTCACTCAAGGTATTCGGTATTGCGGGAGTATCAAATTGTCGGTAGCCCATCATGGATTTAGGCTTGCTATACAAAAAGCGCCCTGTCAACCCCCGATTCCGAAAGATTTCGTTGTTTAACATTCCTTCCAATACGCTCTCCTGTGCGGATAAAAGCATGGTAAGCGCCGGATTATCAATATTTTCCGCCTCCCGTCCCTTGCGGTCAACACGAATTGGGTCACCTGTGTAAGCCTTGAGGACAGGGTCTATGGAGACCACGTTAGAGGAATACTTGCCATTGAAAATATCGAACAAACCGCCCTCTGTGGAAATCACCGTGATAATCCCCTTATTATCCGCCATAAGGGATGTCAGCGCCTCCGGGGTAGTATCATCGGCTATCAGGCGTAGCGGCCTGATACGGCGCTGTTCCAGGGCAAAGCACTCCCGCCGCAAATTATCTGCTTCTTCCCGCAGATCTTTCCGCTCGTATTTTTCAATTTGCGCCCGCCAGCGGTTCAGTTGTGCTTCCTCCTCAGCAATCATTGGCTTCCTTCGGTTGTTTTCCTCCCGCTCATACTGATAAATTGCCTTGGTCATGGTCTTGATAATACTGCTTTTCCGTTCCCCAGACTTTGCGATAATCAAAAAGTACAGGTTTAATTGCTCATAATAATCAGATTTTCCCTCAATGATAAATTTCCCCTGCACCGCCGCCGCTACCAAGGCCAGGGCGGCAGTCGCCGGCATATCCACAGCAGTTGCTGTATTTTCTGAAACCGCCACAACATAATCCCGAAGCACAGATGGCAACTGCCTGACTGGAAATGACGGAAGACTATATTCTTCCAAAAGTTCGGGTGTATCCCATTCAGTCGGGCACAACTCGTTTGTAAATTTGTCAATCGCCTGCCCTGCGGTCAGGCCCTCTGTTGCCATCAGATAGTCAATGATGCTCCCCCCAACTTCGCCGCTGGAAGAAAAGCAATAAAAAGTGTTGGTGTCCTTGTAATAGCGAAGATTGTTTTTGTGCCCACATACCTCGCAATTTTGGAAGCTCACCGTGTTGCCACTCTCAGAATACGGGCCATTCCGTCCAATCAGATAAGAAAGAAAATCAAACTTCTCTATCTGCGCTTCCAGTTCCGGATTTCTACGCAGTTCCAAGGAAACGATATTTTTGGGGGTGCCCCCATCGGCAGGTTGTTCTTGGTGAGAAATCGCTAATATGGTCTCCACTGAAATCCTCGCATTTTTGCTGTGAAGGACCACTTCTTTGTTCGTACCCAAGAACAGGCGGTTTGCGTTGGTGCAGGCTTTATCGCTCTGTGGGAAAATGGAAATCAACCGTTCTACAATCATACGCCGCACATTGGGGTCGGTAACAACATCTTCCATGATAAACACAAGCCTGAATTTGGGGCGTTGGCTGCTATGGCTGAATGTCTGGTAGCAGATAACGGGAGTTAAGCCGTATCCCTCACAAATTGATAACGCCTGCTCCTGCGTTAACTGAGGCTGGCCCATATCCGCATTGTCGATATCTACCATAAATACTTGTTGCTCCCGCCAATCAGCGGCCTTGGTCCCATCCAATACGGCGGGGCAAATTGTATGCCCTGTTCTGATTTTTTGCGCTAATTGCTGGACTGTCACCTCTTTTATGTTGGCTGGGTTCAATACTCGCTTGGAGATTCTACCCCATTCACGTTCCGTTGGCTTTGCGTCTACCCCTCTTGGGTCGATGTGCAGTCGTATTTTTGCCATCACTATCATCCTCCGATTTTATGAATTTCTGGTATTCCTCTTGATGGGATGTGACATAGGCGGCAACATCACGATAGATGGCATAGGCAAAGATTCGGGCCTGCTCTCGGCTGATTTTAACCTCGTTGTCATCCATGTCGCTTCACCACCATTCAGAAACCTCTTTACATTTCAGGATAAATTTCTTATAATAGTCCTGTAAATAAAAATATTAAAAAATTTATCCTGAACTTCGTATTAAATGGTAGCACAAAAAATACGGCTTGTCAGGAAAATCAGTTAAGCCGTCAAAAATAAAATTTTTTAATAAATTTTTCTATAAATCGGATTTTTGGAGGGTGCTATTATGAAGAAGAAAAACATACCACAAAGCGATATGCCACCAATATGGGCGCAGAGAATCCAAGCCCTATTGGAAGAACAAAACATGAAGCAGACTGAACTTTCAAAAATAAGCAAAATTTCGGCCTCATCGATTTCAGATTGGGTTGGTGGAAATGGAAAAAGAGAGCCGAAAGTCCTTGGCCTCAAAGCGATTGCAGATGCACTTGGCGTTTCAATGGATTACTTAATGGGAGCGGAAGAATGTACTTCTGCTAAAAATGAAGAAATCCATAAACGGACAGGCTTGAGCGACAAGGCAATCAAAAATCTTGTCCGTCTACGCCGCAAGGCCAAAACTGGTGAAATTTCAGCAACTAAAAAATTGGCGGTCTGTAATTTCCTTTTGGAAACAATGGACCGAACCGGCCTTTTTGAATTTCTTTATAACTATCTGTTGGGAGAATATTACTTCAATGATGGCCAACAGGATTTGGGGGCAACTGAAATCTACTTGAAAACGCCAAACGGAAAAGTTGCTGAACGGTTAAATTTCGCAGAGAATTATGCTCATGTTTATTTATCTTTGGCGTTACAAGAATTATCTGTTTTGAAAAAAGTCACAGATAAGATAAGGCTCAGGAAGCAAAAAGCGGACTATGCTGAATGGTTAAAAACTCCAGAAGGGATAGCCTTCGAACGGGAGATTTGGGACCAACAGGCCGCTTATGAAGATAACAAGGAGGACGAAGAATGAATGTTGTAATCTATGCCCGGTTTTCTTCTCATTCCCAAACGGAACAGTCAATCGAGGGGCAGTTAAAAGAATGTTACGCCTATGCCCAGCGTAACGACTATACCGTAGTGGGGGAATACATCGACCGGGCCCTTTCCGGCACAACAGACCACAGACCGGAGTTTCAGAGAATGATTGCAGACAGCGCAAAGAAAACCTTTCAAGGTGTTCTTGTGTATCAGCTTGACCGCTTTGCCCGCAATCGCTATGACAGTGCCACCTATAAATCAAAACTAAAAAAGAATGGAGTCCGTGTGCTGTCTGCCCGTGAGAACATTTCGGACGATGCAAGCGGCGTACTGATGGAAGCTGTTCTGGAGGGGATGGCTGAATATTACAGTGTAGAGTTGGCTCAGAAAATCAAACGGGGAATGGACATTAACGCTGAGAAGTGCCTTTCTACTGGCGGCAATCTGGCTCTTGGTTTCAAAACAGAAGATAAACGGATTGTGATTGACCCACTTACCGCGCCAATCGTCGTTAAAATTTTTGAGATGTATGTGACTGGCTCGACAATGGCTGATATTATCCGCTATCTCAATGCCAATCAAATCAAAACATCCTACGGGAATGAATTCAACAAGAACAGCATCAACCGCATTTTGAGAAACAAGCGATACATAGGGGTATATACATACCGGGATAAGGAAATTCCTGATGGACTCCCCCGCATCGTTGATGAAGATTTGTTTTGGGAGGCACAGCGTATTATGGAGAAGAACAAAAAAGCCCCCGCACGAGCGAAGGCTAAAGTAGATTATCTCCTTACCACAAAACTGTTCTGTGGACACTGTAAGGCCGCTATGACTGGTATCAGTGGGACGAGTAAGACAGAGCGGAAATATCACTATTATCAGTGTGTGACCAACCGCCGGGACAAATCCTGTGACAAAAAGACGGTTGGAAAAGAGTACATAGAAGATTTGGTGGTCAACAGACTGCGGGATTTCCTGACCCCAGACAATATCAGTACGATTGCCAGAGAAGTTGTTGACCTCTGTGAACGAGAGAGCAACAACAGCAACACAAGGAGGCTTAAAAAACTGCTTTCAGAAAATGAGCAGGCCACAGAAAATCTGCTGAAGGCCTTGGAGAGTGGACAGGCCGTTGATATTATCGCTGACCGGATTGCACAAAAGAAGAAAGAGCATGAGGAACTTTCCCTTCAGCTTCTTGTGGAAACCTCCCAGCATCCGACCCCCAGCGTGAAGGAAATCCGCTTTTTCCTAAATCAGTTCCGCAAGGGGGACATCAACGACCCCAAATACCGGCAGGGGCTGGTGGATATGCTTGTCAACAAAATCTACCTCTATGATGACAAAATGACCGTCCTGTGTAATACACAAGACGGTCACTTTGATGTTGACCTTAAGGAAGTGAGTTCACTTAAGGGTCAGTTGGTGGAGGCGGGGAGAGTTGAACTCCCGTCCGAAAACACATTCATGGGAACTTCTCCGGGCGCAGACGGTTATTACAGGAGTCTTGCTCTCCCCGTTCCCTTCGCTTCAGGCAAGCCGTCACGCCTGAAGGTCAGGTGAGCTTCATGATGCATGGTCGGCTCAAAGCTTTGCCGGCTCACGTCCGCCACTAAGCGACGCCTGATCCGGGCTCGTGGCCCTTCCCGGTCAGACGGCTGCCTTTAATTAGGCAGCGTAAGCGTAGTTGTCGTTCTTTAATTTATAAAGAATGCCCGTTTTAAGGTGGCCAGGCGCCACCGCCCGCTATTCCCACTGCAGCGTCCCCGTCGAAACCGGTACGCCCCCTCGTCGTCGCAAAGTCCAGCCAACTCCGCTTCCCATAATGGCGAAAACTTCGTTCGCTCCCTTATTCCTCCTCTCCAAAACGGATCCGCTGCACTGGGTTCCATTTTGGACAGCGGCTTTGCCGCCAGAAAAAGAAAACGTATGCAGTGTGGTTTGCTTGAGGGATTCAGTGAAATCAGACCGTACCGGCACGGCTGGCGCGCCGGTACGGATGCGCTTACTCAAGGACTATATTATACTTTCTCCGGTTCAGGGTACTCCACACCAAAGGTGTCAACGGTAACCGACTTCATCCTCTGGTCCTGACGGGGCCGGTCATTCCAATCTGTCTTGCTGTTTACGATGGCGTCAGCCACCTCCATGCCCTCAAAGACCTTGCCAAAGGCGGCATAGCTGCCGTCCAGGTGGGGAGCCTTCTCGACCATAATGAAAAACTGACTGCCGGCGGAGTCGGGGGCCATGGCCCGAGCCATGGACAGCACACCCCGGTCGTGGGCCAAGTCGTTCTTTACACCGTTCTGGCTGAACTCGCCCTTGATGGAGTAGCCGGGACCGCCCATACCAGTGCCTTGGGGGCAACCACCCTGGATCATGAATCCGGGGATACAGCGGTGGAAGATCAGCCCGTTATAAAAGCCCTTGCTGACCAGGCTGATGAAATTGTTGACGCTGTTGGGGGCCACCTCAGGATAGAGCTCCGCCTTCATGACGCCGCCGTCTTCCATTTCGATGGTGACAATGGGATTCTGTGCCATATCTGTCATCCTTTCTGATAGTACCGGTCACCGGTTCCTTGTCTTCATCGCCCGGTCTATTTCCCGCTTGGCGTCCCGCTTGGCGGAGGACTCCCGCTTGTCATAGAGCTTCTTGCCCTTAGCAAGCCCCAGCTCCAGTTTGACCCGGGGACCCTTGAAATAGACGGACAGGGGGATGAGGGAGTAGCCGTCCTGCTGGATTCGGCCGGAGAGCCGCAGGATCTCCCGCCGGTGCATAAGCAGTCGGCGGGGCCGGCGGGGGTCCTTATTGAAAATATTGCCCTTTTCATATGGACTGATGTGCATACCCAGGACAGACAGCTGCCCCTCCTTGATGATGCAGAAGGAGTCCTTCAGATTCACATTGCCCAGCCGGATAGACTTGACCTCGGTGCCCGCCAGTTCAATGCCGGCCTCAAATTTCTCTTCCACGAAGTAATCGTGGTAGGCCTTGCTATTTTTGGCGACGACCTTGACCGCTTCGCCCACTGGGGACACCTCCTCTCCCTCAAGATCAGGGAACAACTATACCATAGGATAGCCCAAAAGGCAAGGAAAAAGTCAAGGATTGGGCCACAGTTTGGGCAGTTGGGAGTAAAAATTCCCCGATTCCTCCCACAGCAGCAGGAGAGAACCATGCCTCACAGACACCGTGGCCTCTGTGCCCAGAAACTCATTGCTGACCCCAATGGGGAAACTGCCCTCCATTTGATACTGGTCCAGCGGAAATTTGAGCCCAGTGAGGGTGACCCCTTCCGCTGTGCCGCTGTTGCAGAACACAGATAGATAGCCAGACATGGAAGCGGGGAAGGTGAGGGAACTGTTCCGGAGGGCGGTGGCCGCTGTTTTTTCGCCTGCCAGGAATCCGTGGGCCCCTTGGGTAGTCAGCCAGTCCAGCAGCTGGAGGTTGCCAAGGGTGTGCTCCAGCCGGCCGCCCACGCCGCCCAGCAGAACGAATCGCCGGTAGCCCAGCTCCAGACCCTTACGAAGAGCGTAGACCATGTCAGTATCATCCTTCTCCGCTGGGAGCTGGATCACGTTGGGATGGGAGGGGGTGCGGCCCAGGGAATCAAAGTCGCCCACCACAAGGTCAGGCGTGACGCCGTAGGCCATCAGGGAGTCATAGCCACGGTCGGCGGCGATGACGTAGTCCCCCGGAGCGGGGTAGGGGCGCAGAGAGGGGGACAGGGACATGGCCCCCACCACATAACAGATGCGTTGGTTATTGGTCATGATAAAACCTTCTTTTTCAGAGAGCATAAGAGGCCCGGAGAAGACCGGGAGAACTCTTGAGCGATTTTTTCTCATTATACCACAAAGAGGTCTCCTTGTGGAGAGTATATTCCTGGAGAAGAAAAAATAAGTGTATCCAGGGAAGTTGTGCGGATAGGACCGATATAGAGAGAAAGTCCGGCAGCCCACTGGTCAGAGCCGGTCTGCGCCGCCTTGACTTTCCTCCAGGCAGACGGTAGAATGAAGGATACTTTGAACAGATACAGACTGGGGTGGATCAGGATGATACATTATTTGGATAATGCGGCCACCACGCCGGTGCGGCCGGAGGCTGTACAGGCGGCGGTAGAGGCGATGACCCAGGGCTGGGGCAACCCCTCGTCCCGGTATGAACTGGGGACCAAGGCGGCCGCCCGGATGAAGGAGTGGCGGGGAAATGTGGCTCAGGCCCTGGGCTGCCTGCCGGAGGAGCTGTTTTTTACCTCCTGTGGCACGGAGGGGGACAACTGGGCCATCCAGTCTGCCCTGGAGGTCAATCGCCGCCGAGGAAAGCACATTATCACCACCGCCATCGAGCACGCCGCTGTGCTGGAGCCCTGCCGGGAATTGGAGCGCCGGGGCTATGAGGTGACATATCTGGAGCCGGACCGCCAGGGTAACATCACTGCCGCCCAGGTGGAGGAGGCGATGCGGCCGGACACGGCGCTGGTCTCCATGATGCTGGTTAACAATGAACTAGGCGCCATCCTGCCTGTGGGGGAGGTTGCCCAAGTCATTCGGAGGACTGGCTGCCCGGCTCTGCTCCACTGTGACGCGGTGCAGGGATTTTTGAAAATACCTTTTTCCCCCAAAAAACTGGGTGTAGACCTGCTGACAGTCAGCGGACACAAGATCCACGCCCCTAAAGGGGTGGGGGCGCTCTATGTTCGAAAGGGGCTGAAGCTGCCTCCCCTGATCTGGGGCGGAGGGCAGGAGGAGGGCCTTCGGTCGGGTACTGAGGCCACAGCTCAGATCGCGGCGTTCGCCGCCGCCGCCCGGCTGGGGCGGCAGACTCTGGAGGAGGACATGGCCCATATGGCCCGGCTGAAGGAAGAAACCGTTCGGCGGCTGGCGGAGGAAGTGCCGAAGGCGAAACTGCTGGCCCAGGGGGGCGCTCCCCACATCCTAGCCATCTCCCTGGTGGGTTATAAGAGCGAGGTGGTGGTCCGCTTCCTGAGTGACCGGGGGGTATATATCTCCTCCGGCTCCGCCTGCCACAAGGGGAAACCCAGCCACGTCTTTGCCGCCCTGAAACTGCCCAAGGGGGAACGGGACGGGGTGCTGCGGATCAGCTTTTCCTACGATACCAAGCAGGAGGACGTAGACGCCTTAATTGAGGGATTGAAAGGGGCATCGGAGAAGCTGTTCCCATCCCTGTCCTGAATGAGAAACAACGAAAAAGGAGCGTTTCCATGTTTGCCTATATGCGGAGAGGACCGAATTTTTATAAGGAGGTCGCTGCTCTGGCCGCGCCTATCATCCTCCAGGATATGATCACCAGCACCCTGAGCATGGCGGACACCTTTATGGTGGGGCTGCTGGGGGAGGAGCCGATGGCGGCGGTTACCCTAGCCAATATTCCACTGTTTGTAGTGCAGCTTTTTATTTTTGGAGTGCAGAGCGGCTCCACGGTCCTGTTGAGCCAATACTGGGGCAAACAGGACATGGAGTCTATCAATCGGATCTATGGGATGGCCCTGTGGCTGGTGATGGCAGTATCGTCTCTGTGCTCGGTCATTCTGCTGATCTGTCCGGTAGAATTTCTCAGCCTCTTTGGCAACGACCGGGCGGTGGTGGAGCTGGCCGCCCAATATGGCCGGCTGGCGGGGCTGTCCTATGTATTCAACGCCTTTTCAATGACTTATATTGCAGCCTTCCGCAGTATGGAGCATCCCCAACTGGGAATGTACATTCTGGCTACCTCTATGGCAGTGAATACCTTTTTGAACTGGGTATTTATTTTCGGAAATCTGGGAGCGCCCGCACTGGGAGTTCAAGGGGCGGCTCTGGCCACCCTCATCGCACGCGTTTTAGAGGTTGTCATCGTGGCCTGTCACATGGCTAGGAATCGGATCTTCCGGGTGCGGTGGAGACTGGTCCTGCGGCCAGGAAAGCGGCTGGCCCGTCAATTTCTGATGTGCAGTGGGCCAGTGGTGCTGAATGAAACCCTGTGGGGGCTAGGTACCTCTATGTATCCCACAGTCATGGGACATATGGCGGGCAGCACGGAGATACTGGCCGCCTATACGCTAGCAGGAAATGTAGAGAAAATATGTAAGGTAGTTTCCATGGGACTTGCCTCTACCGCGGCGATTATCATTGGCCGGGAGATCGGTGCCGGACATAAGGACAGGGTATATGGAGTGGGACTCGCCCTGAACACCTTGGCCGCCGTAGGAGGCGCGGCGCTGGGATTGGCCCTGTGGCTGGTACTGGTTTTCCTGGCGCCTACCTATGTGTTCCCGCTGTTTAAGCTCTCGGCGGGAGCGGCGGCTGCGGCCACTATGATGATTACTCTCCAGGCGGTCATCATGCCGCTGAAGGATTTTAACAGCGTGAATATTGTGGGAGTCCTCCGGGGAGGGGGAGATGTGCGGGCCACTACGCTCATTGACATTCTCCCGCTCTGGCTGGTGGCAGTACCTATGGCCGCTATATGTGGGCTGGTGTTGAAGACGGGGATCTTTTGGGTCTACCTGTCCCTGGGGGTAGAGCAGTTTTGTAAGTGCGTCGGGGGAGTGTGGAGATTAAGGAGCGGCAAGTGGATTCGAGACTTGACCCGCTCTGGAGCACTGGAATAAGGAGGAACAGGACATGAAAGTTGCCGTATTAATGGAAAATACTGCCCAGGAGGGATGCGGTCTGGTGCCGGAGCACGGCCTGTCCCTGTATATCGAATATCGGGGGAAGAGGCTGCTGCTGGATGGGGGCGCCTCAGGACGGTTTGCCGACAACGCCCAGAAGCTTGGGGTGGACCTGGCGGATGTGGACCTGGGGGTGCTGTCCCACGGCCACTATGACCACGCCGACGGCCTGCGCCGGTTCTTCCAGCTCAACCAGAGAGCCAAGGTCTATGTCCGCCCCCAGGCCGGAGGGCCCTACTTCTCCATGACAGAGGAGGGACCCAAATTTATTGGCGTCCACCGGGATATCTGGGAGGGGGCCAGAGAGCGGCTTGTCCCAGTACCGGGACCTATGGAGCTGCTGGAGGGTGGGTGGCTGCTGCCCGACGGTCCAAAGGACCCGGCCTTTATGGGAAAGGCGTCTAACCTGGTCTGCAAGCGAGGGGAGGATGACTTTGTCCCGGACGATTTCAGCCACGAGCAGTCCCTGGTGCTGGAGGGGGAGCGGGGACTGGTGGTCTTCAACTCCTGCAGCCATGGGGGCATCGTCAACATCGTGCGGGGCGTGCTGGACCAGCTGCCCGGAAAGCGGGTGCACGCCGTGGTGGGCGGACTGCATATGTATGCCAAGGGGGGGACTGGCATGAACTGCTCGCCGGAGTATGTACAGTCGGTGGCTGACGCGCTGAAGGCCCTGGGGGTGGAGCGAATCCTGACCGGCCACTGCACCGGACAGCCAGCCCTGGAGCGGCTGACGGAATACTTCGGTCCCGGCTGTCAGGGACTGTATACCGGCCAGGTGTTTACCCTATAAAAAAGAAACATGACCGCCTGTCTATGGACAGACGGTCATGTTGTTTTCTCCTCTAAAGTGGAGAGATATTGGAGCAGAATCGTTTCCACCAGGTTGGAGAGCGAGCGGTTCTCCAGCTGGGCCTGGGCGCGGAGGCGTTCTACCATGTCCTCATGAAAACGAAAGCTGTAATTCTTTTTTTCGATCCCCATAAAATCACCTCATATCTAGTGTAATACATTAGAAACATTTGTCAAGAGCCGGAGCTCTTAGCAGCAAAAGATAGAAGATGCAAAAAATTGGCGGGATTCATTTGTTTACAACAAATTCATAAAGTGCCTATTGACAATTCTGCCCCCCGGTGGTACATTATCTTTAGCACTCAGGAGTATTGAGTGCTAACAAAATGATCAAAGCGCAAGCAGGCCGGCATAAGGATATAAGACGAAGGGTCCGCGGAGCGGAGCTGTCTTGAGTCGGAACGGCCGGAAGCGCATGCCGAGATAAAAGGAACAGGGGGGTGGAAACATGGAGCTGACGGATAGAAAAAGACGGATCCTTCGGGCCATCATTGAAACCTATATCGCCACCGCCGAGCCTGTGGGCTCGAAAATGGTAGCGGAGCGGGCCGGACTGGATGTGTCCAGCGCCACCATCCGGAACGAGATGGCTGATTTGACTGATATGGGCCTTTTAGAGCAGCCCCATACCTCCGCCGGACGGGTACCCTCCGCCGCGGGCTACCGGCTGTATGTCAATGAGTTGATGGGTCATCAGCAGCTGACCATGCAGGAGACTCAGCGTATCAACGAGGCGCTGAACCTGAAGATGGAGGAGCTGGATCGAGTGATCGACCGGGCGGGAAAGGTCCTATCCCAGTTCAGCGACTATCCTGTATTTACCATGGCCGCCCCCGCGGAGCGGATCACCGTCAAACGCTATGACCTGCTGAAAGTGGAAGAAAACGCCTTTATCGCCGTGGTCATGACGGACAACTCCATCGTTAAAAATAAACTCATCCATATCCCTGAGGAGGTTTCTGACACCCAGCTCCAACTGCTCTCCGCGGTTCTGAACAGTTCCTTCGTGGGACTGACCCAGGAGGAGATGGAACAGACCTTGGACAAGATGGAGACCCGCACCGCTCCAGGCGCCTTTGAGCTGATTGCCCTGGTGGTGGACTTCGCGGTGGAGATCCTGTCGGAACAGAGCAGCCAAAAGGTCCGAACTACCGGAATCACTCACTTGCTGGAACACCCGGAATACCGAAGCCTGGACAAGGCTAAACCTCTGATGAACTATCTGGCCGAGGAGAAGGATGTGGCCCGGCTGCCTGTGACAATGACCGGCGGCCAGAACATGAACATCCTGATCGGGCCGGAAAATGTCAGTGACGCGCTGAAGGACACCAGTGTGGTCATGGCCAGCTACGACATTGGAGAAAATATGAAGGGCGTCATCGGAGTGGTTGGACCCACCCGGATGGACTACGCCAAGGTCACCGCCCGCCTGTCCTATTTTGCCGACAGCCTGACCCGCATGTTCGGCAAGGGAGAGTTACCCCCGGCAGAGAAAACAGATACACAGGAGCCATAAGCAGGAAAGGAGCGCCGCATCGTGAGCGATAAAAATAAAAAGAAGCAGGCCCAGCCTGAGCAGTGTCAGGAGGATATTCGGAAGGAAGAGGCTGTGGAGCCTGAGGAAGAGGCTGTTCGCACGGAACAGGAGGAGAAAGGGGGGCCCCAGGAGGCCGGCGAGGCCGCTCAGGAGGACCAGAAATCAGGGGAGGCACCCAAGGAGGAGCCCTCCGGAGAGGGGACCGCACCCCTCGACGACCGCTTTCTCCGCCTGGCCGCGGAGTACGACAACTACCGAAAGCGGACCGCCAAGGAGAAGGAGTCCATCTGGAACGACGCCAAGGCGGATACCGCCGCCGCGTTTCTTCCCGTCTATGATAACCTGGAGCGGGCCTTGAAGCAGGACACCGCCGACGAAGCCTACAAAAAAGGGGTGGAGATGACGATGAACCAGCTGAAGGAGATCCTTTCCAAGCTGGGCATCACTGAGATTCCCGCCCTGGGCCAGCCCTTTGATCCGAATCTCCATAACGCCGTTATGCACGTGGAGGATGAGAGCTTGGGCGAGAACGTAGTGGCCGCCGTGTTCCAGGCCGGCTTCCAGTGCGGCGAGAAGGTCATCCGCTTCGCCATGGTGCAGGTGGCCAATTAGGGGAACGGAACCGAGGTGCGCGGCTTATTTTCAAAAGCCGATGGGATTAAAGGAGGAAAACAGTGAAAAGAAATCAGCCCTGCAAGCAGTGCTGTAAAGCGAAAACCTGTGATGCTGTATCCTATACCCTGCTGCTCGCTGGGGGCCTGCTGGCCTGGTGCGCCGCACTCTACGCCATCGGGCCGCTGTTCCTATTTTAACTTTGTAAACATGAATGTCATATATTTAGGAGGAATGAATTATGTCTAAGATCATCGGTATCGATTTAGGTACGACCAACAGCTGTGTAGCGGTCATGGAGGGCGGCGACGCTGTCGTCATCCCCAACGCCGAAGGCAACCGCACCACCCCCTCTGTGGTGGCTTTTTCCAAGGACGGCGAGCGTATGGTGGGTCAGGTGGCCAAGCGCCAGGCCATCACGAACCCCGACCGGACCGTCATCTCCATCAAGCGTGAGATGGGCTCCGACTACAAGGTGAACATCGATGGCAAGAAGTATACCCCCCAGGAGATCAGCGCCATGATCCTGCAGAAGCTGAAGGCGGATGCCGAGGCCTATCTGGGCACAACAGTCACCGAGGCCGTCATCACAGTCCCCGCCTACTTCACCGATGCCCAGCGCCAGGCCACTAAGGATGCTGGTAAGATCGCCGGCCTGGACGTGAAGCGGATTATCAACGAGCCCACCGCCGCTGCTCTGGCCTACGGCGTAGACAAGGAGACCGCCCAGAAGGTCATGGTGTATGACCTGGGCGGTGGCACCTTCGACGTATCCATCCTGGATATCGACGACGGCGTCATCGAGGTGCTGGCTACCGCTGGTAACAACCGCTTGGGCGGCGACGACTTCGACAAGTGCGTCATGGACTGGATGGCCGCGGAGTTTAAGAAAACTGAGGGTGTGGACCTGACCGGCGACAAGGTGGCCATGCAGCGCTTGAAGGAGGCTGCTGAGAAGGCCAAGATCGAGCTGTCCGGTGTCACTTCTACCAGCATCAACCTGCCCTATATCACCGCTGATGCCACCGGCCCCAAGCACTTGGACCTGACCCTGACTCGGGCCAAGTTCGACCAACTGACCGCCCACCTGGTGGAAGCCACCAGCGGCCCTGTGAAGCAGGCTCTGTCTGATGCCGGACTGAGCGGAAGCGATTTGTCTAAGGTCCTGATGGTGGGCGGCTCCAGCCGTATTCCCGCGGTTCAGGAGATGGTAAAGAAGCTGACTGGCAAGGAGGGCTTCAAGGGCATTAACCCCGACGAGTGCGTGGCCTTGGGCGCCGCTCTCCAGGGCGGTGTGTTTACCGGCGACGTGAAGGACCTGCTGCTGCTGGACGTCACCCCCCTGTCCCTGGGCATTGAGACCATGGGTGGCGTGATGACCAAGCTCATCGAGCGTAACACCACCATCCCCGTGAAGAAGAGCCAGACCTTCACTACCGCCGCTGATAACCAGACCTCCGTAGAAGTCCACGTTCTCCAGGGCGAGCGTGAGATGGCCCAGTACAACAAGACCTTGGGCCGCTTCCACCTGGACGGCATCGCTCCCGCACGCCGGGGTGTGCCTCAGATCGAGGTCACCTTTGATATCGATGCCAACGGCATCGTGAACGTGTCCGCCAAGGATATGGGCACCGGCAAGGAGCAGCATATTACCATTACCTCCTCCACCAATATGTCGAAGGACGACATTGATAAGGCAGTCAAGGAGGCTGAACAGTTCGCCGCCGAAGACGCCAAGCGGAAGGAAGAGGTGGACATCCGTAATAACGGGGACCAGATGGTTTATCAGACAGAAAAGACCCTGGAGGAGATGGGCGATAAGATCCCCGCTGGAGATAAGGGCAAGGTGGAGAGCGCGCTGAACCACCTGAAGGAAGTCTTGAAGGGAAATGACACCCAGGCCATCAAGGAGGCCACCGAGGCTCTGACGAAGGAGTTTTACGCAGTTAGCGAAAAGCTGTATGGCCAGGCGCAGGCCGGCCAGCCCGGCCCCGGCCCCGATATGGGCGGCGCCCAGGGCGGCAGCGCCGCCGGCCCTGATGTGGTCGATGCGGACTATGAGGTCGTGGACGACGATCAGAAGTAATAGAAATCTATGGTCCGCGCGGGCGGGGCATCGCCCCGCCTGCGCGCCGTTGTGCCTGTTCAAAAGAGTGAAGGGTAAAGAGTGGAGAGTGAAGATATGGTCATTCACTCCGGGCATATACGCCGCAGACCTTATCTCCGCTCTTCACGTTCCACTCTGAACTCTGAAACAGAGGTGATATCATGCCAGAACAGAAACGAGATTATTACGAGGTCTTGGGCGTGTCCAAAGGGGCCTCGGACGAAGAATTGAAAAAAGCGTACCGTAAGCTGGCCAAGCAGTACCACCCCGACATGAATCCGGGGGACAAAGGGGCAGAGGCTAAATTCAAAGAGGTCAACGAGGCGTATGAGGTCCTGTCCGACAAGGAGAAGCGGGCGAAGTATGACCAGTTCGGCCATGCGGGGGTAGACCCCAATTTCGGGGGTGGCGGCGGCTTCGGCGGCTTCGATATGGGGGACATCGACCTGGGAGATATCTTTGGCTCCTTCTTCGGCGGCGGCTTCAGTGGCTTTGGTGGTCAGCAGCAGAGAGCTAATGCCCCGCAAAAGGGAGAGAGCCTGCGGGCTAATCTCTCTGTCACGTTTGAGGAGGCCGCTTTCGGCTGCGAGAAGGAGCTGGAGCTGACACGGACTGAGATGTGCGATGCCTGCCATGGCTCCGGCTGTGAGCCGGGCACCACCGCCGAGACCTGCCCTGACTGCCGGGGGACCGGCGTGGTTCGGATTCAGCGGGGGGCGGGCGGCTTCGCCTTCTCCACCACCGCCCAATGTTCCAAGTGCCGGGGGACGGGCAAGCTGATCCACTCCCCCTGTAAGGTATGTGGCGGCGCCGGCAGTGTGCGGAAGAAAAAACGCATCACCGTTACCATTCCTGCCGGGATCGACGACGGACAGGCGGTTTCTCTGCGGGGCCAGGGCAATGCCGGTAAAAACGGAGGCCCGGCCGGTGACCTGATTGTGGGCATCCGTATAAAGCCCCATACGCAGTTCCGCCGGGATGGGACCACAGTCCTCTACGAGCAGCCCGTTTCCTTCTACCGGGCGGCGATGGGAGGGGAGCTGGAGATTCCCACCATCGACGGAAAGGTCAAGTGGAGCCTGCCGGCCGGAACACAACCCGGTACCACCTTCCGCCTGCGGGGGAAAGGAATCCCAGAGCTTCGAGGTCGAGGCCGGGGCGATCAGTATGTGACCATCAAAGTCCAAGTACCGACCAGCCTGAGCGCCGATCAGCGCGCTGCTCTAGAGGCCTTTGGTGAGAGCATGGGCGAAGAGGTACCGGAAGGTGTAGTCAAGAGTTTTTTTGAAAAGCGAAAAAAGAAAAAATGAAAAAGGAGACCGCCTGTGTAAATCACAGACGGTCTCCTTTTATAAAGAAGAGGGTGGATTACATCAAGATATTTTATTTGTAAAAAAACGAAAATTATATTGATAAATCTCGTGAGATATAGTATACTTTGTATAGAGAAAAAGTTGAGGAGGAGCACGTAGGGAAGGATCAAATCGGGAAAGGAGCGAAATATGTGGAGCTTTTTTTGGGCCTCTCTATATCAGCTGATGGACGAGATCGTGATGTTCCTCTTATTTTTGCCTGTGACCGTGATGGTGCTGATCATTCTGTTCCAATTTGGCTCTGACCTGCTCCATTATTTCCGGTCATATTGGCACGGGAGCTCCCTTTAAGAGAGCGAATCCCGGACCTCACCCGTAAGGGTGTGGTCCGGGATCTTTTTTGATCAATGATGTGGGATGAGCAGGGGTTGAAGCTGTTTTCCCTCCAGGGCGGCCTGGGCCGCGTCTGCCACCAAAGAGAAATCAGATACTAAAGAAGTAGGCTTTCTCTCTGGGTCGTCTTGGCCAAAGGGAACGAAATAGATGTATTTTCTAGGCAGCAGGGCCCCGATGCTCACGGCCGAGGCGGCCAGTCCGTCATTGGTAGAGGGGGCGATGACCAGGGGGCGGCTGTTGCGTAAGTGAGCTTTGGCAGCCATAGTGACACTGGTGTCTGTCACTCCGTTGGCCAGCTTGCCCAGGGTGTTTCCGGTACAGGGGCAGATAATAAGCAGGTCCAGCAGCTTCTGGGGGCCAATAGGCTCTGCCGCCTTGACAGTGGAGATGACCCGGTGGTCACAGATGCGCTCCATTTCCCGCATCAGGTCGTGAGCTTTGCCGAAGCGGGTATCCGTGTCGGCAGTGCACTCGGATACAATAGGCACCACATGGGTGAAGCGGGCTTTCACCTGCTCTAAGGCCTCCATGGCCTTGTGATGGGTGCAGAAGGACCCGCACACAGCGAATCCGACGGTTTTATCGATCAAATCAATCTTCCTTTCCAAATCAGACTGAATGTGAGGCGATTCGCGCCGGGGTACGTCTTGTACTTCCCTCCAGGGCACGCCCCTCTCAGTACCCCGCCTCTTGAAGCATATTATAAATGGTGGATTTAATGGCGGCCCCGGCGGTCACAGGGGCTACCTTACCGGGGAGGGACAGGGCCCAGATTACTGTGAGGCCCAGCTCTCCCGCTGCCCTAAGGTCCACCCCGCCGGGCTTGGAGGCCAGGTCCAGGATGAGACAGTCCTCTTTGACATCCTCCAGTTCCAGCCGGCCCAGGACCTGGGCGGGGACTGTGTTGACGATCAGGTCATAGCCGCACAGCCATCCGGCTAGATGGGCCAGATGCTCGGTGCCCAGTCCCATGGCCTGGGCCCAAGCCAGCTGCTCATACCGGCGGGCCGCCACGGAAACCTTTGCTCCCAGAGCTTGGAAGCGTTGGGCGGTGAGCCGGCCCACCCGGCCAAAGCCCACGACCAGCACACGGGCGCCGTGGATTGTGATTGGTAAATGCTCCATGGCCAGTTGGATAGCTCCCTCCGCTGTGGGGACAGCGTTGGCTACCGCCAGCTCCTCCCGGGCGAAGTAGTCCCGAATGGTTAGCCCGCGGTGGGCAGCCAAAGCTAAGATTTCCGAGTCCAGCCGGCCGCCGCAGATAAACTGGCTGGGGCGAAGTGCATCTAATACGTCGGACAAGGGATGATCTGTTTGGGATAGAGGGGCGTTGAGAAGGCCGCCCTCTGTGGACACCAGCAGCGGCAGAACGACACAGTCCGCCTTCTCGGCCTGAGACAGATCCTCCTCAGGGAGCGGGCCGGTAGAGCGGTCTTGCTCCAAAGCGTAAGTATGGACAGTGTGGCCGTCCAGGGCCAGCAGCTGGGCCAGCTTGGCCTGGCGCATATCGCCGCCCACCACCCAGATGTTCAGTTCGTGTTTCATAGCAGTACCTCCGAAGACCGCCTGAAGGGGGGCGGGTTTCTGAGCTATCCTATGCGCACGGCCGGGCCACGGTGCGGGGGGAATGAGAATGGA
>NZ_JAOQKF010000001.1:344397-367324 GCF_025567565.1 Muriventricola aceti | reverse complement strand
ATTGGCTTTTGAGGTGTTGTTTAATTCATTTCTATCCTCTATTTGTGCCATTTTCAATATGTTCTTTGATTTTATGGTCAAGGCTGAGGCTATAAAAGACAGAAACAGTAAGAACGATTGTGAAACAAACAGTGATCCAAATAGGAATAAAAAAATCAGCTACCAACCTGATGAACAAAGCGACAGCATAAAAAGAACATAAAATGACCAAAGGGAAATTTAACTTTATGGTTGCATATTTCCCGTAAAGCTCCTGGGCCACGCTCCGATAGTTCTTTGCGATATTTTCCTGATACTCGCTTTCTGATTTAGAAAGTCCTGTGTATAAGAACTTTGTGGCAAATGCGATGGTGATGATCCACTGCCACCAATGGACCTTTATGATACCAAACGTAAACAGAGGCAGTGCGAAAAGGAAAGTAAGACCGTACATAAAAGAAGGTTTATGATAGATTTTCATGATATTCCTCCTTTAAGCCTAGTAGTTTCTGTATTATATCAACAGTATAGCATGGATTTTTTTAAAAAACTACTTATAAAATAAGTACCCCCCGTCCGTTGGACGGGGGGTACTGGCTTTTTTATGCGATTACAGCCGATCTTACTTGGCGGCCTTGGCAGCCTTGATGGCCTCGATCAGCATGGGGGTGACCTTGAACAGGTCGCCGCAGATGCCGTAGTCGGCAATCTCGAAGATGGGGGCAGTATCGTTCTTGTTCACGGCGATGATGCACTCGGAGTCCTGCATACCGGCCTTGTGCTGGATAGCGCCGGAGATGCCCAGAGCCACATAGATCTTGGGGTGAACGGTCTTGCCGGTCTGACCGACCTGATGGTCGGCGGACAGCCAGCCGGAGTCGATGGTGGCACGGGAGCCGCCCACGACGCCGCCCAGAACCTCAGCCAGTTCCTCGGCCAGCTTGATGCCGCCCTCAACATCCTTGGAGATGCCGCGGCCCACGGAAACGACCACATCGGCGCCGATCAAATCGACCAGCTTCTTGGCGGCCTTGACCACCTCGACGACCTGAGTTTCCATGTCGTCCTCGGTGAGGGAGAAGTTGGGCTTGATGATCTCGCAGGCGTCAGCCTTGGCCTGGTCAAAGGCGTTCTTCTTCATCACGCCGGGACGGACGGTGGCCATAGCGGGACGGAAGCGGGGGCAGATGATGGTGGCCATCAGGTGACCGCCGAAAGCGGGACGGGTCATCTTCAGGTTGCGGTCATCCTCGGGGATGGAGTCGATCATGGCAGGAGCCAGAGTGGAGGCGGAGCGCAGAAAGTCCTTGTACTTGGGCACGTCGATGTCCAGGTGAGTACAGTCGGCGCACAGGCCGGTGTGCAGACGGGCGGCGCAGCGGGGGCCCAGATCGCGGCCGATGTTGGTGGCGCCGATCAGCATGACCTCAGGCTTGTACTCCTGGATCACGTCGCAGATGACCTTGGTGTAGCCGTCAGTGGTGTAGTTGGCCAGCAGGGGGTGGTCGCAGACATACACGCCGTCAGCGCCGTAGCCGCCCAGCTCCTTGGCGATACCCTCGATTTCGTGGCCCAGCAGAAGGCCGTACAGCTTCTCGCCCAGCTCGTCGGCCAGCTTGCGGCCCTCGGAGATCAGCTCGAAGGAGGTGGGCATCATTTTGCCCTGACGCTGCTCGCAGAATACCCAAACGCCGCCCTTGAATTCTTCGATGGCAGCACTGTTGTAGTTAGACATATTCTTAATCTCCCTTCTATCAGATCAGGTGCTTGGCGGCCAGAATGCCGGCCAGCTTGTCGCAGGTGGCCTTGTCGGCGCCCTCCAGCATCATGCCCACGCCCTTCTGAGGGGGAGTGAAGGACTTGAAGATGTTGGTGGGGGAGCCCTTCAGACCGATGGTGGTAGGATCGATGAGGGGATCGTCCTTCAGGGTGTTGTAGTCAAAGATCTCATAGGGCTTGGAGTAGCACTCATAGATACCGCCCACGCTCATGTAACGGGGAGCGTTCAGCTCCTTGATGCAGGTGATCAGGCAGGGGGTCTTGACCTTGATGGTCATATAGCCGTCCTCCAGCATCCGCTTGACGGTGATGGTGTCGCCTTCCTTGGTGATCTCGGCGGCGTAGGAAACCTGGGGCAGGTGCAGCTTCTCAGCGATCTGGGGGCCGACCTGGGCGGTATCGCCGTCGATGGCCTGACGGCCGCACAGCACGATATCCTCGTCCTCGACACCAATCTTGTTGATGGCGGCGGCCAGGATCTGGGAGGTGGCGTAGGTATCGGAGCCGCCGAACTCACGGGCGGACACCAGAACGGCGCGGTCAGCGCCGCGGGCCATGACCTCACGCAGCATGGACTCGGCGGGAGGAGGACCCATAGAGACGATTACGACCTCGGCGCCGGTCTGCTCCTTCAAAGTCAGAGCGGCCTCGACGGCGTTCAGGTCGTCGGGGTTGGTGATAGCGGCCATGGAGGCGCGGTTCAGAGTACCATCGGGATTGACGGCCACCTTACCGGAGGTATCGGGGACCTGCTTGACACAAACAATGATTTTCATTTCGATCTGCCTCCTAACTTATTTCACACCCAGAGCACGGGAGATGACCATGCGCTGGACCTCGGAAGTACCCTCGTAGATCTCGGTGATCTTGGCATCGCGCATCATGCGCTCCACGGGGTACTCACGGGTGTAGCCGTAGCCGCCGAACAGCTGGACGGCGCGGCGGGTCACGTCGGAAGCGGCCTCAGCGGCGAACAGCTTGGCCATAGCGGAATCCATGCCGTAGGGCTCGTGGTTCTGCTTCTTCACGGCGGCGGCGTACACCAGGTACTGAGCGGCCTGCATCCGGGTGTGCATATCGGCCAGCTGGAACTGGGTGTTCTGGAACTGGGACAGACGCTTCTTGAACTGCACGCGCTCCTGGGTGTACTTGACAGCCTCGTTCACAGCGCCCTCGCCCAGGCCCAGAGCCTGCGCGGCGATGCCGATACGGCCGCCGTCCAGGGTCTGCATGGCGATCTTGAAGCCCTGGCCCTCCTTGCCCAGCAGGTTCTCCTTGGGCACGACGCAGTCCTCAAAGATCAGGTCGCAGGTGGAGGAGCCGCGGATACCCATCTTCTTCTCGTGCTTGCCCACAGAGAAGCCGGGGAAGTTCTTCTCCACGATGAAGGCGGAGATGCCGTGGTTGCCCAGAGTCTTGTCGGTCATAGCGAAGACCACCAGAGTTTCGGCTACGGTGCCGTTGGTGATGAAGCACTTGGAGCCGTTGAGCACATAGTCGCCGTTCTCATTCTTTACGGCGGTGGTCTGCTGGCCGGAGGCGTCGGTACCGGCGTTGGGCTCGGTCAGACCGAAGGCGCCGATCTTCTTGCCGGAGAGCAGGTCAGGCAGGTACTTCATCTTCTGCTCCTCAGTGCCGTGCTCAAAGATGGGGGCGCAACACAGAGAGGTATGGGCGGACACGATGACGGCAGTGGTGCCGCACACCTTGGCCAGCTCCTCAACGCACATGGCGTAGGACAGCACATCGCCGCCGGCTCCGCCGTACTCCTTGGGGAAGTAGATGCCCAGCATGCCCAGCTTGCCCATCTTCTCTACGGTTTCCATAGGGAAGCGCTCTTCCTCGTCGATTTCCTCAGCCAAGGGCTTGACCTCGTTCTCGGCGAACTCGCGGTACATCTTGCGGACCATCTCTTGTTCTTTCGACAGATGAAAATCCATTTTTTAGTCCTCCTAGTTTAAATTACTTTGCAATCATCCTTAAACGCCCGGGAGGCGCGCCTTTCTTGACCGGAGAGAGCCGGCCCCGGGGGCAGACGATACATGGTCGGGACGCCGCGTTTGACGAATATTGTTAGAAATTTAACAATAAAAACCGGAAAAAAGCGCAACACAGGAAAGGATCCTGGCGTTGCGAACCATATCAAACACGGCTAAAATCCACTTACAACCCAGATTATAGCTGTTTTTCAGGGGTAAAGCAAGGGGGACATATCTGGCAAATTTAACAGTTTTTCCATATCGGATTTGTCGGAAACGGGAAAATATGCGGAAGTTGCCTAAAAGATTGGCGTATGTTGACCGGCTGCGATTTCGCTGCCCTTTCAGGGCGCCGGGGGGCCGGCCCGTGGTCCGGCTGGATTGGGGGGCGGAGAAGGTGCCTCCGGAAAAGAAGGCCCGAAGTGCCGCTCTTTTTTTGACATATAAAACTGCCCCCTCCGGCTTGGGAGGGGGCAGCTGGATGGGGCGATTTACTTGCTGTAATCGTAGAAGCCCTTGCCGGACTTCTTGCCCAGCAGGCCGCCGCGGACCATCTTCTTCAGCAGAAGGGCGGGGCGGTACTTGGGGTCGCCGGTTTCGGCAAACAGGGTGTCCATAATGGCCAGACACACGTCCAGACCGATGAAGTCGCCCAGAGCCAGGGGGCCCATCGGATGATTGGCGCCCAGCTGCATGGCCTTGTCGATGTCGGCCACAGAGGCGACGCCGGTCTCAACCAGGCCGATGGCCTCGTTGATCATGGGGATCAGGATCTTGTTGACCACAAAGCCGGGGGCCTCGGCCACCTCGACGGGGTCCTTGCCGATGTCCTGGGACAGCTTGTAAATGAAATCAAAGGTCTCCTGGGTGGTGTTGGCTCCGCGGATGATCTCCACCAGCTTCATGGAGGGCACGGGGTTGAAGAAGTGCATTCCGATGACGGGGTGCTTCAGGCCGTTGCCCATCTCGGTGATGGACAGAGAGGAGGTGTTGGAGGCAAAGACAGTTTCGGGCTTGCAGAAGCCGTCCAGCTCGTTCAGAAGCTCCTTCTTGGTGGCCATCTCCTCCTTGACGCACTCAATGACCAGATCGGCGTCGGCGGCCTCCTCATGGGTCTGGGGGATCAGAACGTTGGCCATCAGGGCATCCATAGCCTCCTGAGCCATCTTGCCCTTTTCGACCCGCTTGGCCAGGGACTTGCCCAAGGTATCCTTGTGGCGCTGGGCGGAGGCGGGGCTGCTGGCGTACATCAGGACGGTGTGGCCCTTGGCGGCAAAGACCTGGGCGATGCCCCGGCCCATGGTGCCGGCGCCGAACAATGCGACTTTCATACTGTGTTCCTCCTAATTAAAATAAGTAAAATGGTGCCAGATCCGCTGGCGGGGGTCGGCCGGGGAAACCCGGCCCCGCTCTTATGGACCCCAGTATACCTGTTTTTTTGTGCAAACGCAAGAGGAAAGGGGGGGAATATTTTAAACAATATTTTTTCCGTGTAATTGGGCAAAGCCCTGAAAAAATGCAGCTTTTTCAGTTTTGACCTGCATATCTTGCCGGAAAGCTGCCGTTTGTTGCCCTGCGGTCAGTTGAACATATTGGTAAGGACGATGCGCTCCACGGTGTCCCCATCAAAGAAAAACAGGATCGCCGGGCCCAGCCCCTGGGAAAACTCCAGCTGGGACAGGTCGGAGACCTGCTCCGGGTCGTGGCCGCTCCAGGGCAGATAGGCCAGCAGATCAGGCTCCTCCGGATACTGTCCCCAGTAGTCGCCGGTGAGAGCCTCTGGATAGGCGGCCAGCACCTCCGCCCGGCTGGCCCCTACCCGGATGCCCCGGGGGGTGTACAGGTCGGACATGGAGGCCTCCAGGGTGTGGATGGAGTCGGCGTCGTCTGCCGCGCTGTGATAGCACAGGGCGGTAAAGGAACCCTCTGGGTAGTTGGCGGAGACCCGGTGCCAGTAGTCGCCGGGGTTGTAGATGGGTTCATAGCCCTCCAACTGCTCCGTCTCCCAGCTCCCGGTGTCCAGGCAGGAGAAGGACAGATCCATCCCCGGGCCGATAGGGGTGTTCCAGCCGTCCCGGAGGAAGGTCACATCACCGCTGAGTAGGCCATAGGGGGCCTCATAGACGATGGCCTGGATATCGCGGCTGGGCTGCGTGGGGGCGACGCCCAGCACCTGGGTGGGTATGCCCTCCCCATCCAGCCGGAGGACGATGAACTGGGTGTCGGCAGAGAAGAAGTCCCAGGAGCCGGGGTCATTCTCGTCTGCACGGTGGAGCGTATAACGGGATATGACGATCTCGTAGACCGCTGCTGCCCCGCTGTCTGTGGGGACCTCCCCGACATAAGTGACAGGGCCAAGTCGGACGTCCCCCTCCCGGGGGGCGCTGGGCTGGTCGGAAACAAAATACCACCGGCCGTTGGGGTATTGGCCGTCATACCAGTCCCGGAGCAGGGTGTAGAGGGCCTCGTCCGGCTGCTGCGGATCGGCCCCTCCGCCGGCACTGTCTATCTCCGCTTTTGTGCCCATGCTCCAGCTCTGGATCTGGATGGGACGCTCTCCGCTGTGGTCAAAGAGGAGGGAGGCCGCAAACCACAGGTCATCTCCGCTGTCCGCCCGGGCCTTCAGCTCATAGACTGCCTCCCCGTCATAGTTTCTGTCCCGGTACACCCCGTCCGCCGGGGCTAGGGATACGATCTGCCACAGGGCAGAGGTGTTCAAGGCGTTCCAGGGGTTCCGTTCATGCCGGGTAAATTCCTCCAACCATCCCCGGCTCTGATAGTAGACGCCAATGGGCAGGTCCTGTTCGGCAGTATACCAGAAGGTTTCATTGTGGTCGGGGACCCACTGGACGGGGGAGCCCTCATAGGAGCCGTAGTCTTGGTTTTCCGTAAAAATATCTACGCCGCCAGGGGCCATCAGGGGCTTTTTTTCCTCCCAATAGGCGTTGTAGTCCCGGTAAGCTTGGGAGCTTTCATCCCGGATGTCCCCCTCCACCGGCCACACCCAGGAGAAGTCGCCTCCGTCCAGACGGATGACCCCGGCCTGGCCGCTGCTGTATGCCTGGTGCGCACTGCTTCCAGTGTAGAGCAGGTACTCCACCCCGTCCTTTACAAAGGCGGCCACATAGGGCCGACCACCGGAGCCCCGGACCTCAAAGGGCGTTCCGACCACCTGCCCCGCCCGGTCCACCATGCCGATGACCAGGGAGTAGCGGGGATAGCGGTCGTAAAAATGGGCCGCGGCCAGAGTGACATCCTCGCCGGTGCCGACGGTATCCAGCAGCTCTCGCTCCATGCCGTCGGGGAACGACTCTGCGGCGTCGAAGCACTGGGACAGGGCGTCCAGAACGGACCGGGTGCTCCACGCCTCGCCGCTCTGGGCGGGGGGATCCTCCGGAACGCCTGCCGGACTGCTCTGGCAGGACACCAGATTGCCGCACAGCAGGCCGATGACCAGCATGAGAAGGAAAAGGGCCAGGGGCGGGCGCTGTTTTTTCCACTGGAAGATGCTGCGGATTCGCAGCTCGATCTCCCTGGCCGACCCGGACAGCCGGGTGGCGAAGGGGGAGCGGGGAATTTTTTTCATCTGAATATACCTCCTTTTGTCCTGGAGCAAAAAGGGGCGGCAGTCACATCTCATACGGCCCCTGCCAGCAGATCTGGCCCCGGGCATTGAAGGAATAGGTGTGGGGGCCCTCCTCCCAGCGGGTTTCGATCAGCAGATGCCGCTCCGCATCGATAGTCAGATCCCCTTGGAGGGCGAAGGAATACCGGAACTGTCCGGCCGCCGGATCCCACAGGTACCAGAGGTGGACATCGTTGTGGGTGGTGTCCCAGGGAAGGCCCAGGTCTGTGAAGCCGTCAAAATTCACATCCCGGAGATCCAGGGCGTGAAGCTGGCGCTCTGCACTGAAGCCCAGCGCCGGGGCGTTGGCTGCCGGAGGGGTGACCTGGGCGGCGGTATCGGAGTCGAAGGCACGGGGCTGGGGCAGTGCGTGCGGGGGCGTGATGGTTTGGAGCAGGCGGGTCCCATCTAGAACCCGGATCTCACTGTAATAAAGCGCCTGAAGGTCCGTGTCACTGTTTTTCCAGCGGCCCTCCAGCTCTATGGTCACTTCCCCGCCGTCCGGCAGGGGCAGTGTTTCCCGGTCGGTGAAGAAGTCGTCGGCCTTTGATACAAACTGACCATCTTCCCAGGTCAGCGTGATATAACAGGGGTCATGCCACTTGTCAATCAGTACGGGGACCCGCAGGGCCTGGAGCGCGCTGTCCTCCCGCTCTGCCCGTTCAGCGCCGCAAAGGACGGCCTCCTCGGGCAAAAGGTCGTGCTCCGGGTCGTCCCACAGCCCGATATGGCCCTGCTCCGCCAGAGCGCCGTCCTCCATCTCCAAGACGAAGCAGCGGGCGGCCCCGTAATTGGAGGTGCGGTCGGCCATTTCGATGACCAGGGATTGCACGTCAGGTGAGGTGAGGTACAGGGGGACAATGTTGGGGAAGCAGGGGTAGGGGTACTTCCAGACAGCGGTCTGCCCGCCGCCCAGAGTGACCTCCACTGTGGTCAGCCCCTCCCGGTCAGAAGCGTCCACCCGGCAGGAGGTGACGGTGACCCGGTCGTCTTCCGTCCCACTATCATCCAGAGTCAGACCGTCCAAAGAGACTGTCTCCAGATCGTAAGGGAGGGAGGGATCCGCGGGTCTGCTGACGGGGGCGGGGCCCGGATCGCCGGAGAGGCCGCCGGGGGCGGGCCTTTCCTCCTGGGCCTGGCAGGACACCAGCCCGCCGCAGGAGAGGATGACAAGGCCGGTGAGGATCATGGCCCACAGGGGCGGGCGCTGTTTTTTCCACTGGAAGATGCTGCGGATGCGAAGCTCCGTTTCTGTGGCCGACCCGGACAGGCGGGTGGCGAAGGGGGAGGAGGGGATTTTGTTCATGGGACACCTCCGGTTGAGAATGGAGAGTTGGGATGGGAGTTAGGAATTAGGGGGGCGAAGGCACAGGGTGGCCCTTCCTCCTATTGTCCAAACAGGTCGGCGATGATTTCCGGGAGAAGGTTGTACCAGACCGCGTCAGGCTTGGCGTCCTGGGCCGCTTCGGCGGCTTCATACTCTGCCTGGGTGACCTCTTGGCCGCTGAGATAGAATTCCCCTGAACCGTCTGAGGCCAAAATTTCTTCACTGAGATAGAGTTGCTCCCGCCGGTCGGGGCCATCGCCGCTGGAGCTGTATTGGTCCCGGTGGGTGCCGTTGTGAAAGGTGCCGTCAGACCAGCCGGAGGTGCCGTCCGCCTTCAGCCCCTGCATCCCCCGGCCCACCTCATTGTAGCCGTAGATCTGCCCATCCTGCCAGCGCAGGACCAGAATGGGCTCGGAGTGGATGTGCTGGTTGGTGAGAATGATGACCTCCGGCGTCCCATCATCGTCCAAATCGGCCACGGCAAATTGCTCCGCATAGGCGTTCACCGCAGGGTCATTCCAAATCAGCTCGTTGATTTGAGAGAGGTAATACTCTCTGCCGTCTTCTGATACAGAACGGAAAGGAGCGTCTCCGGCCATCACTTGCCGGAATGCCTCTGCTGCCTCGGCGGGGCCGGGATAAGGCTCAGGGGAGAGGGAGTCAGAGGGCTGTCCGTAAAGCTCGGTTTCCTGCCGCACCAACACAAGCCGTCCCTCCCGGTCAAAGGAATAATAGCGGCGCTGGACGGTTTGGCTGTCATGCTCATGCTCCACCAGCAGCTCCTCCTCCTTCAACAGCTCCGGCGGGCTGAACATGAGGAAAGAGAAAATGTACTCCTCCGCCGCGGGGTCAAAAAGAAAATAGGCGTAGGTCACATTATGGGGAGAGGCCTCCACCGCCGGAATGGCAAAGTCGGTGTAGCCGTCGAAGTTGAAATCTCCAAATTCCTGGCCGCCAAAAGCGGACTCCTCCCGGAAAAACAGACCCTCATAGAGATACTGAGGTTCCTCCGCCAGACTGAAGGCGGGGTAGATATCCACGGAATGTGTGTCCCACCGGTAGGCCTGAATGGGTTGGTCGCTGGCCATCAGAGCGGGGACGTCAATGGATTGAAGCAGCTTTCCGTCCTCGTAGACCAGAATCTCCTTGAGAGGGGAGAAAAAAACGTCCCTCTTGGCTCTGTCGGAACGAAGTTCCAGAGTCAGATCCCGCTGGCTTGTGAGGGGAACGGAGTAGGCGGCGGTATGGGCGGAGATGCCTGCTTTGCCAATGGACTCAAAATGGGAATAGACCCACTGCTCCGGCATGGGACTGCCAGACTGGATGCTGTCGGGATAGCCCCACTCCGGGTTGAGGGAGTACAGCTCCAGGCCGCCCTCCACGGGAACGGCCTTCTGGTCGGAGAGACCGTCGTCACTGTAGTAGTCCCACTGGGCAGCCTCCTCCAAACTGGAGCCGTCAAAGCGGTAGTGGGCCACGGTGCTGGCTCCCTCAATGCCGGTCCAGGTGGAGGTGTTGGTGCACAAAATGTTGAGGATGCCCTCCGCATCGGTCCAGGAGGAGAACAGGCCGTCATCCCCAGCCACCTGTCGGACAGGGCCCCGCCAGTCTTGCTCCCTCCTGTCCCACAGGCCCAGCATCAGATTGCCCAGCCCTGCGGGGTGAGAGCCGCCGTCTACGAGAGCCAGGGCCAGGGTGCAGCCCTCCCCTTCCTGGGACAGGAGGAGCTTAGAGGACATACGGCCACCATCATAGGGATAATTTTCGTGCGCCTCCAGGAGAAGCTGGGCCAGGTCAGGCTCCTCCGTCCGGCAGGACACCAGGTTGCCGCACAGGAGGGCGGCGGCCAGCAGGAGGATCAGCAGAGGCAGAGGCGGGCGTCTGCGCTTCCACTGGAAGATGCTGCGGATGCGAAGCTCCATTTCCCTGGCCGAGCCGGACAGGGCGGTGGTAAAAGGGGAAATGGGGAGGGACGTTCTGTTCATGGCGCTTCCTTTCTCAGACGGGACACAGCGGACAGGATGGTTTGCCCGTAGGCGGCGTGTTCCTCCGGCGAGAGTGTGTTAAGCGCCGCCTCGTCACAGGCCAGCTCCGTGTCCCGCTCTACCAGACGGACCATATACCAGGCCAAGGGATTGAACCAGTGAAGGGCATTGACCCACAGGGCCAGGGCCTTCAGCCAGATGTCCCGGCGGCGGAAGTGGGTGAGCTCATGGAGGAGGGAGTAGTGCAGAGCATCTCCCGACAGCTTATCCTGGGGCAGCAGGAGAACGGGCCTCAGCAAACCGGCCAGCATGGGCACCTTCAGCCCCTGACACGCCAGCAGCCGAGGGCGACGGCCCAGGCCCAAGCTGTCCCCTAGCTGGTTGAAAATACGCACAGTGTCGCTGTCCACGACAGGAGAGGACCAGCGTCGGAGGTAGCACAGGAAGCGCAGGTGGGCCAGCCCGGCCCATAGCACAACGACAGTTACTCCTACCAGCCACAATGCCCCAGCCAGTTGGGAGAGGGACAGGGAGAAAGGCTCATCCCAGGATGGGTCCGGCTGACCGCCGGAGTAGGAAGAAGAAACCGTGCTCCCCTGACTGCCGGCCTTGCCGGGCGCCTCCCCGCTCTGACCTTCAGGGGGAGATTGTTCTCCGCCGCCAGGGCGCGATTGGTAGATAATGGAATCAGAAAAAGTGGGGAGCTGGATAGGGGCGGCTTCACGCTGCCCTTGGGGCAGCAGGGGGAAGGGAACCGCCAGCCGCAGACAAAGGAGCAGCCAGGCCCAGCACCGCCACCGGGCCCCATAGAGGGAGCGGGTGGAGCGGGATGCTAGGGACAGCAGGAGAATAGCCGCTGATCCGCCTAGAGTCAGCGCCCCTAAAGTGAGAAGAAAGTCATCCATGATCCCGCCCTCCGCTCAACTCGTTCAGCAGGGCTTGAAGCTCATCCAGATCCCGGCGGTCCAAGCCTTCCCGCGCCAGAGCGGCCACAAAGTTTCGGGGAGAACCGTACAGTCGAGACACCACTGCCCGGCTGTCAAAGGCCTGGTAGTCATCCCGAAGGATGAGAGGGGTGTACAGGTTGCCCCTGCCCTCCCTTCGAACGGACACAAACCCTTTCGCCACTAGCCGGGTGAGGTAGGTGTTGATGGTGTTGGGAGACCAGCCGAAAGGGGCCAGGATTTGGTCCAGCTGGGCGCGCGGAGTGCCTGGCCCAGAGGTCCACAGGGCCTTCATTACCTCCAGTTCGGTGTCAGGAAGTCGTTTCATGTCAGATAGCTCCTTATTACGTCAAATGTAGTCCTTAAAAACATACTACACTTGAAGTAATAGAAAATCAAGTTACAGTGTGGTTACAGTGGGCAACAGAATGGATGGGGAAAAAGAAAAAGCGGCCGCCTCATAAGCGGCCGCAGGGAAAAACGAATTACAGCAAAATCTGCCCATTGATTTCCAGATGGAACTGAAGGTGAAAGAACTCCGCCGCTTTACGGCACAGCACCATACGCTGAAGGAAGATTTCAAAGTAGTCCATGACAGCACAGACCTGGGTGTTAATGGTCAGGGAGAGGGTAACGGTTCCGGACACGGTGTCCAGTAGCACCTCGGACCGCTCCACAGCGTAGTTGACCCGGTCGTGGATGTCGAAGTTAATGACATCGTTGTTGCGCACCCGGCTGCGGCGCACATCGGTCTTGTCCGCCAGGATCAGGGCGGCAGCCACCGCATTTACGGGAAAAGCGGTGGAGTCGTCGTGGTGGCCGATGGCGGTGATGACAGTGGCCACCTCCGCCGGTTCCATCCCCATTTTATCAAGAATGCGGAAGGCCATGGTGGCTCCACTGATGGCGTGGTCATGGCGGTTGACCACATTACCGATGTCATGCATAAAGGCGGCGATCCGAGCCAGCTCCACCTCTCGGGCGGGATAGCCCAGCTCGTTCAGAATCCTGGCGGCTACGTCGGCACACCGGCCCACATGGGCAAAGGAATGTTCAGTAAAGCCGAGAGCGATCAGGGAAGCGTCCGCCTGGGTAATATAAGTGCGGATTTCCACGGAGTTTTGAATATCCTGAAAGGTGACAGACATAAGTAAAGCCTCCTTCATGCCGGCCGGTTGGGTAACGTTCTCATCCAAATGGTGTGGGTGACCCGCCGCCGGTAACCGTTACGCAGGGGGAACGGAGATGCCGCTTCCCCGTTGAAAGGGAAACACTGCGCTCCGGGGTGGAAATGTCCCTGTTTATACTATAATAATTATGGGCAGTTTTCAATAGTTGAAATGGGATAAAACTGGACAGGCGAAAAAGAGCGGACCAGAATCTAAACACCTTGGCCCGGCAGTAGGGAAGGATGGGAGCGCTACAGGACCACAGAGATGTTGGAGAAGCATGAGGCATACTGGTCTCGGTCTGAGCTGTATGTTTAAGGAAAATCAAAAGAAAAAACAGGGGTCCATAGGTTTCAACCTATGGACCCCTGTTCTAGTAAAATATATATCAAAGAATATAACAAAATAGAATGTAGGGAAATTATTGCTCGTCTCCGTATAACCAGACGCAACCTTTGTCAACCCCCTCCACGGCGGAACGGTAGGCGGCCAACGCGCCCTTAACAGGACGGTCGGGACGGCGAATCTTAGCTAGACGGGAGACAATCTCCTCCTCGCTTACTTCCAGATGGATGGTGTGGTTGTCAATATCAATCTCGATCATATCCCCGTCTTGGACCGCGGCGATGGGACCGCCATCCCAGGCTTCGGGGGAGACATGGCCAATACAGGGCCCCCGTGTCGCGCCGGAATAGCGTCCGTCGGTGACCATGGCACAGCTGGTGTGCAGCCCCATGCCCACCAGCATAGCGGCGGGGATGGACATTTCCCTCATGCCTGGGCCTCCCTTGGGCCCTTCATAGCGGATGACCAGGACGCTGCCGGGCTTGACGGCCCTATCTGCCATAAACTTGCGCAGGTCGTCCTCAGAGTCGAAGCACACAGCCGGCCCCCGGTGGTGGAACATCTCAGGGACCACGCCGCTCTTTTTCACGATGCAGCCGTTGGGGGCCAAATTGCCGTATAGCACGGCAAAGCTGCCGTCAGGATACAGGGGGTCCTCGACAGAGTGAATGATCTCGGCGTTTACTTTCCGTTTGAAGGCGGACAAAAATTCGCCCAGAGTACCGCCCATAGCCAAACGGGCATCCAGGTCCAAATACTGCTGGATCGCCTTGAGGGTGGCTCCCACGCCTCCGGCCTTGTAATAGTCATAGATATTATATTGGGAGGAGGGTTTGAACTTGGCAATACAGGGGACATGCTGCTGGATCTGGTCGAAATCTCCCATATCGAGCTTAATACCCATCACACGGGCCAGCGCGCATATGTGGAGCTGGGCGTTGGTAGATCCGCCGGTAGCCGCTACATGACGGAGGCCGTTTATCAGGCTGCTTTCCGTGACGATATCGCTGAACCTGACGTTCTCCTTCACAAGCTGAACGATGCGTTCACCCACATCCCGGGCCTGACGGTTTTTAGCCGCGGAGCAGAACAGCATGGTGGTGCTGTCGATGGGGCACAGGCCGATGACTTCGGCAAAAACGCCCATGGTATTGGCGGTCCCGTACATACTGCAGGTACCGCAGGAAAAGCAGATGTTTTCACGATAACGAGTGTAGGTTTCCTCACTGATCTTGTCGATATTCCGGGCGCCGATAGACTCCTTCAAATCAGGGGTCACATAGGTGCCCTCCTCCGCCTCATAGGGCACCATGCTGCCGGCAGTGAGAAAAAGGCAGGGTTTATTGAGCGCGGCGGCAGCCATAAGCATACCGGGGACGATCTTGTCACAGCTACATAGGAAGACAAGGCCGTCAAAGCCGTGGGCGTTGGCCATGGATTCAATGCTGGCCGCGATCAAATCACGCTGGGGCAGGATATAATGCATCCCTGCGCCCTGGGCCATGCCGTCGCAGGGGGCGGGGACATTAAACTCCCCCGGTACGCCGCCAGCGGCCCAGATACCTTCCTTTACGAACTTGGCCAGTTCGCCAAAGCTTCGGTGACCGGGATTGACATCCGTGTAAGAATTTGCGATGCCGATGATAGGTTTGCGTAAATCCTTGATGCGGTATCCGCAGGAATTCATCAGGCCGGTGAAATAGCCCTCCTGGATATTATCAGGGTCATGGACCCCCTTCCAGTTTTCTGCCATCTAGGTCTTGCCTCCCCTAATTGAAATGATAATATAGTGGTTGCTGTGGTATGTGTCCGCTCTGATACAATATAGTATAGAGAAAAACTGATTCTATGTAAAACAGTTGTACTCTGTAAATCAACAAGTAAATACTTGTTATTAAATGCCGTGTATGTTACCATGAAAGGGGGGAGACAGATGACAAATAGTGAGAAACTCTTTCTGATCTTGGCGGAGGAGCTCAATTTCCGTCGGGCAGCGGCCCGTGCTTTCCTCAGCCAACAGGGGCTCAGTGACCATATCCGGCGGCTGGAGGGGTGCTATGGAACCCCGCTCTTCTACCGGCGTCCACGGGTGTCCCTTACTCCGGCGGGGGAAGCGGTACAGCGCACGCTGCAGCGGGTAAAAAATTTGGAGTCCGGGTTGGAAGCGGAATTGGCCGAACTGGAGGAGGGGGCTGCTGGCACCCTGAGATTAGGTACAAACTATGCAAGAGCCCGCCTGATCATTCCTCTGTTCTTTGTGCAGTATCATGCTCGATATCCGAAGGTGCGGGTCGAGCTGGTCCCGGGAGAGACCTCCGCAATGGAAAGGATGCTGGAGAACGGTGAGCTGGATGGATTTTTGGGTGTCAATACAGCTCTGCGTCCTGGAATGAAGTCGGTCCCTCTGGCTCGGGAGAGCATCTATTTGATTGCCTCCGTCTCCTATCTCAAAAAATACCTCGGACTGGAGAAAGAGGCAATAGCCGGCCTAAGGAGCGGCATTGACTTGAAACACTTTCAAGGCCTGCCCTTTGCTATGAATTATGGAAAAAGTACAGCCTTCCAGTTGATTGACCAGCACCTGGTCACAAATGGGGTGACGATAGACAATCTGTTGTCAGTCAGTGATTACAACGTATTAGAGGAGGCGTGTCGCACTGGATATGTGGCGTCCTTCTGTCCTCAAATATTTCTGCCTACCATTATAAAGGGGAACCGAAGCTGCCCAGAGGAAAGATTTCTCTGCATCCTACCAGTACGGGGCTTGGAACGATCCCTGCGCTTTGATTTGGTGTATCAGGATATGGTGTACTACCCCAAATTTGCGGTAGACTGTTTTGCGCTTCTGAAGGAAATTGTGGGCAGCTACTTGGAGCAGACAGATGTGTTGGAGCAGTAGACCTGAGATTTGAGATAACAAAAAGCTGGTCCCCGAAATGGAGGTTTCGGGGACCAGCTTTATCATCATTGCAGTTGGCCTTGATACAGGTCATAGGGAGTAGTCTGATATACATAGTAATTGAGCCAGTTTGTGTAAAAGAGCTGGGCGGCGGAGCGCCAGCGGACAACGGGTGACTGCTGGGGGTCATCGCCGGGAAAATAATGCTTGGGAACATCAATATCAAGACCTTTGTTGATATCCCGAAAGTACTCGTTGGCCAACGTGTCCGGATCATATTCCGGGTGGCCGGTGATAAAGAAGCGGCGGTTGTTCTCGCTTTTGACAGCAAAAACTCCGGCCTCATCCGATACGGCCAGCAGTTCTAGTTCCGGGCGGGCCAGGATATCATCCAGATGGTTTTCCGTATGCCGGGAATGGGGGACATAAAAGATATCATCAAATCCCCGGAACAGGGGGGATTGTTTTTTTATAATAGTATGTGGGAAGACACCGAACAGTTTTTTGGGCAGAGAGTATTTGGGAATGCCGTAGTGGTAGTAGAGGCCGGCTTGAGCCCCCCAGCATACATGGAGGGTGGAGTGGACATGAGTCTTGGTCCACTCCATAATGTCGCACAGCTCCGGCCAATAGTCCACATCCGCGAAATCCAGATTTTCTACCGGCGCGCCGGTGATGATCATACCGTCATACCGTTTATCCTTGATTTGGTCAAAGGTAGTATAAAAGGAAGCGAGATGGCTGGCATCCGTATTTTGGGAAACGTGGCTAGCCATTTGAAGGAGCTCCACCTGAATTTGCAGAGGCGTATTGGACAGCTTGCGAAGCAGCTGCGTTTCAGTGACGATTTTGGTCGGCATTAGATTCAGGATAAGGAGATTCAGCGGACGCATATCCTGATGGATGGCCCGATATTCCGTCATGACAAAGATATTTTCCCCCTCCAGCGTGGCTCGGGCGGGCAGAGAGTCGGGGATCTTGATGGGCATTTGGATCACTTCCCTATATGATAAGAGGCGTGTGGCCTCTTGGCCGTCAGTGGTGCATATTTGCTCGGCCATGGATGAAATAAGGTTACCACAAACAAGGAATTTCCGCAAGGCGGAAATCTGGCGTATATTTGTTCTTGACAGATGGACAGGCAGAAGGGCGGTCCAGATATAGTGGTAGGAGGGAGTGAAGGAGGGGAAGATATAGTGTAGGTAAGGAGGGGATAAAAAAAGGGGAAAAAAGTGGGAAAAAAGTGTTGACAAGGGAGGAAGTGTTTGCTAATATAAGCAAGCGCTCTGCGGCAGGGGCAAGCCCTGCGGGGGAGCGGAGGGAGCCACATGAGGCGGTCCAGGGGACAGACGAAAAAAGTTTGAAACTGGCGAAAAAAAGTGCTTGACAAAGGCAATGAAGTGTGGTAACCTAATCAAGCTGTCCGCGAGGGCAGCGGCAAGCCACTAAGGGAGCGGCGAATGAGAGGACAAAAGAGTTTGAAAAAGCTCGAAAAAAGTTCTTGACAAAGCGAACTGAATGTGGTAAGATAAAAACCCGCCGCACGGAGCGGCGTGTACCTTGTAAATTAAACAACGTGACAAACGAAAAGCACCAGATATGGATTTGGTTGTTCGAAGACAAGCGAAGCTTGAAACGGATGACCGTAAATTTCTTTGAAGCTTGGAAAAGTTTCAATAATATGATTTGAGGGACTTCGGTTCTTTAAATACCATTTTATTGAGAGTTTGATCCTGGCTCAGGATGAACGCTGGCGGCGTGCTTAACACATGCAAGTCGAACGGAGTGCTCATGACAGAGGATTCGTCCAATGGAGTGAGTTACTTAGTGGCGGACGGGTGAGTAACGCGTGAGTAACCTGCCTTGGAGTGGGGAATAACAGGTGGAAACATCTGCTAATACCGCATGATGCAGTTGGGTCGCATGGCTCTGACTGCCAAAGATTTATCGCTCTGAGATGGACTCGCGTCTGATTAGCTAGTTGGCGGGGTAACGGCCCACCAAGGCGACGATCAGTAGCCGGACTGAGAGGTTGGCCGGCCACATTGGGACTGAGACACGGCCCAGACTCCTACGGGAGGCAGCAGTGGGGAATATTGGGCAATGGGCGCAAGCCTGACCCAGCAACGCCGCGTGAAGGAAGAAGGCTTTCGGGTTGTAAACTTCTTTTCTCAGGGACGAAGCAAGTGACGGTACCTGAGGAATAAGCCACGGCTAACTACGTGCCAGCAGCCGCGGTAATACGTAGGTGGCGAGCGTTATCCGGATTTACTGGGTGTAAAGGGCGTGTAGGCGGGACTGCAAGTCAGATGTGAAAACCATGGGCTCAACCTGTGGCCTGCATTTGAAACTGTAGTTCTTGAGTACTGGAGAGGCAGACGGAATTCCTAGTGTAGCGGTGAAATGCGTAGATATTAGGAGGAACACCAGTGGCGAAGGCGGTCTGCTGGACAGCAACTGACGCTGAGGCGCGAAAGCGTGGGGAGCAAACAGGATTAGATACCCTGGTAGTCCACGCTGTAAACGATGGATACTAGGTGTGGGAGGTCTGACCCCCTCCGTGCCGCAGTTAACACAATAAGTATCCCACCTGGGGAGTACGATCGCAAGGTTGAAACTCAAAGGAATTGACGGGGGCCCGCACAAGCGGTGGAGTATGTGGTTTAATTCGAAGCAACGCGAAGAACCTTACCAGGGCTTGACATCCCGGTGACCGGTGTAGAGATACACCTTCTTCTTCGGAAGCGCCGGTGACAGGTGGTGCATGGTTGTCGTCAGCTCGTGTCGTGAGATGTTGGGTTAAGTCCCGCAACGAGCGCAACCCTTATTGTTAGTTGCTACGCAAGAGCACTCTAGCGAGACTGCCGTTGACAAAACGGAGGAAGGTGGGGACGACGTCAAATCATCATGCCCCTTATGTCCTGGGCCACACACGTACTACAATGGTGGTCAACAGAGGGAAGCAAGACCGCGAGGTGGAGCAAACCCCTAAAAGCCATCCCAGTTCGGATTGCAGGCTGCAACTCGCCTGTATGAAGTTGGAATCGCTAGTAATCGCGGATCAGCATGCCGCGGTGAATACGTTCCCGGGCCTTGTACACACCGCCCGTCACACCATGAGAGTCGGGAACACCCGAAGTCCGTAGCCTAACCGCAAGGGGGGCGCGGCCGAAGGTGGGTTCGATAATTGGGGTGAAGTCGTAACAAGGTAGCCGTATCGGAAGGTGCGGCTGGATCACCTCCTTTCTAAGGAGAGTTCAAAAGCCGACAGGTTTTTGTAACGTCCTAAGGTCAGACGTCTGTGCAAAGTAGGGGTCACGTTGTTTAATTTAGAGGGCGCACGCCGTAAGGGGAGCGGTGGGGGCTCACGGGCCCATAGCTCAGCTGGCTAGAGCGCACGACTGATAATCGTGAGGTCGGTGGTTCGAGTCCACTTGGGCCCACCACCAAAAGCTGAGGGCACCCGGATAAGGGGGTTTAGCTCAGTTGGTAGAGCACCTGCTTTGCAAGCAGGGGGTCACCGGTTCGAGTCCGATAACCTCCACCACAAGATCAAATCGAAGTGTTTACCCAAGAGGGTGAGCATTTCGATCTGACCTTGAAAAGGGTCGGAGAACTGCACCTTGAAAACTGAACAGTGAAGCAAGCAAGAAATTGCGAGCAAGCAACAGAGAGGTAACAAAGTAAAATTTGTGGACTTTTTAAGGAATTAAAAGGGTAACAAATACTACAATGAAACTGAATCTGAGGCCTGCATAATTCTTATAGAACCAAGAGAACAGCTTGAAAAGGTTGTTCTACGAAGGTCAAGCTAATAAGAGCGCAAGGGGAATGCCTTGGCATCAAGAGCCGATGAAGGACGTGACAAGCTGCGATAAGCCTGGGGGAGCTGCACATAAGCGTTATATCCCAGGATTTCCGAATGGGGAAACCCGGCAGAGCAATACTCTGTCAGCCTGCGTTGAATCAAATAGGCGTAGGCGGGGAACCGCCTGAACTGAAACATCTAAGTAGGGCGAGGAAGAGAAATCAACAGAGATTCCGCAAGTAGTGGCGAGCGAACGCGGAAGAGGGCAAACCGAAGGATTTATCCTTCGGGGTTGTGGACTGACACAACGGATTGATAGGCTAGCTGAACGGTATGGGAAGGCCGACCACAGCGGGTGATAGTCCCGTAAGCGAAAGCTGAGTCGATTTAGTCAGAATCCAGAGTACCGCAGGACACGTGAAACCCTGTGGGAAACTGGGGGGACCACCCTCCAACCCTAAATACTACTTGATGACCGATAGAGGAGCAGTACCGTGAGGGAAAGGTGAAAAGGACCCCGGGAGGGGAGTGAAAGAGAACCTGAAACCTTGTGCTTACAAGCACTCAAAGCACGTTAAAGTGTGATGAGGTACTTTTTGTAGAACGGTCCGGCGAGTTATTGTACGTGGCAAGCTTAAGGTGTTCAGCACCGGAGGCGAAGCGAGAGCGAGTCTGAATAGGGCGTATAAAGTCGCGTGCAATAGACCCGAAACCAGGTGACCTATCCATGAGCAGGTTGAAGTGGGGGTAAAACCCCATGGAGGACCGAACCGACCCCCGTTGCAATGGTGGCGGATGACTTGTGGATAGCGGAGAAATTCTAATCGAACTTGGAGATAGCTGGTTCTCCCCGAAATAGCTTTAGGGCTAGCGTTAGTTTAGATTACCGGAGGTAAAGCACTGAATGGGCTAGGGGCTGATAAAGTTACTGAACCCTATCAAACTCTGAATGCCGGATAATTGATGACTAGCAGTCAGACTACGTGAGATAAGTCTCGTGGTCAAAAGGGAAACAGCCCAGACCCACAGCTAAGGTCCCAAATATACGCTAAGTGGAAAACGATGTGGAGTTGCGAAAACAACCAGGATGTTGGCTTAGAAGCAGCCACTCATTAAAAGAGTGCGTAATAGCTCACTGGTCGAGTGACTCTGCGCGGAAAATGTAACGGGGCTAAGCGTATAACCGAAGCTTGGGATTGCATCTAATGCAGTGGTAGGGGAGCGTCGAATAAGGGGTGAAGTCGTAGCGGAAGCAGCGGTGGACTTTATTCGAGTGAGAATGCCGGAATGAGTAGCGAGAATTATGTGGGAATCATAATGGCCGAAAATCTAAGGTTTCTTGGGGAAGGTTCGTCCGCCCAAGGTAAGCCGGGAGCTAAGGCGAGGCCGAAAGGCGTAGTCGATGCACATACGGTTGAAATTCCGTAGCCACCGAAACTTAAACCAGAAGGACACTTGGAGCTATCCGAACCCGGGCGTTGGTTGACCCGGGCGAAAGGGACCGAAATCAAGTAGGGAAGTCGGAGAATAACGAGGCGAGAAAAGTTCTGGTGTATGCTAAGGTGCCCGTACCGCAAACCGACACAGGTAGATGAGGAGAGAATCCTAAGGCCAACGGGAGAAGGGTTGTTAAGGAACTCGGCAAAATTACCCCGTAACTTCGGGATAAGGGGAGCTCCCTAAGGGGAGCCGCAGAGAATAGGCCCAAGCGACTGTTTACCAAAAACACAGGTCTATGCTAAATCGAAAGATGACGTATATGGGCTGACGCCTGCCCGGTGCTGGAAGGTTAAGAGGAGAGCTTAGCGCAAGCGAAGGTTTGAATTGAAGCCCCAGTAAACGGCGGCCGTAACTATAACGGTCCTAAGGTAGCGAAATTCCTTGTCAGGTAAGTTCTGACCCGCACGAATGGCGTAACGATTTGGGCGCTGTCTCAACAGCCCACCCGGCGAAATTGTAGTACCGGTGAAGATGCCGGTTACCCGCAACTAGACGGAAAGACCCCATGGAGCTTTACTGTAGCTTAATACTGAGGATTGGTAAATCATGTACAGGATAGGTGGGAGGCTTGGAAGCTTGGGCGTCAGCTCAGGTGGAGCCACCCTTGGGATACCACCCTTGATTTACTGGTTTTCTAACCTGCGGCCGTGAATCCGGTCGGGGGACACTGTTAGGTGGGCAGTTTGACTGGGGCGGTCGCCTCCTAAAAGGTAACGGAGGCGCTCAAAGGTTCGTTCAGCACGGACGGAAATCGTGCATTGAGTGTAAACGCATAAACGAGCCTAACTGCGACACCGACGGGTGGAGCAGTAACGAAAGTTGGAGTTAGTGATCCGGCGGTATGCAAGTGGAAGTGCCGTCGCTCAACGGATAAAAGCTACCCTGGGGATAACAGGCTGATCTCCCCCAAGCGTCCACAGCGACGGGGAGGTTTGGCACCTCGATGTCGGCTCGTCACATCCTGGGGCTGAATTCGGTCCCAAGGGTTCGGCTGTTCGCCGATTAAAGTGGCACGCGAGCTGGGTTCAGAACGTCGTGAGACAGTTCGGTCCCTATCTGTTGCGGGCGTAAGAGATTTGAAGGGAGCTGTCCTTAGTACGAGAGGACCGGGATGGACAGACCTCTGGTGCACCAGTTGTCCTGCCAAGGGCACAGCTGGGTAGCTACGTCTGGACGAGATAAACGCTGAAAGCATCTAAGCGTGAAACTCCCCCTAAGATTAGATCTCTCATCCTTTATGGAGTAAGGCTCGACGTAGACTATGTCGTTGATAGGTCGGAGGTGTAAGCACTGTGAGGTGTTGAGCTGACCGATACTAATAAGCCGAGGGCTTGACCTAAAAGGTTAAGAATAGAATGCAGGCGCTTGTAAGCAAGGAATGCGGCTTCACTGTTCGGTTTTCAGGGTGCAGACAAAAGCGCAAAATGCGCCTTTAGCTCAGTTGGTAGAGCAACTGACTCTTAATCAGTGGGTCCCGGGTTCGAATCCCTGAAGGCGCACCACACGGCCCGTTGGTCAAGCGGTTAAGACGGCGGCCTCTCACGCCGCAAACATGGGTTCGATTCCCGTACGGGTCACCATTTATAAA
>NZ_JAOQKF010000001.1:317978-344372 GCF_025567565.1 Muriventricola aceti | reverse complement strand
GAATGCAGGCGCTTGTAAGCAAGGAATGCGGCTTCACTGTTCGGTTTTCAGGGTGCAGACAAAAGCGCAAAATGCGCCTTTAGCTCAGTTGGTAGAGCAACTGACTCTTAATCAGTGGGTCCCGGGTTCGAATCCCTGAAGGCGCACCACACGGCCCGTTGGTCAAGCGGTTAAGACGGCGGCCTCTCACGCCGCAAACATGGGTTCGATTCCCGTACGGGTCACCAAGTTTCCTCTACAATTTGATATGGTTTTAGTCACTTCGGTGATTAAAATAGTAGGTGCTGATTAGGGCGAGGGTCCACCCGTTCCCATTCCGAACACGGAAGTTAAGCTCGCTTCTGCCGAAAATACTTGTCTGGAGACGGACCGGGAAGATAGGTAGTGCCTACACAAAGCAGGACAGTTAAATAACTGTCCTGCTTTTTTATTATAGTATTTTGCGGTATCTCAAGTCGGTAAGGACAGTTTCAGGCGAGAGGCTGACCTTAATACCATATCCATCCCAAGTGAAATCGTGTTTTTCATAAAACCGCCGGGCTCTGCTGTTTTCCTGGAGCACATAGAGAAAGCATCCGGGATATCCTTCCCGTTTTAGGCGTGCGAGGATCTCCCTCAGGAGCAGAGAGCCATATCCAGAGTGCCAGTGCGCTGGGTGGACATAGAGAGAAATCAGTTCTCCCCACTGGGCCAGACTGGGTAAGCCTTTGGGCTGAAGCTCCGTCCGCACAGGGCCATATACTCCACAGCACAGGGGATGCTCACCATCGTACAAGATGAGCCCTTGAAGTTTTCCAGTACCGCAGTTATCATGAAAGAAGGGCACCCAGCGGTCATCCAGAATCTCACGGTCCAAGTAGTCTTTGGGAATAAGGCCGTGATAGGCTGCCCTCCAGCCCAATGCGTGAAGGAGAGACATATCTTTGTAATGTGTTTCCGTATGGGCTTCTAAAAAACGCAGTTGCGTCATCGCGGCTCCCCCCTTGTATGGTCTTAATTTGTTAACGAATTGATACATATCCACTGTCTTCCACAATCTGCTGGCCCTGTTCAGAGAGAATCCAATCCAGGAAGGCATTCAGCTTTGGATTACTCTCCCTAGGATCTGGAGCTCCAATTGGAGCGGCAGTGATGGCAAAAAAGGAGTCGGAGATAGGGTAGCTGCCGTCCCGGATAGACTCCTTAGTTGGGAATACTCCATCCAGGGCCAGCAGACGTATTTGATCGTTGGCCGCCATTTCCGAGGCGTAAAAGCGGAAGGAAAAGCCAATAGAGTTTTTATAGTTCCGATAGCTGGCCACCTGCTGGATAATACCGCCCATGCCGCCCACCCGGTCCTCTTTCTCCGGCTCTATCAGGGGAAGACCATCCATCAGGCGGAGGAGGGCTGACTGGCTGCCGCTGTTTTCCAGCCGCTGGAAGGGGCGGATGGGCTGATTCTTCCCGCCTACCTGATTCCAGTTGGTGATCTGGCCGGTGTAAATACCCTGTATCTGCTCAACCGTCAGTCCCTCCACGGGATTCCTGCTGTTGACAAAAAAGACGAAGGCTTCCCGGCCAATGGGGGTCAGGTGGAGCTCTTTTGCGGCCCGCCTGGCCATCTCCAGCTGCTCCTGGGAGGGGGCGGCGGCGAAGATCAGGTCAGTGCGGCCAGTGATGAGCCGCTCGTAGGCGTTCACAGTGCCGCTGCAGGTGACAGAGCCATAGCCTTCCGAGGTATTGTCGTACAGGGGATATTCCCCCTGGGGATAGACCGCTTGCACAAAGCCGGCATAAACCGGATACAGGGCGGTGGCGCCATCCAGGCGCAGAAGGTCCTCCCGGTGAAAGCGCAGGGTGGACTGCTCCTCCAGGCTGACAGCTTTGGTGCCCTCTGAAAAGGGCTCGTACTGCCAGAGAAGCAGGTCACGGTCGTCCACCGTGGGGACGCTGCTCCGCCAAAGGCCGAAGGCGCAGTAAGCGCCGCAGCCGATGGTAACAGCCGCCAGACACAGTGCAACCCCCTTTCTCCACCGCCGGGGAAAGAGAATGGCAAGTACCGCGCCTGCCAGAAGGCTGGGCAGGAGGACCCAGGACGCCCGCTGGACATAGGTGGGAGCCATGAGGGAAATATAGATCAGAAGAATCGCTAAGAGGAATCCGAGAAAAAGGCCGATGAATATAGCTGCGAATACCCGGCAGATCAGTTCCTTCCAGTTGACCTTCATAAGCCGCGTCTCCTTTCTGTTCCAAATCAGATATGGGTTAGATAGGAATCGACATCAAACTCCTCTAGGACACTGTCTTTCCGCAGGTACAGGGGATGGTGGGGATGTCCCTTTTTTGAGCGTTTTCCGGCAGACCACCAAGAGGCGTGATAGTCGCGGCCCAGCTGGACCATATCCCGGACGCAGAGAGGCAGATAGTCCCGTTTTTCAATGATCGTCCCCCAGGCCGCCCATACAGAGGGTGAGCCGGACCGGTCCAGGGACAGGGCGTATGCGAAGGCCCTCATATTTTCATGATGGAGGGTGTGATTGCAGGTTTGCTCCATGTGATCCGGGTCTGTGGCCCGCTGGGCATATACGTTAAACATGAGGAAACTGTCATATCCGTTGTGGAGGGCCACACGCTCTACCGATTTCAGGGTGTTGTCCAGGGCATCCGGAGCTGCAGTGGAGGGATTGACACCTACACAGATCAGGGGGCGATCCCCTCTGGTTCCAAGGATGTATCGGTACTCAGAATAAAAATTGGGCACATAGAGCCAGCGGGAGGAGTCATAGTCGGGATTGGGCTCTTGAGCCTCCTCTAAGGCCTGGTCGAAGGAGATGAGCTCCAGCTGGGTGGTCTGGCAGGCAGGTATATGCATGGGGTATCCTCCTTTTTCTCTCTATTTTTATTATAACAGAGAGGCAAATAGAGGACAAGGGAAGAAAAAGTCTCCCAGTCCCTGCAAATATTTTCCTTGACAACGGGATAAAATGTTGCTATGATAGAAATATAAATAGGAATAATTCTTATTAAAAGTAAGGAGGAACTCATATGAACCGCAAAGCATTCAGCCGCATCAACTATGGCCTGTTTATCGTAGGCGCCGAGTTGGACGGCAAGCCTCAGGGCTGTATCGTCAACTCTCTGCACCAGGTCACATCCTCTATGCCCTTCAAGTTTTCCCTGACAGTAAACAAGAGTAACGAGACCTTCAAAGCCATCGAGGCGAAGGGGAGCTTTGCCGCCACGGTACTGGCCAAGGATACCCCAAAGGATCTGGTCAATCTGTTTGGCTATAAGTCCGGCCGGGTAGTGAACAAGTTCGATGGCTTCGACGTAGAGCGGGATGGGGCAGGAAATCCCTATGTGAAGGATCACGCTCTAGCCCGGTTTAGCTGTAAGGTAGTGGAGAAGCTGGATCTGGGCACCTATATGCTCTATATCGCTGAAACGATGGAGGCCGAGGTGCTGGGCGAGGGGCCTGCCCTGACCGTGGACGACTTCAAGAACGACGGGGGCTCTACTCCGCCCACCGCCACTGTGGTCCGAACCCTGGAGGGCAACGAGGGCTGGAGATGCACCATCTGCGGCTATGTGGCGGAGAAGGAAACTCTGCCCGACGGCTATCAGTGCCCTATCTGCCGGGCCAACAAAGACAAATTTGTAAAACTGTAAAAGGATAAAAAGGAGCTGTCCCAGGCGGACAGCTCCTTTTATTATTCATTTGTGGTTCGATTCAGTAGAAGAATGGCCAGGAAGATGGCCCCCATGCCCAGCAGTTTATAGAAGGTGACTGACTCATGGAACAGGCAGATCCCCAACAGGGCGGCCACAAAGGGCTCTACAGTGGCAAGGATGGCGGCTTTCCCCGCCTCGGTGTACCGGAGCCCCTCAGTGTACAGCAGGTAGGGCAGGATACAGCACAGCACCCCGATGCCCAACCCGCCCAGAATAGCCCGCCAGTCCGCCAGCGCCTCCAGATGGCGGGGAAGACCAGACAGGGGCAGAGAGGCCAGGGCGGCAAAGAGAAAGGTGTAGAAAGTGACCGTAGAGGAGGCGTATTGCCTAAGGGCCAGCTTGCCAAAAATTGAATACAGAGCGTAACCAAATCCGGCTCCTAATCCATATAGTATCGTCAGATAGGACACAGACTGCTGGCCCAGCGGGAGCAGCCCGGTGACCAGGACACAGCCTGCAAAGGTCAACGCCAGGGCGGCCACCTTGTGGGACGTGATTCTCTCTCGAAAAAAGAGGGCGGACAGAAGGGTGACGAAGACGGGGGAGGTATACAGCAGCACCGCCGCCACGGACATGGAGCTGGTGGAGATGGCGGAGAAGTAGCACCAGTTGAAAAAGACCAGGGAGCAGACACCGGAGCCAAAGAAGTAGTACCAGTGCCGGGGCTGGATTTTCAGCGCTTTACGGTCCGTAGCGGCTAGAAAGAGGCCGTAGAGCAGAGCGGCTACCGCACTGCGGAGAGCCACTCCATCCATAGAGGAGAGACCGGCGGCGGTGAGCAGCTTCAAAAAGACGCCGATACAGCCCCAGAGGGCAGCGGCGGCGATAATGTTCCAGACAGCTTTTTTCTCCATGGGACTTGCCTCGATTCCTATCATTGGCTATACTAGGGACATATTACCAGAACTCCGGGGGAAAAGACAAGATGAAATATCCCAATATCCGCGCCGGTACTTTTCTAGCCCGGCCCAACCGCTTTGTTGCGCAGGTAGAGGTGGAGGGGAACCTCCAGGTCTGCCATGTGAAAAATACCGGCCGGTGCCGGGAGCTGCTAGTCCCTGGATGCCGGGTCTATCTGGTGGACAGTCACAATCCGGTCCGTAAGACCCGCTTTGACCTGGTAGCGGTAGAGAAGGAGGGGCCGGCAGGCCCTCTCCTGATCAATATGGACTCCCAGGCGCCCAACAGAGTATTTGGGGAGTGGGCGGCCGCCGGAGGGCTGGGGTTTGTCCCCACACTGCTTCGACCAGAGATGACATATGGGAATTCTAGAATCGATTATTACTGGGAGTTTTTGAATGGGGGAGAAAAGACCTCCGATTCTACCCGTGGGTTTGTGGAGGTGAAGGGGGTCACCTTAGAGGAGGACCGGATCGCCCGGTTCCCGGACGCCCCCACCCTGCGGGGCGTGAAGCATTTGGAGGCGCTGGTGGCGGCCCGACAGGCGGGATATGGGGCTGCCGTCTGCTTTGTGGTCCAGATGGAGGGGATGCGCTGGATGGAGCCCAACGATGCCACTCACCCCGACTTTGGGGAGGCTCTGCGCCGGGCGGCCCGGGCGGGGGTGGAGGTGATAGCGCTGGAATGTGGAGTGACTCCGGATACCCTTCGGATCCTGCGGCCTATTCCGGTAAAGCTGTAAAAAACAGGCTGTGGAGTGTCCTCTCCACAGCTTTTTGTATGCTCATTTGAAACAATGGGGGACGTGAGGTGAGGGAGGATTCAGATTTCCCGCCGACCCTCCAGGGCCCGCATTAAAGTCGCGTCGTCCGCATACTCCAGATGGCTGCCCACAGGGATGCCATAGGCCAGCCGGGTCACCTTTACCTGGAACGGCTTGAGCAGACGGGATAGATACATAGCGGTGGCCTCTCCTTCTGTGTCGGGGTTGGTGGCCATGATGACCTCAGCCACACCGCCGGCGGCTACCCGCTCCACCAGGGAGCGGATATGCAGGTCGTCAGGGCCCACCCGGTTCATAGGAGATATGACCCCGTGGAGCACATGATACACGCCGCCGTACTCCCGGCTGCGCTCCATGGCCACCACGTCCTTGGGATCGGCTACCACGCAAACGGTGGACCGGTCCCGCTTCTGGCTGGCACAGATGGCGCAGGGGCCCTCCCCCTCGGTGAGATTCTGGCATACGGGGCAGCAGTGGATCACCTTTTTGGCCTCCAGGATGGCCTGGGCGAAGGCGGACGCCTCCTCTTCAGGCAGGGACAGGACATGGAAGGCCAGCCGCTGGGCCGACTTTAGACCAATGCCGGGCAGCTTGGCGAAGTGTTCTACCAGATTTTCAAGGGCGGGGGGAAAATACTGCATGACGGAGACCTCCAGGAGAGATAGGGAGCGGGATTAAATTTCTTTTTCAAAGGTGATGACCAGCCGGTAAGCCATAGCGGTTTCCCAGAAGGTAACGGCCTTGACAGTCCAGCCCTCCCGAGCCATTTCGTTCATCTGGGCTTCAGCGTCCTCTGGGGTCTTAGCGGTACGGACAGCGTAGGATTTCATAAAAGGGCTCCTCTCATATCCGCAGGGCGGAGATAGCGGCGGGGATATCCTCCTTGCCGTAGACGGCGGAGCCGGCTACCAGTACGTTGGCGCCCGCCTCCACTACCAGAGGAGCGGTCTTGGGGGCAATGCCGCCGTCCACCTCTAGCTCACAGGTGGGATGATACTTCTCGATGATGGCCCGGACCTGGCGGATGGTCTCCAACTGGGACTCCATAAAGGACTGGCCGCCGAAGCCGGGCTCCACAGTCATGACCAGCACCATATCCAACTCTTCAATATAGGGCAGGATGGCGTTGGCAGAGGTGATGGGCCGCAGGGCCACCGCCTTTTTTACCCCACATTCCCCCATGACCTTCAGGGCCTGGGCGATGTGGGTGGGATGGTCGGCCTCCAGATGGACGGACAACAGGTCGGCTCCGGCCTTGGCGAAGTCCTCGATGTACCGCACCGGCTTGTCGATCATCAGATGGACGTCCAAAAACATGTCTGTGCACTGGCGGATGGACTTTACCACCGGGATGCCGATGGTAAGGTTGGGGACAAAGCAGCCGTCCATCACATCCACATGGAGATAGTCCGCGGACGACACTTTTTTGATGTCCCGCTCCAGATTGACAAAATCGGCGGACAGAATAGAGGGAGCGATCTTTACCATGGTTGATGACCTCACTTTCAAACTTCGACGGAGAGACGGGATAGGAGCGGCTGGCGCGATGGGGCAGTTTGTGGCCCGGGCGCATAGGATACAGGGCGGAGAAGGGAGGCCTATGGCTCTCCCGGGTGCCCCGGGGGAGGCGGATCGCTCCAGGCCGATCCCACGGCCAAAACCGTCCGGTTCAGCCCGCTGGCCCGCCGCTTTTCAGATAGCCGCCCGCCGGAGGCCCGCCTCCGGCGGGCGGCAGAGAAGACTCAGGTATAGAAGTCGCCGGTATCCACCTCAGACACCTGATAGCCGGCCTGCCGCAGAGCATCCAGGATCTGGGCCTTGTGGTCGTGCCCGAAGGCCTCCAGGGTGACACGCAGCTCCACACCGGACTGGCGGTTGATGTTGACGAACTGGTTGTGCTCCAGCTTAATGATATTGCCGTTGTTTTGGGACAGTACACCGGCCACCCGCATCAGCTCGCCGGGGCGGTCGGGAAGCTGGACGGCAAAGGTGAAGATACGGCCCCGGCAGATGAGCCCGTGCTGGACTAGAGAGGCCATGGTGATGACATCCATGTTGCCCCCGGACAGGACGGACACTACATTTTTCTCCTTGCAGTCCAGGTGGCGCAGAGCGGCGACGGTGAGCAGCCCCGCGTTCTCCACCACCATCTTGTGCCGCTCCATCACATCCAAAAAGGCCTCCACCAGCTCGCCGTCGTCGATGGTGAGGATGCGGTCCACATTTTGCTGGATATAGGGGAACACCTTGTCCCCCGGAGTTTTGACGGCCACGCCGTCCGCAATGGTGGTAGCGGAGGGGAGGGTGACGATGTGACCAGCCTCCAGACTGGCCTTCATGGAGGCGGCCCCAGTGGGCTCAACCCCCACGACCTCAACCTGGGGGTTGAGCAGCTTGGCTAGCGTGGCCACGCCGGCGGCCAGCCCTCCGCCGCCGATGGGGACCAGGATCACGTCCACGTCGGGCAGGTCCTGGAAGATCTCATAGGCGATGGTGCCCTGACCAGTGGCCAGTGTCAGATCGTTGAAGGGATGGACATAGGTTAATCCCTGCTCCTCTGCCATCCGGGCGGCCAGCTCGGCTGCGTCGTCAAATACCTCGCCATGGAGGATGACCTGGGCGCCGTAGTCCTTGGTGTTGTTTACCTTTACCAGAGGAGTAGTGGTGGGCATGACGATAGTGGCGGCCACGCCGGCCGCCTGGGCGGCGTAGGCCACGCCCTGAGCATGGTTGCCGGCGGAGGCGGTGACAAGACCACGGGCCTTCTCCTCATCCGTCAGAGTGCTGATCTTAAAATAGGCCCCCCGAAGCTTGTAGGCCCCGGTGACCTGCATATTTTCCGGCTTGAGATAGACGTAGTTGCCGCAGGTTTTGGACAAGTAGGGGGAGTAAATCAGAGGGGTGGGCCGAAGAACACCCTGGAGTGTGCTCCGGGCGTTTTTAAACTGTTCCAGGGTAAGCATAGGAGGTTCTCCTTTTTATCAAATCAATTCTTTAAAATCATACTCAATCTTGGGGGAGAAGTCAATGAGATAGGGCAAAAAAGGAGGGCGATTTTGGGAGAAAGTGCCCTTCGCCTTGACACTGCTCCACTCCCGGTTGTACAATAAGACTATCTATATCCGAGTTTTGCTGCCCCGCCGGGGCGATGGAGGAAATTATGGCCAAGCATATCAAACCCTCGGTACTGCCCATTTATCTGGTGGGCGTGGTCTGGCTGGGCTATGCCCTGCTGTTTCCGCTGAAGTCGGCGGCTTCCTATGGGATCTGCGCGGTCCTCTCTCTGGTCGCCTTTATCGCTGGGAAGGCCGTCTTTCCCGACAAGGCTTTTGAGCTGGCCGGTGAGAAAGAGGACAGGCCCAAGGAGGAGCCTAAAAAGGAGAAGACCACCGGCGACCCGGCTATTGACGCGCTCATCCGGGAGAGGGACAGGGCGCTGTCAGAGATGCGCCGCCTTAACGATGCCATTGTGGACGAAAAGATATCCGCTCAGATCGACCATTTGGAGGATGTCACCGGAAAGATCATCGACCAGGTGGTGTCGCAGCCCAAAAAACTGTCCCAGATCCGCCGATTTATGGACTACTACCTGCCCACGACACTGAAGATCCTGAACGCTTATGATCGGATGGACTCCACCGGCATCGCTGGGGACAATATCAGCACCACCAAAGCCAAGGTGGAGCGCATGATGGACACCATTACCCAGGCCTTTGACAAGCAGCTGGACGCCCTGTTCGGTGAGGAGGCCCTGGACATCTCCACCGATATCACTGTGATGGAGAACCTGCTGGCCCAGGAGGGGCTGGGGGGAATGACTATGGGGGGCTCATCCAAGGAGGACGGTCCCAAGCTGGAGCTGTGAGGAGGAGAATATGAGTGCGGATACCAAGCAGTCCAGGATGAACCGGGCCCTGATTTGGACCTTTCTGTGGGTTTTGTGGCTGGGGGGCGGGCTGCAGAACCGGATGCTGGTCCCCGGCGCCCCCTACTTCTGGCTCAATCTGATCATCACACTGGCTGGGGTGGTTTTCGTCGGGTTTCACTGGTACCGTTATTTCACCTTCAAGGAGGACAAAACGGGCGGCAAATGAAAGGAGAGCAGCATGGCCAATTACCGCGAATTTATAAGCAAGCGCGAATGTCTGGTTAACGCTGTACTCTGGTCTGTGATCCCGGCCTTGCAGATCGGGCTTCTGCTGTTTTTTCCTGATAGACTCAGCGGAAACATGTTCTGGTGGTATGTAGCCCTGCTTCTGCTCCAGAGCTTGAGTTGCGCCTTCCATTGGCGGCGCTGGCTGGCCTATGATAAGAGCCCCAGGAACGATTGAGGTATGACTACTTTCATTTTAGGAGGAACCCAATATGAGTGACGAACTGAACCTGACACCCAAGCTGACCCTGGACCCCAGCGGGGCGGCCGCTGCCCAGCCGCCCGCCGCCCCGGAACTGACCTTGGACCCTGCCCCCGCCCCCGGCACTGCCGCTCAACAGGAGGAGCAGGCGGCCCTCCAGGCTCAACGGGACGCCAACGCCGTCAAGCTGGATGAGTCCATGCTCACCGAGGCGGAGCGGAAGATGGTGGATGAGTTCTCCCAGAAGATCGACGTCACCGATTCCAACCTGGTCCTCCAGTACGGGGCCGCGGCCCAGAAGAACATCGCCGCCTTTTCCGAGAGCGCCCTGAACAATGTAAAGACCAAGGACCTGGGCGAGGTGGGCGAGGCGCTGTCCTCCCTGGTGGTGGAGCTTAAGACCTTTGGCGAGCCGGAGAAAAAGGGCATTGCCGGATTCTTCCAGAAGCGGAAGAATGAGCTGGAGGCCATGAAGGCCAGCTACTCCAAGGCGGAGACCAACGTGAACAAGATCGTCAAGGTGCTGGAGAATCACCAGGTGGTCCTGATGAAGGACATCGCCATGTTTGACCAGATGTATGAGCTGAACACCAAATATTACAAAGAGCTGACCATGTATATCATTGCCGGCAAGAAGCGGCTGGAGTATCTTCGGACCCACGACCTGGCCGATTTGAAGAAAAAGGCGGAGGAGAGCGGCGCCCAGGAGGATGCCCAGGCCTACAACGACCTGGCTAACCTGTGTTCCCGCTTTGAAAAGAAGCTTCATGACCTGGAGCTGACACGGATGATCTCCATACAGATGGGACCCCAGACTAGACTGCTCCAGAACAACGACACGTTGATGCTAGAGAAGATCCAGTCCTCTCTGGTCAATACCATCCCCCTGTGGAAGAGCCAGATGGTGCTGGCTCTGGGCTTGGAACACGGGCGACAGGCCACGGCTGCCCAGACAGCTGTCACCGACATGACCAATCAACTGCTCCAGAAAAACGCCGATCTGCTGAAGATGGGCACCATCGAAACCGCCAAGGAGGCGGAGCGGTCTGTGGTTTCCATCGAAACACTGCAGCATACCAACCAGCAGCTTATCTCTACCTTGGATGAGGTGATGAGGATTCAGACCGAGGGCAGCCAGAAGCGGAAAGAGGCGGAGGCGGAGCTGGGCAGGATCGAAGGGGAGCTAAAGCAGAAGCTTCTTGAGCTAAGGGGCTAAGAGGTCCTGACGGAACAAAGAGCGGAGGCGCCGAAGGATCGCGCAGTTTCTGTGGGGCGGATCTCGAATGCGCCCCTACATAAATGACAAGGGGTTCCTATATGAAATTTTTTCAAAAGACCTGGGTAGCCTGGTTGTGCACAGCCGCGATGATCGGGGCGGCGGTGGTCATCGGCCTGAACAAGGAGAGCGCCGCAGTCCCGGAGCCGGGAGAGGTGGGGCTGGATACCAGCCTGTCCACCGCCCAGTTTGCGGATTATATCTGGGACCAGGCCGGCGTGCTCTCCGATAGCCAGGAGCGGGACATCTGCCTGTATAATGCCAACTGGGTCCAGCGATATGACAGCCTCATCGCGCTGGCGGTGGTGGACGGGGTGTCCGGCGATATTGGCGATTACGCCTATTCCTTGGGGGAGGAAATCGAGCTGGCCAGCAGCGACGGCATCCTGGTCATCGATGTAAAAAATACCAATGGCTATTTGGCCGTGGGGCCGGACTATCCCATGACAGACCAGCAGGTCACCAACTATATGGACCAGTCCCTCTATGAGTATGTGGCGGCGGGAGAGTACGGAGAAGGGGTGCTCAACCTCTTTGCCGATGTCAACCAATTTTATGTGGACAACTACGGCCTGGGCTATCTGGACAACGCCAATCACTATGGCGGCGCCCAGAGGACCGGGGGGCTGGTAATGATGCTGGTCATTCTTCTGGCCATCGCGCTGGTGGCGGCCACCTTGATTGACAGCGCGCGCTATACCGCTTATCGTCAGCGATATTACGGAGTGGTCAATCCGCCCTATGTGTTCCGGCCTATTCTGTTCTGGCACGGCCCCTCTTACGGCTGGTACCGCCGGCGGTGGCATCAGCCGCCCCCTCCTCCTCCGCCAAGGGGACCTAGAGGGCCCGGCGGTGGAGGCTTCAGCGGCTTTTCGGGTCCGGGCGGCGGCTCCAGAGGGAGCGGTTTTTCCAGTGGACCGAGAGGCGGCGGCTTCTCCGGTGGTTCCCGCGGCGGCGGCTTCTCCTCCGGCTCTTTCCGTGGAGGTGGATTCGGTGGCTCCCGGGGCGGAGGATTTTCTGGTGGCCGCGGTGGAGGCTTTGGCGGAGGCCGCGGCGGCGGGTTCGGCCGTCGATAGAAAATAGGGGCGTGTCCGTGGGGGTGGACACGCCCTTTTTGTCGCCCCCTGGGGAACGGCTTGGGACATACCTGGCGTTTGGACTTCATATACATCAGAGGAACAAACGATTCAGGAGAGTGATGGTCCATGAGAAAGTGCTCCGCCGACGTCAACCATATCCGCCTCCATGGCGCGGTAGGGGAGGCCCCAGTCTATTCCCATCTCAACCACGGCGTGGAGTTCTATACCTTCCCACTGGTGGTCCGGCGCCTGTCAGGCGCGGAGGATCAGGTGAACGTGGTAGCTCCGTTGGAGCTGCTGGAGTGCTGCGGACCGCTGGAGCGGGAGAGCGAGCTGACGGTGTTGGGGGAAGTACGGACCTTCAACAACCGAACTGGGGTAGGCAGTAGGCTGGTCATCAGTGCCTTTGCCAGAGAGCTGCGGCAGGAGCCGGGAGAGGATGAAAACCGGCTGGAGCTCTCCGGCACCCTATGTAAGACACCAAGCCTGCGGGCCACCCCCCTGGGGCGGACCATCTGTGATATGATCCTGGCGGTCAACCGCCGGTACGGACGAGCGGACTATCTGCCCTGCATCGCCTGGGGCAGTTTAGCCCACCGGTGCGGAGGCATGGAGGTGGGGGACCAGCTGCGGCTGACTGGACGACTTCAGAGCCGAACCTATACCAAGGTCAGCGGAGACCGCTCCGAGGAGCGGGTGGCCTTCGAGGTGTCCATTATGTCGCTGGCCGCGGCGGAGCCCGCCGGAAAAGAGGAACATACGGGATAAGGGAAGAGGGCCGCTGCCTGTTTGACAGCGGCCCTCTGATTCATGTAATTATCCCAGATAGGCTTTCTTCACAGCCTCATTGCTCAACAACTCCCTGCCGGAGCCGGAGATAGTCAAGCGGCCAGTCTCCAAAACATAGGCGGTATCCGCGATGTGCAGCGCCATGTTGGCGTTCTGCTCGATGAGAAGGATAGTGACGCCCTGCTTGTTGATCTCCTTGATGATCTCAAAGATCCCCTTGACCACCAGAGGAGCCAGACCCAGGGAGGGCTCATCCATCATCATGATCTTAGGCCGGGACATGAGGGCACGGCCTACGGCCAGCATCTGCTGCTCGCCGCCGGACAGAGTGCCCGCCGCCTGCCAGGAACGCTCCTTCAACCGGGGGAACAGGTCATAGACCCACTTGATGTCGTCCTCCAGGTCGTCATGGCGCAGATAGGCGCCGATTTTCAGATTTTCCAGTACCGTCAAATCGGGAAATACATGGCGCCCCTCTGGGACTAAGGTGATGCCTTTGGACACGATCCGGTCGGGAGAGAGGGCGGTGATATCGTCCCCCTGGAGATGGATGCGGCCCGCCGCTGGCTTTACCAGTCCGGCGATAGCCCGAAGGGTGGTGGATTTCCCGGCCCCGTTCGCGCCGATCAGTGTGACGATCTCTCGCTCTGGCACTTGAAAGGTGATTCCCTTCACGGCCTCGATGCCGCCGTAGTTTACCTGCAATTCGTCAATTTTCAGCATCGTCCGCCACCCCCAAATATGCCTCAATTACCCGAGGATTGTTTTGGATCTCCTCCGGTGTGCCCTGGGCGATTAGCTTGCCGAAGTCCAAGACATAGATGCGGTCGGAAATCCGCATGACCAGATCCATGTGATGCTCAATCAGCAATACGGTCAAATCATACCTTGTGTGGATTTGCCGGATAAAGTCTGTCAGTTCGTGGGTCTCCTGAGGATTCATGCCCGCGGCCGGCTCGTCCAGAAGCAGGAGCTTGGGTTCGGTGGCCAAGGCCCGGGCGATCTCTAGCCGCCGTTGTAGTCCATAGGGCAGGGAGCCAGCCACCTCGTCCTGAAGGTGATCCAGATTCTGCTCCTCCAGCAGAGCTATGGCCTCCCGCCGCATCCGTGCCTCCTCCCGCCTGCTCAGACGGAAGGTGGAGGAAAACACGTTGTGCTTGGCCCGCATATGCTTGGCAATCAGCACGTTGTCCAGCACAGAAAGAGAGGAAAACAGCCGGATATTTTGAAATGTCCGGGCCATCCCCATATGGGTGATCTGATCTGGGGTGGGGGCCAGTTTGTGGGTGAACATCCCCTGGTTCTCCCCCTGGTAGGTCTTTTTCATCTTGCCCTGGGGAAAATTCTCCACCATAGGCTGCCCCAGAAAAGAGATCCTTCCGTTGGTGGGCTCGTAGACCCCAGTGATGCAGTTGAAGGCCGTGGTCTTGCCCGCGCCATTGGGGCCGATCAGCGCCACGATTTCTCCCTTGTTTACCTCCAGGGACAGGTCATTGACCGCTACCACGCCTCCAAACTGCATGGTTACGTGCTCTAAATTGAGGATACTCTCACTCATTTCGCCACCCCCTTGGCTTTCTTCCGGCGCTTAAACAGATCTGGCAGTTCCTTGTCTCCCATGATGCCTTTCCGGAAGAAGAGGACCACCACCATAATGATGACGGAGAACACCACCAGCCGGAAGCCGTTGCGGAAGATGCCTGGGGCCTCGATGCCCAGGAAAGCGCCGTTGTCTAAGCCGCGCAGCCACCACTCGGAGGCAGCGATGAATAGGGTGGCCCCAATGACCGAGCCGGAGATGGAGCCGATGCCGCCCAGCACCACCATGAGCAGGATTTCATAGGTCATGGCGGACTTGAAGTTATTGGCTTGGGCGATGCCCAGCACCATGGCCATCCCCGCTCCGGCCACGCCGGCGAAGAAGGAGGAAATACAGAAGGAGAGCATCTTGTGGCGGGCCAGGTTGATGCCCATGGCCTCCGCCGCGATCTCATTTTCCCGGATGGCTTTAAAGGCCCGCCCGTAGGAGGAGTTGATAAGCAGGACGATGATCCCGATACACACTGTGGACATCAGGACAGGGATGAAGGTGGACAGGCTGATGGTCACGCCGCCCGCCTGGATCTTAAAGTCCGCAATCCGTATAAAGCTCTTTAGAGGGTTGGAGCCATTGGTCACCGGCCCCAGCTTTCCCCACTGAAAGACCGCGCGGATGACCTCCGCAAAGCCCAATGTGGCGATGGCCAGGTAATCGCTTTTCAGACGCAGCACCGGCAGACCGATCAGCCAGGCCACCAGGGCGGCCCCCAGGCCGGCCAGCAGGACGGCCACGATTACCCCCAGAACGGTGCCGAAGGGGCCCAGAGCGCCGCTCAACGCCTCCGGGATGGAGAAGCGAACCGCCGCGTCATAGTACTGGTACACCGCGTCCCGGCTGTCAGAGGAGATGGTAAAGATGGCGTAAATATAGGTCCCGATGAGCATAAAGCCTGCGTGTCCCAGGGAAAACAGGCCCGTAAAGCCGGTCAACAGATTTAGGGACACAGCCGCCAGGGCATAGACCGAAGCCTTTTGCAGCACCTTGAGGAGCATTGACATGTAGTCAGTGGGCTGGATCACCTGGTCCAGAACCAGCACTACCGCCAGCATCAATGCCACCAGCGCCAGGGAGATCAGGGTTTGCCTGTTATTTTTTTGCTGTATCATTTAACCCACTCCCTCCCGTTAAACCTTGTCCGTGGCCTTCTCGCCAAACAGGCCTGTCGGCTTGAAGACCAGGATCACGATCAGCAGCACGAAGGTAAAGGCGTCGGAGAAGGTGGACAGCTCCAGAGGGGACTGGATGATGTGAAAGGTGGTCAGAATGGTATCCAGCCCCTTGATCAGAGACTCAAACACGCCGATGATGAATGCGCCGATCACCGCCCCTGGGATAGAGCCGATCCCGCCGAACACTGCGGCTACAAAGGCTTTCAGGCCGGGCATGGCTCCAGAGGTAGGTACCACACCGGGATAGTTGGAGAAATAGAGCATGGACCCGACTGCCGCTAAAAAGGAGCCGATGATAAAGGTGACGGAGATGACATTGTTGATTTTAATCCCCATCAACTGGCTGGTTTCAAAGTCCTTGGCTACCGCCCGCATAGCCATTCCCACCTTGGTGTGGTTGATCAGCTGTACCAGCAGGATGACCAGTATGATGGTCAGCACCGGGGTGATCAGAGTGACCCGCTTGGTGGTAGCCCCGAACAGATCCACCTGGTCGGAGATCCAGGGGATGGTGGGATAGGTTTTATTCAGACCACCGGTGACATATAGGGCCAGGTTCTGCAGCAGATAGCTGACCCCGATGGCGGAGATCATCACGCTCATGCGGGGAGCGGAGCGCAGAGGCTTGTAGGCGATTTTCTCGATGACAAAGCCTAGAGCCACCGTCAGCAGCGCTACCACCGGCACCGCCAGATATAAGGGCAGGGCCGCCGAGAGATAGACCATCATCAGACCCGCCACCATAAACACGTCGCCGTGGGCGAAGTTAATCAGGCGCAGGATACCATACACCATGGTATAGCCGATGGCGATTAATGCGTACTGGCCGCCTACGGAGATGCCAGACAAAATATAGGGCAGTATAACCGTTGTGAATTGTTCCATGGGATTCCTCCCTCTCCGTATCAAAATGATCCCTCAGGCCGCCGAGAAAGAGGCAAGAGATCTCACGACCTTTCCGCAGCGACCCAAAGCCTTGTGAAACCGCGCCCGGCGGGGTTTTACTGTCCCGCCGGGCGCGGTGTACCATCTGAAAGGATAAGTCGAGCGTTGACTTACACGCCCTGCTCGCCCACCAGATCCCAGGCGCCGGTTTCTGTATTGCAGTGCTTCACATAGGCCAGATCCCGCACCGCGTCGCCGTTTTCATCGTCGAAAGCGATGTGTCCGGTGATGCCGTCATAGGTCACATCCCACAGCGCCGTCATCACATCGGCGGGATTGGTGGAGCCAGCGGCCTTCAGGGCCTCCAGAGCTACATAGTAGGCGTCGTAGCCCATGACGGAAACGGCGGCGATCATGTCGTTGCCGTTGTTATTGGTCAGGTTGGTGGAGTCGGAGTTGATCCACTCCTTAAAAGCTGCGTCAAACTCCGCGTTGCCGCCCTCCTGATAGAAGGTGGTGACGTAGAGATCGATATTGCTTTTGCCCTTGGCGGCCTCGGTGATTACGTTGGAATCCCAGGTGTCGCCGGCCAGCATGGGCATCCCCAGGTCCTGGGTAGCGGCCTGATCCAGAATCAGCGCCGCCGCCTCAATGGAAACAGGGGCGAAGAATACATCGGCGCCAGAGTTCTTGGCACTGGTCACATAGGAGCTGTAGTCAGAGGTACCCTCGGGGAAAACCTCATACACACAATTTTCCTCACCAAAGGCCTTCATGAAGTAGTTGCACAGACCCACGGAGTAGTCGTCCCCCTGCTTGGCCAGGCAGTAAGCCTTGGTGGCGGAAAACTGGTCTTTGGCGAAGTTAGCCAGGACTGTGCCCTGGAAGGGATCGATGAAGCAGATGCGGAAGTAGTGGTCGTTGCCAATGGTGATCTGGGGGTTGGTGCAGGTCACGCCGATGGCGGGCACACCCGCGTCCCCAAAGGTGTCGGAAGCGGCGATGGACACACCGGAGCCATAGGAGCCCAGCACCACCGAGCAGCCGGCGGAAACCAGAGTCTGGGCGGCGGAGGGCGCCTTGTCGTTAGCGGACTGGTTATCGGCATAGACCAACTCCACAGTATAGGTCTCGCCGCCGATCTCCACAGTGGGAGTTAGGGAGTGGGCGTACTGCATTCCCAGGATTTCCTGCTTTCCGCCGGCGCCGTTGTCGCCGGACTGGGGCTCAAACACACCGATCTTAACCACCTTGTCACCGGAGCTGGTGTTGGAGGCGGAAGAAGTCCCAGTGTTGGAAGAACCGTTGTTGGAGGAATTGTTGTTTCCGCCACAGCCGGCCAGCATGGTCAGCAGAAGGGCGGCGGACAGGGCGCTGGCAAGGATTCTTTTCATGTTCACTACTCCTTTTCATTCCGGAATCAAGCGTTTTACAGATTGTCTGCCCTGTAAAAACACTTGTACGCAGGATATGATGGCATTATACCTTGTCACACAGAAAAAAGCAATATGGAATGCAGATTATTTTTGAAAAAATTGCAAAAATAGGACGAGCCATTTTCGTTGCTAAGGAAAATAGGAGAAGTATGTTTCGACAGTGGGGCGCATATAGATGAAGGGATCAGACTGATGTGGGAGATGATGATATGAAGGAGAAAAAGTGTAGACCAAAGATATTTTTTGTTCCAAAGAGGTGGGGGATCGGAATGGTCTGCCTCTGTCTAGCGGCGGTAATGTTCTATGTGGTCAATTATCCGGCGGCCGTTGGGACCGCGGCGACTACGCGGCAGTTGCCTATATACTGTGTTCAGAGGGACCAGAAGCTGGTGTCCATCAGCTTTGACGCGGCCTGGGGCAACGAGGATACCCAACAGCTGATTGATATTTTGGAGAAATATAAGGTGAAGGCCACTTTTTTTGTAGTGGGGGAGTGGGTGGATAAATACCCTGAGTCGGTAAAAGCTTTGGCTGATGCTGGACATGAAGTGATGAACCACTCCAATACCCATGCTCACTATCCGCAGTTGTCCGCCGATCAAGTGGTGGCAGATTTGAATGCCTGCAACGATAAAATTGAGGCGGTCACCGGAGTCCGGCCCACCTTGGTACGATTGCCCTATGGGGACTATGATGACAACTCCATCAACGCCGTCCGGTCAATCGGTATGGAGCCTATCCAGTGGGATGTGGACAGCCTGGACTGGAAGGACTTGTCAGCCGCCGATATCACGCAGCGGGTGGTTAGTAAGGTACAGCCGGGCTCCATCGTGCTGTTCCACAACGCGGCCCTTCATACCCCGGAGGCCCTGCCTGGTATCCTGGAAACCCTGATACAGGACGGCTACACCTTTGTCCCGATCTCCCAAATCATTCTGGAGGGGGACTACACCATCGATCACACTGGGCGGCAGTGCCCAGCGTAAAAGAGGCCCGCCCGGTCAAAAGCCGGGCGGGCCTTGTGTTTGCCTTTATGGGCAGAGTTTAGTCTTTCAGCTCGATGAGCAGCTCAATCTCTACGGGGATATTGCCAGGCAGTACGTTGGTTGCGATAGCAGAGCGTGCGGGCCGACCAGCAGGGTCGCCAAATACATCCATCAGGAGCTGGGTAGATCCGTTCATAACGGCGGGCTGCATATGGAAATCCGGGGGGCAGGCCACAAAGCCCAGCTGCTTGACAATCTGTTTAATACGGTTCAGGTCGCCCAGATGATTGTGCAAGACGGACAACAGGTTGATTGTGGCCAGTCTGGCAGCTGCCTGCCCCTCCTCTAAGGTGAGATCAGTGCCCACCTTCCCGCTGTATACGGCACCGCCAGTGGGATCAGTGGGGCCGACACCGGAGGTATAGACCAGGTTAGAGCCAAACAGCTTGATGGGGGAGTAGAGGCCGCCCGGAGGGGGGGCAGGAGGCAGTTCAATGCCCAGTTCCTTTAAACGCTCATAAACATCCATGACAAGATTACTCCTTTCAAAATATGATGAGATCAAGGTCTAAAATCCACACAGATCTGTGTGAACACCTCGGCCGCCTTGGCCAGGTCAGAGATCTCAATGTATTCGTCATTGGTATGGGCCTGCAGGATACTGCCAGGGCCCATAACGATGGCGGGAATACCGATGCGGGTAAATTTGCTGGCGTCGCAGCTGAAATAGCCTCCTTCGATGGTGTGCTCTCCCATGATCGCATCACAGGCGGCTATGGCGGTCCGGACAATGGGGGAGTCCTCCTCTACCTCCATGGCAAAGTCAGTGACAAAAGGTTCTTGGATCTCCACCTCGTACTCGGGGTGGGAGGATAGCAGCGACTCCAGGCAGCCCAATACCTCCTGACGGACGGATTGGTAGGTCTCGCCCGGCAAGACTCGACGGTCAATTTGTATCTCACAGTAATCCGGGACAATATTGATTAGCTTGCCGCCATGAATTAGGGAGATATTAAAGGTGGGAGGCCCCAGCAGGGGATGCTTCTTCTGTTCATAAAGGGGAAACAGCTTTTTCTCCAGCTCACAGATTACATTGGCCATGGCCACGATAGCGTTCCGTCCCTCCCAGGGGCGAGAGCTATGTCCAGCAAGACCCCTGGATACGATCTTGAAGCGGACGTTCCCCTTACAAGCGCGACAGACGTGGACGCTTGTGCCTTCCCCAACCACGGCGGCGTCAAAGGGGATACCATCTTCCAAAAGGCGAAGCACTCCCTTGTAGCTAAACTCTTCCTCTGCGGCGGCAGCAAAGTAGATGTCGGAGTAGGTCTCGATCTTATGCTCCTTGAGCAGACGCATGGCGTACATCATAGCGGCCACGCTGCCCTTGTCGTCCACACTGCCCCGGCCATACAAACGGCCGTTCTGAATCACAGGCTTGAAGGGTTCGATCTCCATCTCGTCCACTGTGACCGTGTCGGTATGCGCTTCAAAGCAGAGGGCGCCCTTGCCGGTACCCTTCAGATGGGCCAGCACATTGAATCGGCCAGGCAGCGCCTCCTGAAGGATATAGGGGATCTGGTACTGGTCAAAATAGCGGCAGATATATTCTACCATATTTTTCTCACCAGTGCCCCCCTTTTCAAACAGGGGATTGACACTTTCGATGCTGACCAGGTCGCAGAGCAGGCGGACCAGCTCATCTTCCTTGGCCAGTCCCTTGATGGTCTGTTCCATGACTGGCGCCTCCCATCAGTCCTTGGAGTCGTTCAGGTAGTCATTGACAGCCGCTTTCACTGCCTCTACATCGCGGTACTTGACAAAGGGGACTTCCTTCTGACCCTGCTCCATCAGCTTCAGATCCCGCATACCGTTGCCGGAGAGAACACACAGAACAGAGTCGGTGGGCTGGATAACGCCCTTAGCTACCAGCTTTTTGGCGCAGGCCACAGAGCAGGCGCTGGCAGGCTCGGCTACCACGGCCTCCTTACTGGCAATCAGGTGCATGGCCTCCAGGATCTCCTCGTCAGTGGCCTCCTCGGCGCATCCGCCGCTCTTGGTCAGAACATCCATGGAAGTGATACCATCGTATACACATACATCGGCGATAGCGAAGGCGACAGTCTGGGGGACACCGGGCCAGATTTCGGGGTTTTTCAGCCCCTTTTGGTATGCGTCAACCAGCGGGGCGCAGCCAGAAGCCTGGGCCCCTACGAAGCGGGGTATTTTGTCGATAAGGCCCAGCTCCAGCATATCCTTACAGCCCTTATAGATTTTGTTCATCAGGGCACCGCCCCCCACAGGGACGACAATCCAGTCGGGCATCTGAAAGTTCAGCTGCTTGCCGATCTCATAGCCCACAGTTTTGTAGCCGTCAGAGGGCAGAGGATTGGTCAGCATGTTGGTGGTCAGGGATTTCCAGCCAAAAAGCGCCTCGCCCTGCTTGGCCATGCTGATACAGTCATCTATTGTATGCTCCATGCGGATCAGATTGGCCCCGTAACCCCGTACCTGCCAGCCACGTTCAGCTACCGCTCCGGGGGGCAGGATGACGAAGCAGGGCATACCGGCCTTGGCAGAGTACGCGGCCATGGCATTTGCGGCGTTGCCAGCCGACCCCAGCGCCACGGCAGGGGTGTTCCTGGCCTTCTCGATGCTCAACGCAACGGTGGCAAACCGGTCCTTATAGGTCCCGGAGGGATTCAATGTCTCATTCTTTAGAAAGAGCTGCTCCACCCCGACGATTGGGCCCAGGTTACTGGCGGTGAGCAGGGGAGTATTGCCCTCGCTCAGGGTGACAGGCGCCTCCACGCCCTCTACAGGTAACAGATCGCGGTAATCCCACACGCCGGAAACACAGCCGCCCCGGATGACCTCTCGATAGTGGCTGGCATTGGCGGCCAGATCGAACTCCGGCTCCAGGAGCCCCCCGCAGCTTTCGCAGACATAGGGCTCAGTGTCCCGCTCAAAGGGTTTGCCGCATACAGAACATACCAAACGATACTTTTTCATAGACAAGATCCTTTCTGTGCCTGGCGGATGACCGCGGAATACAGGTCAACAGCCTTATGCAACTGGTCAATCTCGATATACTCATCCACAATGTGAGCCTGGTCCATAGAGCCAGGGCCGCACAGGAGCGTTTCCGTATAGCCCGCCTTGCAGAAATAGGACATATCACAGCAGCCCTTGAAATAGGTGACCGCCGCCTCCCGGCCAAACGCCTCCTGAAAAGCGTTTTTCAGTACAGTACATACCTGACCGTCAGGCTGGGTGCTGCTGGGAGTGACATTGATGAAGTCGCAGACCTCGTAGGTCACTTGAGTGCCATCGAACAGCCGGTTGAGGATATCCAGAATACTGGCGCGCAGAGTGTCCGCAGTCTCACCGGGGACAGTTCGACAGTCCAGGATGACCTCACTGGTGCCGGGGACAGCGTTCTCTTTCACTCCGGAGTGGAGCATGGTAGCGGTTATGTTTGGAGGTGGGAGAATGCCGCAGTCCAAGGACTGGCGATCCAGGTCAAAGCGCTCGACCTCCAATAGGAAACGGGCCATCTGATTGATGGCGTTGATACCCTCATAGGGCAAGCCGGAGTGGCACTGACGGCCGTTAATAGCCACCTTGAAGCGGGTCACGCCCCGGTGGGCAATACAGGCCTCCAACATGGTAGGCTCGCCGATGATGGCGATTGTCCGGCCGCCAGGAGGCTCATGGGACACATAATACTGGGTGCCCAAACCGTCCACCTCTTCATCCACAACAAAGACAAGCCGAAGTTCGCAGTTACGGGCTTCGCCCGTTTCCACAGCCCGGATGGCACTGGCCATCATAGCGGCAATGCCTCCCTTCATGTCGCAGGAACCCCGGCCATACAAACGACCGTTCTGCTCTGTCAAATGAAAGGGATCGCACACCTGCCAGTCTCCACCAGGGGGAACGACGTCCAAATGGCCGGTAAAGATAATCCGGTTATCAGAGCTTCCATAGACAGCCACGACGTTAGAGCGGTTTTCCGCAATATCCTGGAGCTGGGTACGGAAGCCATAGCCCTCCAGCACCCCCGCAATATACTGGGCCAGGGGCTTCTCATTCCCGTTGACAGTTGGGAAGGCCACCATATCCCGCAGAAATTGCTGCGCTAATTCATGATAATGGTCCATGGTTGATCAAATACTCCTTTTCGGCACACCGGCCCTCCTGAACAAAAAGGAGGGCCGGCAGTAAGCTCATAATTAGCCCATAAGGCTTGGGATCCACATGGTCAGCGGAGGGATAAAGGCCACCGCAACCACAATCAAAACACCTGCGATAAAGAAAGGAATCAAATCTTTGACGACCGATTCAATAGAGCATTTGGCAATGTTGCAGGAGATGAACAGGGTGGTGCCCACAGGAGGAGTAAACAGACCCAGGGCCAATGCACACAGGCAGATAATGGCCATCTGAATGGGATCCATCCCCATACTTTGAGCAATAGGAATATAAATGGGCAGGAAGATATACAGATTTGGGACATTGTCCATGACCATGCCGGCCACGCCCAGCAGCAGCACCATCATAATGAGCAGCAGCCAGTTGGGCAGTCCCAGCCCCAGAAGGGCGTTGGACAGCTTGGTGGGCACCTGCTGGCTGATGAGGATGAACTGCATGATCGAGGCACAGGACACCACCATCATGACCACGGTGGTGCCAATAGCGGCATCCGCCAGCGCCTTGTAGATCTTTTTCAGATTCAGAGTCTTGTAGACGAAGATACCCACAAACAAGGAGTAGATGGCGCAGATGGAGGCGGACTCGGTGACGGTAGCAATACCGGTAACTACGCTGCCTACCATGAAAACAGGAAAAACCATAGCGATCAGGGCATCTTTGGTGGCAGCCCAGATCTCCGATTTACTGGCCCGTGCTTCACGGGGATAATTGTTTTTGATACCCATATAGGCAGTAATGGCGAGAAACGCAAGACCGATGATGATGCCTGGAATAGCGCCGGCCATAAAAAGTTTAGCCACGGACAGGTTGGTAATAGCGGAGATGACGATCATGGTACTACTGGGAGGGATGATGATGCCAACCACAGAGCTGGTGGCGTTGATGGCTGCGGAAAAGGGAGGTGGATAGCCGCGGTCATTCATTTCAGGGATCAGGATGGCGCCTACAGAGGAGGCGTCCGCCACAGAGGAGCCAGAGATGCCAGCCAGGATCATGCTGGTGACCACGGACACACAACCCAGACCGGCGGGCAGGTGGCGGACCAGAACACTGGCAAAGTTGATCAGCTTTTTGGCGATACCAGCCTCGACCATCAGAGTGCCGGCCAACACGAAAAAGGGGACGGCCAAGAAGGAGAAGGATTGTGTCTGGGTAAAGAATTTTTGGGCCGCGACAGATAAGCTAGTGCCGTTGGTCAGAAGGTACCAGATCGATGCGGTTCCCATAGAAAAGGCGATGGGTACGCCAATGCAAATCAGCGCAAAAAACATAAGCGCCATAATAAGGATCAAGGTCATTTCGCAGCACCCTCCTTGTCGATCCTTACAATCTCTATCATCACATACTTAAGCAGATTGAAGGCGAGCATGATGCATACACCTACAAAGCCGATGAACATGGAACCATATGTAAAGGCCTTGCTCAGGTGAGTAAGAGCAAGGTACTCATCCACAAGAGAAAGGGAGAGGTCAAAGGCAGACTTAGCCATGACCGCGGAAAAGAAAAACATGGTGCCGTTAATAAAGATCACGGCGATGTGACGGACGATACCCTTGAATTTATCGAAAAATAAAACCAGGGCGGTGTTCTCCTGGCGCCGGGCGATGACAATCATAGCCATACAGACGATCCAGGGGAAGAAAATCGTGGTCAACTCCACAGAAACTACAATGGGCTTCCCAATTGTGCGGAAAATCACGTTTAGGAACACGTCCAAAGTCAGGGCCGCCATCATTAACGCGGCGATCCCTGTCATAATATTACAGAGAAAGTCAACGGCCTTCTCTATCGCTGATAATACTTTCATAGAACCTCCTCTGTTCACCATGTGTACAGGGGCGCTGGAGCAGCGCCCCTGTACACAAGCACACAAATGCAGGGTTAGTTGCGGTTAGCTTTAGCGGATTGCATTTACAGCCTCAACGATACGAGGATCGCAGGTGGCGAGATAGTCGTCGTAAACACCAGCGGTAGCGGTCTTGAAGCCTTCGACATCGGGGGTGGTGATCTCCAGGAAGCAGCCTTCGTCCTTGACCTTCTGCAGATACTCTTCCTCAGCATTGGCGCAGTAAGCGCGGGCGGCTTCCTGGGCCTTAGCGGCACCGTCCATCAGGATCTGCTGAGTCTCGGCATCATAGGACTCGAACTTATCATTGCTCATTACCAGAGCGATGCCATAAGTGTACATATTCACGATAGCCAGGTAGTCCTGAACCTCTGTGAAGCTGTTCTGATAGATGGCGTCAATAGGGTTGAACTGGCCATCGACGACGCCCTGGCTTAGACCCAGGTACAGCTCAGAAAAGGCCAGCGTGGTGGTGGCACAGCCCAAAGCGTCCATGGTCTTCAGGGAAACCTCTTCGTTGGTACAGCGCATATTGATGCCCTTCATGTCCTCCACGGAATTGATGGGACGGACATTATTGGTGATCTGAACGGTGCCCAAATCGCCCCAGGCTACGATTTTGTAGCCATTGTTCTGGGCGATGTCCTTTAAGGCGTTGCCGAAGTCGCCGTCCAGCAGGGCATGGGCCTCGTCATAGGTGTCCACTAGGAAGGGCAGCCCATAAGCGCCGAAGTTGCCGTCTACGTTAGACATGGCAGTGACGCCGGGAATGGTGAAGTCCATGGAGCCGGTCTTTACCATTTCCACCATCTCCTGCTCGCTGCCCAGGGAGGAGTTGGGGAAGATCTCAACGGTGATACGACCGCCAGAAGCCTCGTTCACATAGTCGGCGAATACATGGGCCATTTCGCCACGGACAGAGTCTTCCACAGTGTTGAAGCCCAACTGGAAGGAGTAAGAGGGAAGTTCTTCCTGCTGGGAACCAGAGGAAGTATTGGTGTTTGTGTTCGCGTTGGTGCTGCCGCTGTCTTTACTGCCACAGCCGGCGAACAGGGAGACCATCATGGTCAGGGAGAGCGCGAGAGCAAGTGCCTTTTTCATAAATCTACCTCCATAAAAAATGTGTGATTTACCACACGGGTCAGAGGTCGGCCAAAGCCCCACGCATAAAAGGATCGTGACAATTTCCCATGGAAAATTGTCACGGCAGATCCCTGCCTTGACCTTATCTGATCACCATTGGTATGTATTTAACAATCCCACGCCGCCGCGGGACTATTAACACAGATACTGGATGGCCAGGGTGACCATTACCATACCGTCGAAAATCAGGATACCATATGAGATTATCTAGAACGGAGAC